>DUSO01000048.1 GCA_012842565.1 Bacillota bacterium
ACAAGCGCCGCATGCGGAATCTTGTCTTTCAGGTTTCTCGCGTGGACCATCCCAGCGCGGCCGGCGCCGATTACGCAGATCCTGACCAGGTCAGTTCTCACTGTCTCCGCCTCCAGCTTAATCTACTGGGCCGTATAACCGCCGTCTACCGAGAGCACTGAACCAGTCGCATATGCGACATCATCTGAGGCCAGGAACGCAATCGCCGCTGCAATTTCCTCAGGGCGGCCGAGCCTGTTGGCAGGACGGCAGCTCTCAAGTGCCCTCCGCGCCGCAACCGGGTCGGCTTCCTTCTTCAACGCATTCTGGACCAGGGATGTCTCGGTAGTCCCGGGACAAACGCAGTTTACCCTTATCCCAAACTCAGCAAAGTCTACAGCCGAACTACGGGTCAGGGCGATCACGCCTGCCTTTGAAACGTTGTATGCAACTTGTCCCTTTATCCCCACAAGACCAGCCTCAGATGCAACATTGACGATCACGCCGCCGCCCTGCCTGACCATCCTACTGGCACAGCTCTTCGAACAGAGGAAAGCCCCGGTGAGATTCACGGCAAGGACCCTCTGCCAGTCCGCCAGACTGGTATCAAGCAGGTTACCCTTGGTGTAGACTCCGGCATTGTTGACGAGGATGTCCACCCGGCCATAGACCTGTTCTACCCTGCCCACCGCATCCTCCACACTCGACTCATCACTGATATCCACTTCAAAGAACTGTGCCTCCCCGCCGGCCTCCTTGACCAGCCGGACTGTTTCCCCTCCGTCTGCGGGATTCACGTCAAACACAGCGACCTTGGCGCCCTGTCGCCCGAAGAGCATGGCTGTAGCCCTTCCTATGCCAAGACCGGCCCCGGTTACAATGACCGTCTTACCATTGAATCCCACCGTACGTCTCCCCCTCTCAACGTTTTCCAAGTGGACCCCATCCTCATGGGATACCGCGAATGAAAGCCCGGAGCGATTTCATCGTGCCACAGCCTCCGGTTCCTCTCCCCTCAGTACCGCAATCACGTTCCGCGATGCCGCGAGCCCCATCTCGATTATCGCCTCTACTGCGTGGGCACCCATGTGAGGCGTAAGCACCACGTTATCCAAAGAGAGCAGTCTCGACCCGGTTGGTGGTTCCGAACAAAACACATCCAGCGCCGCCCCGGCAATCCGGCCCGTTGACAGAGCATGATAGAGGGCCTCCTCATCCACCACCTCGCCGCGCGCAGTATTGATGAGAAAAGCCGTCTTCTTCATGAGAGAGAACTCCCTGCTGCCAATAAACCCGGCGGTCTCCTCCGTCAGGGGCACATGCAAAGTCACGTAATCCGATTCCCGTAGTAAATCATCCAGAGGTACATATTCCGCTCGATAATGGGCGGCAAACGCCGGATCTTCCACCTTGTCGCAGCAGAGTATTCTCATGTTGAAGCCGGTAGCACGCCTGACTACCGCCCTGCCTATCCGGCCTGTGCCCACTATGCCTATGGTCTTTTTCCATACGGCCGAACCGATGAAGCGCCGCCATTCCCCGCTCCGGACACTCCTGTCTGCCATTGGTATCTTGCGAGCGCACGCAAGGAGAAGCCCCATCGTGAGGTCGGCTACCGCCTCGGTATTTGCATTGGGCGTATAGGTGACTACTATTCCCCTTGACCGGGCTTCCTGTAAGTCGATGTTGTTAAGCCCGACCCCGTATTTGGAAATTACCCTCAGCCTGTCAGCGGCAGCGATAACCCTGCTCGAGACCTGATCCAACCCCACGATCATCCCGTCAATGCCCCTTACCTGGCCGAGCAACTCATCTTCGGTGAGAGGACTATTGCCCGTGGCCCATACTACCTCGCATCCTGCTTCCTCCAGGATCCGGATTGGTTCGTCGGAGCCTGCCCCAAATGACCTCGGAGTCACGAGAACTCTATATGCCACAAGACCTCTCTCCCCGATCTCCAATGTAAATAGCCTCACAACAGAGTACCCGACCCATAGAGTTGCTATTTGCCTTCGACCAGGTAATCCCGGGCCCGCTCCACTATTTCCTCTTCAAATCCCAGGTCCTCCAATCTCTGTCTTGTCGGGATTCCGTCCTGGTCCCACCCTCGCGCAGCATAATATTCATCAAGCATCACCCGGTACATTTCGTCCGTGAGGATCTTGCCCCTGGCGGGCCCCTCCGGGAGGGCATCCCTTGTAATACGGCCCGGCAGGAGGTCATCGCGACGCCGTATACCTTCTCTTACCAGGATCAGCCTCTCAAGGGTGTATATCCTCTCCCCGATTTCCATGAGCTCCGGGGTAAAGTCCACCCCGGTCACATACTCCAGCACCTTCCCCTTAGGGGAATCGGTAAAGCCGAGACTGCTCCGGACAACGGTGCAAATGCCCAGCGAGTCTATGTAAGCCCTTACATCTTGTATCTGCTTGACCAGCTTCCCCTTGCCCACCACCGCAAACCTGTCATATTGTCCCGTGAGGAGTTCATCGCGTATGGTCCAGCCGCCGACATTATGGCATGCGCCACGGCTGGAGGTTCCATAGGAAAGGCCGATGCCGTGAAAGCCCCTGGGCTCATAAGCCGCGAAGGGCATCCACTTGCATTGCATCATGAAGTCCATGGTATCTGGAAATCGCCTCGCAAGTCCCTTGAACCCCTCACCCAGGATATCGCCTATCCCTTCCCTCACAGCTATCTTCTCGATCGTATCCAGGAGAGCCTCGCTATTCCCGAACCTCAGCTCTATCCCACCTGTATCCTGTTTGGAGATAATGCCGCGTTCAAATAGCTCCATGGCATAGGCGATTATCGTCCCGCAGGACATGGTGTCAATACCATATTCATCGCACAAGGCGTTAGCCGCGACTATGGCACCGAAGTCAGAGACGCCGCACTGAGCACCGAGGGTCCCGATGCTCTCATATTCAGGGTCTGACTGAAGACCCTTGTACTTCCCCTCTCTCACCTCGCAAAGCTGTGCGCATGCGACAGGACATCGATAGCATGCCAGGTTCTTGACCTTGTAGTGCTCTGCCATGTACTCGGCGCTGATCGTCTCGATGCCATCGAATACTGCTGTCTGGAAGTTTCTCGTCGGGTAGCACCCAAGTGCGTTCATGGGGCCGGTGTATTGTGCCGTGCCAAACTTGGTGTGAGTGGCCTTTGTCTCCCTGGCATGCTTTACTGCGGCCCGGGACACTTCCGAAAGGAGATCAGGTTCGGCAACCGGGACCCTGCCCGTTCCATGAATGGCTATGGCCTTGAGGCTCTTGCTGGCCATGACTGTGCCAGCCCCGCCGCGCCCGAAGCTCCTGCCGTCTGCCTGAATGCCGCAGAATTTCACCCGGCGCTCGGCTGCAGGGCCCGCGACCATG
Organism: Bacillota bacterium; assembly: GCA_012842565.1. GTDB lineage: Bacteria > Bacillota > SHA-98 > Ch115 > Ch115 > DUSO01. Next base: position 3,357 of record DUSO01000048.1, read on the forward strand.
GTGCTGATCCTTGAGTTGCCAAGCTCCTCTTTTAGCCGTTCAATCGTATCGCTTACCTTGAGTCCGGAGAGATGCTCGGCATTTCTTATCTCCACCCGGTTGTCATCTATCCAGATATAGACCGGTGCCTTGGCCGTACCTTCGATAATCAAGCCATCGTAGCCCGCAAATTTCAGCTGGTGCCCCGCGTCCCCCCCGCAATTGGAACAGAGATAGTGCCCCGTCTCCGGAGAGACTGTGGCACACTGAAATTTGCAGCTAGATGGAAGGGGCGCACCGGTCAAGGGGCCGGTGAAGAAAATCAGTTTGTTTGCGGGGCCCTCGGGGTCAATGTCGGGCGCCAGCTCATCGAGGTAGTACCTGGCCGCCACTCCCCTGCCGCCCAGGTAACGGCGCTGGATGGCAGGGTCAATTGGCTCCACTTTATATGTATTATCCGAGAGGTTGACCCGCAGAAGCTTTCCCAGATATCCTCCGCGAAACATCCCTTGCACCTCGCTATCCTTGAGGTGAGTGACCGCCCACCGTTCCCGGCACCGCCAGGGCGATCCCGGCGCTATCAGCCTGAGTACCGTGGATTGTTCATCACAACAGGACCGCAGGGCCCGGCTACGACGATCTTGGAGAATCCCTTCTCCTCGATAATCCCGTAGTTGTGCCCGGCATCTCCGGGGTATACTGCGTAGAGCACGAGTGGCACCGAACCTACGTTGATAGAGCGATGAGCCCAACGGGGTGGGATATATGAGGTAGAACCTGGAAACATGTCGAGCGTTGCCACTCTGCCGTCGTCGGATTGCATCAAGAGCAAGCCCTGGCCCTGCAGAGTAAGGTAGACCTCAGCCGTCTCGATCTTCTGGTGGAAGTGCCCCTTGGTCATGAAGTATTCGTCGCCTACGCGGCCGGGGTAGATGATACTGGTACAAAACTGGAGCTGGCCCGACTCCTCAGGCACCACCACATTGTAGACCCGGTAGATGACGGGATCGCTCTCGGCGACCATGCGTTCGGCCGCGTCGTGGTCCTGAAAGGCGCCCCGCATCTGGCTCAGCCTGCGAACAACCATAATGCCTTCAGGCTTCATCTCACCTGTCTTCAGGTCTAGCGAGACATTGAACGGTACATCCAAGGTGTCCACTACCTCCTCTTCAATGGGATGTGACCACCCTGGGACGACATCTGTGCGTCTGTTGTGCGTCTGCCCGTGGATACAGAGCTGAGCCGTCCGGTATAGCTGATTTCTGCGGGATTCTTCCAATTTTTGCAGGATGTCTCGTGTGTGTTTTCTGCGGGATGCTTCTAGTAATGCTTGGCTACAACAGCCTGGCGTGTCTTTTGGATGTTCGTTACTATCTCTCCGGCCCGTTTCAGGCCTACCCCGACAAAGAGCGCATCAATGATGCACAGCTGCGCTATCCGAGACGCCGTCCCTTCCGTCCGGTAACTCGTCTCCTTTGAAACCGTCGTAAGCTTGATGTCCGACACCCGGTCGATGGGGGATTTCGCATAGTTCGTTATAGAGATCGTGGTCGCCCCAGCCTTCTTGGCGACCTCCAACGCCTCTATGATGTCCTTGCTGCTCCCTGAATGGGACACACCTATCGCAACACACCCCGGGTACAGGAGGCTCCCCGACATCACCTGCATGTGAGGATCCGTATAGACCACACAGGGAATGCCGGTCTTCATGAACTTGTGCCCGGCATCCATCGCCACGGCAGCAGAGCCCCCGACCCCATATATCTCGATCTTCTTCGCCTCCGCCAGGACGTCTATCGCTCGCTTCATCTCGTTCGTAGACAATATCTTCAGCGTGCTCTCGATGGCAAGCATGTTTCCCTTGAATACCTTTTCAATGGCTACATCAAGGCTATCGTCGGGCGATATCTCCTCATGCACCGACTGAATAGGTGTGACCAGCTCGAGCGCCAGAGCTATCTTTAACTCCTGGAACCCACGGTAGCCGAGCTTCTGACACATCCTTACGACGGTAGCCTCGCTCACCCCGGCGCGCTCGGCAAGCTCTGTGATGGGGAGCCGGATTATCTCATCATGATGGAGCAATATGTAATTCGCAACCTGTTCCTCCGAGTTTCTCAGGGAACCCTTCATTTCACGGAGGCGTTCTGTGCAGGTCTGCGACCCGCTGCTCAGGCCATGCATTTCCAAACCTTCTTACAGGACAGAGATGACACCGCTGCTAGCTCGACTATGTAACTTACTTTCATTGTTATTGCTCTTATTCTCCGCAATCATTAAAAATCCTTCTTTATGGAGAAAAATTTTTTACGGATGCAAAACGAGTCTTATTATAAAACTCACCCCGGGATTCTCATCAAGGAATGCCCCGCCCAAGACACGCGGCCGCCTGTTGGGCACGCCGCGGAAACGCTCCCGCCCAGCATACGCGGCCATCCTCCCGGCGCGAATGCGGGACAACCCCAACGCAGTCACCATGCTCCTGGGTCAAATTACAATTGCTTTGTTGTGGTAGACGTTTTCTCTGGATTCGCCATCTCGGAGGAGGGGCATCAAACGACAACTATGGTGATGACTGAAGGGCACCTCGCCTCACATCACCCCATCACCGCACATTACCTGGCGCCGCGCATTGCGGGCGCCAACCATAGATCAAGAGCCGGGAGGAACCATATCACGCCACCGACGGGACCCCAGAATGACTTATGCCAAACGCCCCCGCCAGCGGGACGAAATGGCTCTCAAAGGCCGACTCCGGCACGTAGGAGGTAGATAATGCTAATGTGACCATGCGAGGAGCTACACCTGAAAATGACAGCCCCGAAGCAGCAGGTAGCTCCGTGAATGAGACGACCTTCAGCGGGAGCGGTCGATATGCGCCCCTCTTAAGCGAGTTCAGGGCGTCAGATGCCACCGGGTGACCAGGATTATGATAAAACCAGGCCGGAAGGACCCACACAATCCTCCGGACGATTCCCTCATTGAGTGCCTTGCGAATGAAGTTACCGCAGTGAACGATCTCCGGGAAACTCCCATAACAGTCAGAATGCGCATCGAAATGTACTACTATTGCATTCCGGCACCCGGCCCGTTTCCAGCAAAAATATGCCTGCCTGTGATCCTCCATCCCGGCTGCTTCAACTGGCGGCATTTTGATTCCGGCAGCCGCAAGATACTTCAAGAAATCCTGTGGTGATAACCATGGCTTAAAGCGCTCGGGGTGGGACTCTCCAGGATGGTACATAGGTGGTGCGAAAAAGAAATCCAGATCGATGTCCATGAGTAGATCAGACATCCTGATCGCCTCGCTAACGTTATCCTCGGACATCCGATTCTGAAACTTCTTACCTAATATTATAGGCGTACCGAGCTCGGGACACAACCTTGCGCTCCATACCTGCCGCCCTATCACGTTGCCAGCGCTACACCCGGCCCCTGCCCTTAACCCACCCGCTCCCCTCCTGCCAAAGGGGATATGAGAGTCATTACAAAATTACCCCAAAATTGGTTTCAAACAAGAAGGATTTTAGTGAAGAAGATAGAATTAATGAGCCAGAAAACATGGTCAACTAGAGAGCGCAGAGATCACAGTTTCATCCATAGTCCCACCACAAGACACGGCTCACCAGAGAGCTATACTCAACTCCTCCAAGTTTACAGAAACACCTCATCACCAGGTGGCACTTACAACGAGGTCGCAAGGCTTGCCGCAAACCCCATTTGTAGCTGTTTACAGCAATTGATCCGCCTGGGGGCGCAAAGACTGTGCCCTATTGAATTGTAGGGATATAGCGGTATACCAGTATACCGGTATGCTGAGGCCAACCCCGGTATGCTGGGACCAACCAAAGGCTATACCATGCCAACCATTGCGAGGAGAGAAATCCACGGCCGATGAGGGGAGGGAGGTGACGCAGGCTCCTCATTGAGCCAGGGGAGGATTCCTCGCTCTATCCTGAAAATGCGCGACGACTTTTCATTTTCACATTGCGATGGTGTAGGCCACAGGCTCGTATGGGGGCAAAATGCGCCGTCCATTTTCAGGCTTCGATGCTGCCGACGAGGGTCGGCACTGGCGATTACCATGAACAAGGAGGCAGTTCAAAATATGTCTGGAGCATCGCGGGTAGTTATCTTTATCGTAGGCCTTTCGCTGGCCGTCGTAGCTGTGGCATGGTTCTCCCTCTTTGTGTTTACACAGACCAGTATCCCTAAGTTTCCGCTCCCCGTCGCCATGACCGCACCGGGGCAGAGTCCTGAATATGCCGTAGTCAAGCTATTCCTTGACCGGGCCAAGATCCCGGTGAAAAGCGACCCTTTACTCGAGCCAGGGGATATCGGGGATGCCAGGAGCCTGATAATCATAATCGGCGGCAGTGGTAAAGGTCTCGGAGCCGCGGGTATGGACATCGAGGACGAAGTCAAACGCGCCCGCGACCTCCTCGCCCTGGCGAAGGAGCGAAAAATGCCCGTAATAGGAATGCACCTTGGCGGGGAAGCCAGAAGGGGTCCCAACTCCCAGAAGTTCATAGAGGTTGTCACTCCAAGCTGCAATTTCGTCATCGTGAGGTCCGACGGCAATAAGGACGGGATCTTTACCAAGATAACCCAAGACCACAAGATCCCCCTGCTGTTGATAGAGAAGACTACAGAGTTGAACGACATCCTGGCGAAGATGTTCAAATAACGTAGCAGTCAGGAGGAAGGCCTAAATGTGGACATATTATGCAATAATCCTGGTTACAATGGGCATTGCCTTCTACTTGGGCTTTAACCGCAAGCTCCCGGTAGGTCTCGTCATGGTGATCGCCGGGGCGGTGGGCCTTTTGGCGTCAGGCAGGGGCCTACCGATCAGGCACATGGTAGAAGGCAGCTTCTATTTCCTCTACCTGATGATGGTCATCGCAACAAGCGTAGTCTTCATTACAACGCTTGAGATGTCAGGTAGCTTCGATGCGCTCACCAGGCTCCTCATCCTCAAGCTTCACAGGACTCCGTGGGCTCTCCTGTGCTTGTTGATGCTAATAGTGATGCTCCCGGCCATGTTGACAGGATCTGCTCCGGTGGCAGTCCTGAGCACCGGTGTACTGGTAGCCCCGATCCTCCTGAGGCTGGGCATACCCAAGATACAGACCGCGGCGATCCTGGCCATGGGCGGACTCCTGGGCCAGAGCGCCCCACCCATAAATGTAATGATCATGATAATCGCGACCAGTGTATTCATGCCCTACGAGGGGTTTGACCTGCCGCTTGCGATCTTATGTTTCCCCATGGCGGCTTTTTCCGTACTGTATCTTGGGCTGAGATATGTAAGGCGTGAGACCTTGGCGGAAGTCGTAAAGGAGATAGAGTCACCAGGTTCGACCACTTCCCGTTCCCCTGCTCCCCCAGGCCACGGCAGCGCTACCACTAACGCGGCAGCCGGGGCCCATGGTACTGACCCTGGCACACTGGCTACCCCCACCAGGTCGACTACATCCGGCACGCCGGCTGGGTGGCTACCGTTTTTGCCTCTGATAGTCCTGGCCATATTCATGACTGGGCCAAGGGCCTGGCCTACTAAGTTCGTTGACCCGGGCGCCCCTCTTTCATTCACCATCTCGGCCATAGTCGCCCTGTTTACAGGCAGGAGGATAAACATAATCGAACTGTCCAGGAGGTCCATGAAAAAGGCGCTCGGAGTCTTGGGGCTTTTCGTGGGAATCGGTGTCTTGGTCCAGGTGCTCTCCTTCACCGGCCTTCGGGGCTTCATAGCGGTAGCAAGCATGGCCGTCCCCAGGCGGTTCCTATACCCGTTCGTGGGAATCACTGCGCCCCTTGTATGCGGCCCGCTGGTTCCGTTCGGGGCATCGGCCGTGGTAGGTCCGCCGTTTGTGCTGGCCTTTACTGACAAGAACTCCGTCATCATTGCATCGGCAGTGTCGATGTTCCTCTCACTGGGATGTCTTGTGCCACCCACAGCACTATCAGGGCTCTTTGGGGCACGGGTGGTCGGGATAGAAAGGGAGTACGGCAAGGTATTCAGGGCCTGCCTTATCCCCGCGGCGCTGACCTTCATTGAGGCCCTGCTCTTCATGATCTACGCCAATCCGATAGGAAAGTTCTTGGGCGTCTAGGAGGAGCTGCTATGAATATATTCTCATTGATAAACCTGGCCTACCAGGCAATCGTGGCGTACATAATGGTCTTCCTCACCTGGAACCTGTTCGAGCTCGATGATGTCCGCGAGCAAGTATTGACCATCCTGGTGCTCATTCCATTTACACTTCGATTCCTCGGCATCAAGTGAGGGGGTGGTAGCTGTGAAAAATCCCGCAGCCGTGAGAAGGGCGATCGTGCTCCTGGTACTGGGCGCACTCTATGCCACACCTGCAGCTATCGCCTTCATACGCCAGTGGCAACCCGAACCAATCGTAGCAGGTCCTGGAGTCACAAAACAGGTGATGCTTAGCGATTACTTCAAAGGCCTCAGGGGGACCCCGGGGGACACCGAGGTCTACATCCTGGAGGGCCGGGAACCCGGAGGGACCATTCTCGTGCTGGGTTCAACCCATCCAGTGGAGCCGGCCGGGCTACTGGCTTCTGTAATACTTGTGGAGAACGCGGTCGTCAAGAAAGGACGCCTCATAATAGTCCCCCGTGCCAACAAGAGCGGCTACACTGCTACCGAGCCGGGACAGGGTTACCCTGACAGGTATGAGATCAAGACAGACTTCGGAACGAGGTGGTTCCGGTTCGGGATGAGGAACACAAATCCCATACACCAGTGGCCTGACCCCGATGTCTATACACATTATGCGTCTGGTCAAAAGCTGGCTGGCGCCGAGTGCGGAAACCTGAATAGATGCCACCCCGGCCATCCCAACGGCCGCCTTACCGACAAGATCGCTTACGGGATATATCAGCTCATAAAGCAAGAGAATGCGGATATCTCGATAGACCTTCACGAGGCCCCGCCGTGCAGGCCCCTGGTCAACGCCATCTGCGCACATGAAAGGGCCATGGACCTTTCAGCTTACGTTACGGTGCTGCTCGAGGAACAAGGGATTAAGATCAGGCTCGAAGCATCCCCCAAGAACCTCCGGGGTCTCTCGCATCGTGAATGGGGAGACAGCACGGATACAATGGCTCTACTGATGGAAACCACAAGTCCCATGCACGGCCCCCTTCACGGGCCGGCTACGGTGGATCTCCTGTTGACCGCAAAGGATGACGTATATGTGTGGGCTTCCAAGCTGGGGCGCACGGTCCAAAAGCATACCGAAAGGGGCGTACCGATAGAGGAGCGTGTCGGGCGACATGTTACTGCAATCATGTGCTACGCCCAAGCGCTATCTGAAATGAATCCTGAGAAGGGAGTGGTGATCGAAGGGATACCGTCTTACCAAGAATTTCTAAAAAATGGCGTCGGGCATTACCTCAAGCCTATAGCGGAATGAAGCAAGGGGCCAGAGCAAATGATACGAGGAAGGAGGATCATAATGTCCATCTATTTGAGGGGATATCTAGGTCGCGCGGCTCTGACTATGATAACCCTAGTAACCATCCTGTGTGTAGGGTACGCCGGCCCGAGTCTTGCTTCAGAGCAGGCCCGTCCTGTGATTATGGGCACTAATGGAATGGTGGCCTGCGGGCATTACCTTGCGGCCCATGTGGGCAATACCATTCTTCTGAAGGGGGGCAACGCCTTCGATGCGGGAGCAGCCATGCTCCTTGCCCAAAGCCTCTTAGAGCACCAAAGTTATGGGTTCGGCGGAGAAGTGCCGATTATCCTCTACTCGGCCAAAGATCGAAGGGTCTACACCATTGACGGCAGCACCGCTTCACCGAAAAGCGTGGATGTGGCCTGGTTCCAGGAGCGGGGAATAACTAAGATCCCAGGCGACGGGCTACTCTGCGCGGGGGTTCCTGCCGTCTGCGATGCTATTGTGCTCTTGCTCGACAAATTCGGGACGATGAGCTTTACAGAGATAGCGGCTGAGGCGATACGCCTGGCTGATGAAGGCTTTCCCATGTATCCCGGCATGCAGAGCGCAATTGCCAGGATGGAGCAGCGATTCAGAGAGCAATGGCCTGGTTCGGCAGCCCTATTCTTGCCCAACGATAGAGTTCCCAGGGTGGGAGAGGTTTTCTGCAACAAAGACCTTGCCAATACGTGGCGGAAGCTCTGCGAGGCAGAGCAGAAGGCTCTCGCGGAAGGCAAAAGCCGGAGCGAGGCATTGAAGGCGGTACGAGATCGCTTTTACAAGGGAGATATAGCTGAGGCAATAGTCAAGTTCCAACAAGAGAACAAGTTCATGGACGACCTTGGCGAGGAGCATTATGGCAACCTAACGATGGAAGATTTTGCAACCTACAGTGCAAAACTGAGAGAGCCTTGGCACATAAACTACCATGGCTATGATGTATATAAGTGTGGACCCTGGACACAAGGCCCGGTCTTCCTGATGCACCTCAAGTTGCTCGAGCAGTTTGACCTCAAGAAGTTGGGGTACGGTACAGCTGACTATTGGCACGTCATGGCCGAGACCATGAAACTGGCCCATGCCGATAAGATCGAGTGGCTGGGCGATGATGAATTCATCGACGTGCCCAAGAAGGGGCTCCTCTCCACCGAGTATGCCCAGGAGCGGGCTAAACTCGTTGATATGATGAAGGCGAGTTCAGAGAACATTCCGGGAGATCCGTGGAAATATGAGGGGAGGCCCAAGCCCGAAACCTACCCTTACCTGCCGGGGAAATACACTCCGCCCAAGATTGGGCAGGCCCTTGATACCTCCAAGATGATTTGCTCAACCGAGATCATGGACACAACCGGCACCCGGGCTGTAGACCGATGGGGCAATGTATTCTCAGCTACGCCAAGCGGAGGATGGTTTACTTCGTCTCCTATCATCCCAGGGCTGGGGTTCTGCCTAAATACCAGGATCCAGATGTTCTACCCTGACCGTACCGATCATGCAAAGTCCTACGTCCCTGGGGCAAGGCCGAGCACCTCCCTCACCCCGACCCTCGTCATGAAGGACGGGAAACCGTTCTTGGCCATTGGCATGCCGGGCGGAGACCAACAGGATCAAGTGACCCTGCAGGATTTCATCCATATCGTAGACTTTGGATACAACATTCAAGAGGCTATAGAACTGCCCCATATCACAACCAATAACATGCCGAGCCTTTTCTACCCACACAGCCGGACGCCTGGGAGGATTAGCCTCCCCGCGGGCATACCGCCTGAAGTAATCAAAGAACTCGAGGCGCGTGGGCACAAAATCAGCCAGGGCAAGAATCGCTATAACGGCAACAGCACGGTCGTCATGATCGACCCTGTAACCGGCGTCCTGTATGGTGCAGCCAGTCCTTCCGGAGATCAGGGCGGCCACAAGTATGCCATAGGATGGTAGTGCTAGAGGTATTCAGATCATTGGTCATTCATCATCGGCCAACATATTGACTTGACCGTCGGGGAAGAGCGCCGGCTCTAGCCGCAGCGCTCCCCCGAATAAAACGAGAGGCAGGCGGGAACATGTCACGGGTTTCGCCTGTCTCGGAATCTATAACCGGGGAGGAAAGGACTAACATGAATATACGCTATATTCTGGTAACTACTCTCATATTCTTGGTGCTTATCGCTGCAGGCAGCACCGGCTCCGCAAACCCGCTGACGCGGCCCACGATACTTGGCACCCACCACATGGTTGCCTGCGGGCACTGGCTTGCGGCCTATACAGGCAACAGAATCTTGGAAAAGGGCGGCAATGCCTTTGATGCCGGTGCGGCCATGGTCCTTGCCCAGGCGGTGCTTGAGTTTGACCTCTTTGGCCTTGGTGGCGAGGTCCCAATACTGATATATTCCGCCAGGGACAAGAAGGTCTATTCAATCGACGGGAACATGGCCGCGCCCAAGGGCGTTGACTTTCAGTGGTTTGTGGACAGGGGCATTACAGCCATCCCTGGAGACGGCCTCCTGCCTGCGGGCGTCCCGGCAGTGGTAGATGCCGTTGTTACCCTCCTCGATAAATGGGGGACCATGAGCTTCACAGAGGTAGCCGCGGATGCCATCCACTATGCGGAGGATGGCTTCCCCATGTATAACTCTTTTAGAAACAATATAATCCGAATGGAAGAGCGCTTCAGGGAAGAATGGCCTACCTCTGCAGCTGTATTCCTGCCGGGCGGTAGGGTGCCGGACTTCGGCGAGATATTTGTCCAAAAAGACCTGGCAAGAACCCTTAAGCGGCTTGTAGAAGCGGAGCAAAAGGCTCTGGCTGAGGGGAAGAGCCGCTCCGAGGCATTAAAGGCCGTGCGCGACCGGTTCTATAAGGGCGACATAGCTGAGGAGATAGTGAAATTCCAGGCAGAGAATGCCTTCAAGGACGATACAGGCGAGGCCCATACCGGTAACCTCACGCTTGAGGACTTCGCCTCATACAGCGCCAAGATCAGGGAGCCGTGGAGCGTCAACTATAAGGGCTATGAGGTCTACAAGTGTGGCCCCTGGACCCAGGGACCTGTCTTCCTACAGCAACTCAACCTGCTTGAAAACTTCGACCTCAAATCCCTGGGTTATAATACCGCCGACTACTGGCATATAATTACTGAGACCGCAAAGCTTGCTCACGCTGACAAGGATAAATATTATGGTGACCCCGATTTCATCTATGTTCCCAAGGAAGGGCTCCTATCCAAGGAATATGCCAAAGAAAGGGCAAAGCTCATCGACATGAAGAAGGCCCGTAATGAGCATACGCCGGGAGACCCATTCCCCTTTGAGGGGAAGAAGGCAATGGAAGAGGACATAACTAGAGTCGCTCAAAATGCCAATAACTACTCTGAGCAGGCCGCTCTCGCCTATATGGATGTCAACGCACATGATACCACAGGGACCAGGGCCATAGACAAGGATGGGAATATGTTCTCTGCAACCCCGAGCGGGGGCTGGTTTACCTCATCCCCGATCATCCCGGGGCTCGGATTTGTCCTGGGAACCAGAGGGCAGATGTTCCACCTCACCGATCCTGACGCGGCCAAGGCATACCGCCCGGGTGCCAGGCCCTGCACGTCCCTAACGCCTACCCTGGTGCTCAAGGACGGCAAGCCGTTTGCCGTATTCGGGACACCGGGCGGGGACACTCAGGACCAGTATACGCTGCAGACTTTCCTAAATGTAGTTGAATTCGGAATGGAAATCCAGAGCGCAATCGATGGGCCAAAGGCAGTGACATACAACTTCCCAAGCCTCTTCTATCCATACACCCAGAGACTCGGTGCCATGTCCGTCAGCCCCGGGGTGCCCCAGGACGTAGTTGACGAGCTGGCGCGGAGGGGCCACAAGATCTCCTATCTCAAGGAAACCTTCACTGATGCGACGACAATGATCGTGATCGACCCGGAAACAGGTGTGCTGCACGGCGGTGCCAGCCCCGCCCGGGACAAACAGTATGTGATAGGCTGGTAGTCGCTCATCGGGTAGTGGGTAGCCACTTACACGGAACTGGCTGGCCCTCGCAAGACATCCGGGGCCGGCCTATACCCCGGGAAAATGGACGGATTCGATGGCCCTATGGCATACCGGGATCCCGGTATGCCATAGGAGCGACTGCACGTGCTACGGTTGCCATGTACCTATATCGCCCGGCAAAAGAGGCGTAAGGGGGTGGGAAATGGTGGGAAAACGTGAGTCTCGCAATATTGAAGTCCACAGCACGCTGGTTCGAAAACCATGCATACCATCTGAAGAAGGAGGGTAAACGTTGTGCCGCAGGTCACTTTCCTCAACTGGCTGATGGCCCTCTTGCCGATAGTGGCAATCCTCGTCTTGATGGTCAAGTTCAGGTGGAGTGGCGGAAAGGCAGGAGCGCTTTCGTGGTTCATAAGTGTGCTCATTGCCTATGCCTTCTACGGGGCCGATTCGTACCTAGTTGCCATGTCAAGCATCAAAGGCCTGTGGTCTACGGTCTTCGTCCTCTACATCATCTGGGGAGCGATGGTAGTCTATTTCCTGGTAACCCTGACGGGCGCGATTGACATGATCTCCAGCACATTCAGCCGCATGACGGCAGGAAACAAGCTGATCCAACTCCTTGTACTGGGGTGGGTGTTCCCTTCATTTGTACAGGGCGTGCTGGGGTTCGGAATGCCCGTCGCCATCACAGGCCCGTTACTGGTAGGCCTCGGGTTCCCCCCGCCGATTGCGGTCGCAACACCTCTGATCGGCCACTCCTGGTCTGTCACCTTCGGATCACTGGGATCTTCATACTCAATGCTTGTCCGGATGAGCCAGCTTGATCCGAGGGCCCTTGCTTTCTGGAGCGCTATATTCCTGGGGATCTGCGCCTATATGGTGGGGTTTTCAATCGCACATCTCTACGGAGGTTGGCGCAGTGTACGTGAAGGTCTGGGAGCTGTGCTTGTGATCGGAACAAGCCTGGCAATCATGCTCAACATAGTTGCAAACGTTGTCCCAAATGTGGCCTCTTTTACTGCCGGGCTCGTAACACTCGGGGTGGTGGGGCTTTTATTGACCCGCACCAGTTGGTACAGAACCGGTGTACCGGTAGAGGCCCCGAGGAGCGCTCTGACAGGGCAAGAGCCCAAGGCGGGGAGCGGCAAGCCCCAGATCAGCTTCAACCTTGCCTTTGCCCCTTACTGGGCGGTAATTATCGTTGTCTTCGGTGTTTACCTCACCCCGCTCCGGGGCATCCTGGACCGGTTCTCGTTTGGATTCGGGTTCCCTGAAGCCGTTACGACGTTTGGCTTTGTCTCCAAGGCGTCCAAGGCCTATGCTCCCATCAAGTACCTCACGGCGCCCGGTACCATGATATTCGTCTCAGCCTTCCTGGGCTACCTCGTCTACGCCGCGGCTGGCGTGTGGAAGCCCGGGACCGGGCCAAAGCTGGTGAAGAGCGTCGTGAAACAAGCCATCCCAACTACCATCACGCTCCTCACCATGTCCATGATGGCCGTTGTCATGACTGAGACGGGCATGGTTAAGCTCCTGGCTGTCGGTGTTGCAAACTTTGCAGGCAGGGCGTATGCCGTATTCTCCCCATTGATCGGCGTTCTCGGGGCATTCATGACTGGCAGCAATACTAACTCCAACCTCCTCTTCACCGGATTCCAGATTGAAATCGCAAAGATCCTCGGCATCAGTGCACTCGTGGTATGCGGCATGCAGACTACGGGCGGCGCCATTGGCAATATGCTGTGCCCGATGAATGTCGCTCTTGGAACAGGCACCACCGGCATCACGGGTGAAGAAGGCAAGATCATAGGCAAGACCCTGACATACGGGCTCATCCAGTCATTTGTGATCGGGATTCTGGGCTATATCCTGGTCAACTGGTTTGTGGCGCCGTAACCCACGTTGGTAACCCCATGGGCAAGCCTTATCCTATGGGATAGGGGAGCCCGGATATGAAATGTAATAATGATGTATTCAAGGGGGGAGCCCATATGACGCCTTCAGGCGAGGCGAAGGAGCAGGTCCCGTTCAAGAAGAAATACAAAAGCACGGTACTCACCTGGACGGCCCTCTTATATGCACTAGCCTTTATACCAACCTACATCGGCGTGCTAAACCACAATAACGGCCTCGTCAACTTCGGGCTTGCAGTCATAGCCATCCTCACAGCCATCGTCGTCTACTTCGGATGAAGCATTGCCTTAAGACAGAGCTCCAGACACTCCTAATACTATCATAGCATCGCCCTGCAACGTCAGGGCATTTATGGGCTAACCGTAAACAAAATTGCTAATAAAAAGAAGGAATTAAGCCCGTAGCGACGAAATATATGCATCGATGGTATACCAGTATACCGGGCGGAGCGGTCAGAGGTTTAGGAAATGCAGAAGATTCATGACCTGTGTAATCCAACCTTTCGGGCTGTGGACCTCCTCCGCGGGCGCCCGCGGCCCGAAGGGCCGAAGATCGGGCGTGGCCGGGGCCTTACTGGGGCCCTCACTGGCCCGCTCTCCGCGGCCTCGCGACTCTCCATGAATCGATGCAGACGTTGTTCTGGGATATCCAGGTCAATTGCGATCTCAGACAACGACTTGCCCAGCAACAACCGGTCTATGACCGGCAGGAGATCAAAGCCAAATTTGAAGTAAAACTTGCGCCGGTTATTCTCAGAGGAGGGATGCCGGTTACCCAAGATGATCAACCTACCCGATTATCATTATAGCCCGGGCCCCATAAGTGTACCCTGACAATTCCCAAAGACAACTCACAGAGTTATTGTGTCCCGGACAGCGGTGAATGTATCCGTCGCAGATCAATGGCCAGCCCACCCGTGTATCTGGTTGTACAGCATACCGCAATACCAGACTTCATTCAACCTTCCGTGCGAAGTGGAGGCATGCAACATGAAACTTCTCGGCGACCAGGCATTGGTGGTGTATCAACCGGCAGGAGAAGGAGTCTTTCAGAAATTAAGGCGGATGATTCTGGATGGAGAGCTTAAACACGGCGAGCACCTCGTGGAAAGACGGTTGGCGGAGATGATGCATGTTAGCAGGACGCCGGTACGCGAGGCGCTGCGAAAGCTCGAAGCCGAAGGCCTGGTCAGGCGTGAGCCTTACAGGGGACTAGTGGTGGTGAAGTTTACCCCGCAAGATGCTGTTGAGATATTCCGAATACGCGAGGTCCTGGAGGGGCTTGCAACCCAGCTTGCGGCATCCCACAGATCGGGTACCCATCTCAGAACCCTTCGCAGTTTACTGGCAAAGATGGAAAAGGCCCTTGATAACGGGGACGAAGAAGGTTTCGGCAAGCTGCACGTCCAGTTTCATGACGCCATTTACAGAGCTGCGGAAAGCCCCAGGCTGTATAACCTCATAACGAGCGTGCGCGAATACCTGGAGAGCTTCACCAGGATCGGGTACAGGCTCCCGGGAAGAAAGCAGCAAGCGTGCGAAGAGCACAGGGGAATTGTTGAACGCATAGCCTCGGGAGACGTTATATCTGCCGAAGAGATTGCAAGAATGCACATAAGGCACTCCAAGGACGCACTGCTGGCCATTCTCGAACGTGAAAGCCAGGAGCAGCAAGGCCAACAACAGGATCAACAGGGCGGGCAATATGGCCCCGGGACAAAGCCGCCGGTTGGAGCCGGTTAGATTTGAGAGCCCTGGAAATCCGTGTAATCGCGAGGAGTTGCTCACAGGATGTCAATTCCACAACAGTCAGGCGGCATAATGGCCGGGAACAAATTCGAGCCGCTGAAACTACGCGTGGTAGAGGCTCTCTTGGAAGATGCCAGGAAAGGAATAGTCCGGGTAAGCCAGGCGAGGTTTGACCAGCTGGGCCTTACCCTGGGAGAGATCGTGGCAGTCACGGGCAGGCGCACCACCTATGCGCGGCTGGTACCTGCCCTATCGAATCAATGCACCGAGAATGAGATCATGCTGGACGGGATTACCCGGGAGAATGCCGGGACGACGCTCCATGCGGAAGTAACTTTGTCACCCGCAACGTATAAGGACGCGGGGTCTATAGTGCTGACCCCCCTTGACCCGGGTACGACCTTCGATCGCGAGGAAGACGTAGAATTCCTCAAACGCTACATCGTCGGACTCCCTGTGACGGTCGAGGATAAGGTTGCGATCAGCCTTTTCGGCGCAAAAGAGGCCTCTCTCCGGGTGACAGGCACCGCGCCGTCAGGCCCTGTCATGATCACGGCTCGAACTTTGATCCGCATCCAAAAGCCTGATGTCTTCGAGAGCGCTCTTCCCAAGGTAACCTATGAGGACATAGGCGGGTTGGCCCAGCAGGTCAGGCTCGTAAGAGAGATAATAGAGCTCCCGCTTAAGTACCCCGAAGTCTTCGTCCGCCTGGGTATCGAACCCCCAAAGGGAATATTGCTTTACGGCCCTCCCGGAACGGGCAAGACACTGATAGCTCGCGCCGTGGCGGGCGAGAGCGGCATTCATTTCATTCATGTAAACGGCCCAGAGGTCATGCACAAGTTTTACGGAGAAAGTGAGGCCAGGCTTAGAGAGGTCTTTGACGAGGCCCGGCGAAAGGCTCCGAGCATCCTTTTCCTGGATGAGTTGGATGCCCTGGCGCCGAAGCGTTCTGAGGTTATAGGTGATGTGGAAAAGCGTGTGGTGGGCCAACTGCTTGCGCTGATGGATGGCATGGTGTCAAGAGGACAGGTAATAGTGATAGGCGCTACCAACATGCCGAGCCTTCTCGACCCTGCCCTGCGCCGCCCCGGGCGCTTTGACCGCGAGATCTTTATTCCCGTGCCGGATAGGGCCGGCAGGCTCGAGATATTTCAGATCCACACGCGGGGCATGGCGCTTGCCGCAGATGTGGACTTGAATACCTTGGCCTCGATGACCCACGGCTATGTAGGTGCGGATATCGCTTCCCTTTGCAGGGAAGCCGGTATGCTGGCGCTGAGGCGGATCAGCCCCAAGCTCGCCAGCCTCAGGCCTGAGGAACGCAATGAGCTCATTGGAGACTTGCGGGTTACTATGCGCGACTTTGTCGAAGCCGCCCGGGACATACAGCCGTCGGCCACCAGGGAATTTTTTACAGAGCTTCCCGACGTCAAATGGGAAGATGTGGGCGGACTCGACCATATCAAGGAGATGCTCACGGAGCTCATATCCTGGCCGATCAAATACCCCGAGCAGTTCATGCAATTCGGTATAACGTCGGTGAGAGGCGTCCTCTTCACCGGCCCGAGTGGCACCGGCAAGACGCTCCTTGCAAAGGCGCTGGCCCGGGAGACCGGCGTGAACTTCATCTCGGTCCTGGGCCCGTCCCTCTTTTCAAAGTGGTTCGGGGAATCAGAAAGGGCGCTCAGGGAACTATTCCAGCGGGCAAAACAGGCTTCTCCATGTATCCTGTGCATTGATGAAATAGATGCCCTGGCGGGGATGCGCGGGGGACAGGGGTCGGTTTCGGAGAGGATTGTAAGCCAGCTCCTCATGGAGCTGGATGGCCTGGAAGACCTCAAGGACGTAATCGTTGTCGGCACCACCAACAGGCAGGACCTGATCGACCCGGCATTCTTGCGGCCGGGGCGGTTTGACCTTATAGTCGAATTTCCCCTGCCTGATGCCGCTGATCGCCTCGAGATATTCAAAGTTCATCTCAGGGGGAAGCCCGTTGACCAGGACGTGAACCTTGATCAACTGGCGCAATCCACGGAGGGCCTGACCGGAGCCGACATATCCGGTATCTGCAGGAGGGCCGCCTTCCTGGCATTGGGCCGCCATCTTGCGGGAGACGTCAAGAGGTCGCGTATTGCATCACATGAGGCCCCCACCCACCCTGTCATTACGATGGAGCACTTTCAGCGGGCCCTGGAGGAGGTGAGGCATAGGAAGCCGGAGCGGTCAACTTAAATGGGTCCATTTGTCAATACAGACTGTGGTCCACGGGAAGACTGTAACCCACGGGAAAGGAGGAGAACAGTGTTGAGCGCTGTCCTTTCGCCTGAGGAGAAAGAACTCTTTGTCGAGAAGGGGCTGGTCCAGATAACGGCATGGAGCCGGGGAGTCATCATGATCAAGGAGTCGAGGGACACCGTAGTCGCACTTGCAAACGCTGCGGGTAAGGAAGGTAAGTTCATACAGGCCTGGGAAAACTATGTGGACCTCCCCGACCGGGTAAACGTCCCCGTGAAGGCGTATGCCAGGATCAGTCCAAACCCCATCGAGAGCAAGTATATCTATGAAAACGAGGAGCCGGACATTGTAGTCCTGGTCGAGGAAACCCTCGTCAAGGGGAATCCCGTCACAAAGGGGCTAAAGCCCGGCGGGGTCCTGGTGGTCAACACGCGAAGGAGCCCCGAATACATAGCTAAATTCATCCGGGATAAGCGGAACCTTAAGACAATAGTATGCGTTGATGCTTCAGGATTGGGGCAGGCCCAGGTGACGCTATCCGGCGCTGAGGGAGCAACTGACGCCACGGGAGTCGGCGGCGGGTGGGCCGGCGTACTTGCAGGAGCCGTGGCCAGGGCCACCGGGATCGTGAGCCTCGAATCACTCAAGAGCGTGGCAAAGAATCCCGCGGCTGTCGAGCGCGGCTACAACCAGGCGGTCATCTATGAAGTGATGGCAGAGACTGCGTAAAGGAGGGATCAGACTGATGAGTGTCGAGAAGGCCGTACACGAGGCGCCTTTCGCGGGGACAGTGCGGTCGCCCATATCCGAAAACGACAAGATGGTGACCGGCAACTGGCGGATGATAAGGCCCGTGGTAGATACGGAGAAGTGTACCCAGTGCCTGACATGCTGGCTTTCTTGCCCCGATAGCTGCATCACGCCTACTGAGGATTTCGTGGAGCACAACTACAAATACTGCAAGGGCTGCGGGATATGCATAAGGGTATGCACCGTCGGGGCTGTCGTTGGTGTCCCGGAGCTCGAGTTTGAGGATAACCCAACGGGAAAGGAGGCGTGAAGAATGGGCACCAAGCGTCTTATCTCAGGAGTAGTGGCGGTAGCAAATGCCGTCAAGCTTGCCGACGTCGACGTGATCGCCTCGTTTCCGATCCGGCCGTATACCGGCGTAATGTCAGAGCTGGCCCGGATGGTCGCCGACGGGGAACTCGATGCTGAATTCCTGCACGCCGAGGGCGAGCACGCACAGCTGAGCATAGCCTATGGCGCAGCGGCGTCGGGGGCCCGGACCTTTGTGGGAAGCTCCGGCGTAGGAATCACCTTTGCCTTCGAGGTCTACTCACCGATTTCGGGCGAGAGGCTGCCGGTGCAGTGCATGATCGCCGACCGCACCCTGGACCCGCCGGGAGACTTCGGATCCGAGCATACCGAGGCGCTTACGGCGAGAGATCAGGGATGGCTCATGGGCTGGGCGGAGACACCTCAAGAGGCCCTGGACATGAGCCTCATGTTCTACCGGATCGGCGAGGACCAGAGGGTATCACTCCCTCAATTCCCATGCCAGGATGGTTATTTCGTGTCACATATCCTGGGCGAGGTGGACATCCCGGACAAAGCTCAGGTGGAGGAGTTCTTGCCCCCATACAAGCCGATCCACTACCTTGACCCGGCAGACCCCATGATCCTTGGCGCTCAGATCGAACCAAGTATGGGGCCTCCCCTGCAGTACCAGAGGTACAAGGCGATGCAGGCGGCAAGACAGGTAGTCAAGGAAGCGACTGAGGATTATAACCGCATCTTCGGGCGTAACTACGCACCCTTTGTAGAGACCGTGGCCCTCGATGATGCAGACGTGGCGTTTGTGGTGCAAGGAGCCCATACATGGACGGCCCGCATGGTTGTCCAGCGCCTGAGAAACCAGGGATACAAGGTCGGCCTTGCCAAGATACGGGTCTTCAGACCGTTCCCAACGGAGGAACTAAGGGACGCCCTTAAGGACGTGAAGGTCGTCGGAGTTGTCGACAACGATGTTTCCTTTGGCATCAGCGCCAATGGAGGAGTCCTCCTGACGGAGGTACGTGCGGCCCTCTATGGGCTTGGAGACAAGGTAAAAACCATGGGCTTTGTGGCCGGGCTCGGCGGTGAGGTCATCTCCCGCGAAGAGTTCTACCTCATGGCCCGCAAGATGCTGGACGTGGCCAAGACCGGCAAACTGGAAAAGGAAACCTACTGGCTCCCGTTTGAGCTGTAAGATGGAAGGAGGGAGTTGAGCGTGAGCGCTGTTGAGCTTGAGGAGATTAAGAGTATCAGGCGGGCTCCCAGAGAAGAGTATTATGTCCCGGGCCACCGAACGTGTGCCGGCTGCGGCCCTGCCCTGGTCTACCGGCTAGTGGCCAAGGCGGCAGGACCCAACACGATCTTCGTCGGACCCACCGGCTGCATGTATGTAGCCAACACCAGCTATGGCTGCGGACCCTGGCGTGTGCCGTGGATCCATGCCCAGATCACCAATGGTGGCGGCGTGGCATCCGGCATCGAGGCGGCATATAAGGCGCTGATCCGGAAGGGCAAGAAGAACTGTGAATTCCCGAACATCATCGTGATGGCCGGAGATGGCGGGGCCGCCGACATCGGGTTACAGGCGCTCTCAGGCGCAATGTACAGGGGACACGATATCCTCTTCATCTGCTACGATAATGAATCTTATGCCAACACCGGCATCCAGGTATCACCCACCACTCCCTGGGGCGCGTGGACGACGTTCACACCCGCGGGGCCGGTGGTTCCAGAGGCCAAAAAGCTCTGGCCCAAGGACCTGGCAAGGCTGGTAGCGGCAGGCCACTCGGCTGTCAAGTACCTGGCCACCGCCTCCCTCGCCTACCCCCTCGACCTCATGAACAAGGTCAGGAGAGGGCTCAATGCAGACGGGGCCGCGTTCTTGCACATACATGCACCGTGTCCCAAGGGCTGGCAGTTCCCGTCGGACAGGACGATAGATATCGGCAAGCTCGCGATAGAGACAGGAATGTGGCAGCTATATGAGGTAAAGGACCATAAGTTCCAGCTGACTCACCGCATAGACAAGAGAAAGCCTGTGGAGGAGTATATCAGAGCACAGGGGAGGTTCAGCCACCTGACGGCGGAACACATACAAAAGATCCAGGCCTGGGTAGATGCCAGGTCAGAAGAGGTGGGCATCCCGGCGGTGGTACCCCCGGCGAGAGCATAGACACCCACGGCCCTGGTGCGCACGGCTAGAGTGTGGACATCCCCGGCCGCGGTGGAGGCACCGCGGCC
>DUSO01000049.1 GCA_012842565.1 Bacillota bacterium
CCGCTCGAGACCATCTCTGACCTCAAGCCCAAGCTTGAGCCATAACTCAAAACCATACGCTTCCCAATCTCACACTGTTTAGTTTTCAAGGAGCAAACTCCAGACCCGGCCTCCTCAGCCGTAGCCTTGAAGCCTTGATGATTTTGCCCCCTCTCGGGGCAAGACTTAGTATAGCATGTAGAGCGAGGCCTTTCAACCCCCCTGACCTCAATTCAGGAGTAATATATCCTCCCATAAGCTATGGCCGCCCGTCTTATAACAGAATGCGCATGCTTTCAAGCCATAAGGCGGGTATGCACCTGGATGCTTGCTACTCATCCTGTCGCTTAAACCTATCCCTTGATTACACCTATGGGCCTCATCCGGGCTACGATGCGCGAGATTCCGGCCCTGTGGCAGACATTGACCACCTCGTTTACATCCTTATATGCCTCAGGTGCCTCCTCCGCCAGGGAGGATTTGCTGGCCGCCTTGACCACTATACCACGCTCTAGGAGCTGTGCCTGGATCTCTTTGCCGCTGGGGCCGCCCTTCTTTGCCTGGGCCCTGCTCAATACCCTTCCGGCACCGTGGCAGGTGGACCCAAACGTTTCTTGCATAGCTTTTTCGGTCCCGACAAGAAGATATGAATTCCGGCCCATATCCCCCGGTATCAGGACCGGCTGCCCCAGATCGCGGTATACCGCGGGGAGATCCGGATGTCCGGCCGGAAAGGCCCTCGTCGCGCCCTTGCGGTGAACACACACCTTGAGCTTCTTCCCTGACACAGTATGTTCCTCGATCTTTGCGATATTGTGAGCCACATCATAGATAAGATGCATGCCCAGATCCCGGGCAGGCCGGCCGAATACCCTTGCAAAGGCCTCCCTCGTCCAGTGGGTAATGCACTGGCGGTTAGCCCACGCGTAGTTTGCGGCGCAGGCCATAGCTGCGAAGTAACCTTTGCCTTCGGGCGATGACAGCGGCGCGCAGGCGAGCTGGCGGTCCGGGAGCGAAATGCCGTATGCCCGGACAGCATCCTCCATAGCGGCAAGATAATCGGTACAGATCTGGTGCCCCAGCCCGCGTGAACCGGTATGGATCATAACTGTAACCTGTCCCTCGTTGATGCCGAAACGGCTGGCGACCTGAGGATCGTAGATTGCCTCAACCACCTGCACCTCGAGGAAATGGTTGCCCGAGCCCAGGGTGCCGAGTTGGGGCATCCCGCGCTTGAGTGCCTTTGTGCTGACTGCGGAATGGCTTGCCCCGGCCATGCACCCGCCATCCTCGATTCGCTCGATGTCTTCAGGCCACCCGTATCCCTTTTCGAGGGCCCATTTAGCGCCTTTTTCCAGGACATCAATCGTCTCGTCCTGGCTTAGCTTTAATGGACCAGACGATCCCACCCCTGAGGGGATATCCCTGTAGAGCTGGTGTACAAGCTGCTCCAGGCGGGGCGCAACATCCTGGAATGCAAGGTCGGTCCTTAGCAACCTCACCCCGCAGTTTATATCGAATCCGACCCCACCCGGCGAGATCACCCCGTCGGGAAGGACGGTAGCAGCGACGCCGCCTATCGGAAAGCCGTAGCCCCAGTGGATGTCAGGCATCGCCAGAGAATAGCCAACTATCCCCGGCAGGAATGCCACATTTGCCACCTGCTCCGGCGCCTGGTCCTTACGGACAGCCGGAAGTTGGTTCTCGGCGACGTAGATCATCCCCGGGACCTTCATGCCACTCTTATAGTCCTCGGGAATAAGCCACCTGTTCTCATCGATCCTTTTAAGTGGCCCTGTCCAGGTCTCCATTTATGTCACCCCCCGGTTCCCATGGCATCTCGTCACCCGCCATACCCCGTCGCAGGTCATAAGACAAACTGAGAGGCGGAGTTCCCTCAGGAATACGGAGCCATCCTCTTTCTTCAATAGCTACCGGTCATTGCGGCACAGGCGGATGGTCTCGACCATTGCCGGCATGGGGACTTTTCTAGAATCTACACGTCCAGGATGACCTGCACAAACCACTCCTTGCCGGACTCAGCCTGCTTGCGCTTTTCTATCTCCAACATATGATAAGTGACCGCTTTGACCTCGAGCTCGAGTTTGTCGCGGCGTTCGCCAGCCAGTACCTCGCCGGTAAGCTCGGCATCAAGGGTGACCCGGTTGTGGCCGTCGGCCTGGTCAGGGCTCTCGGGGGTATTCTTCCCCGCAGGTTCTCCTCTGATCTGAAGGACATCAATCACAGCCGGAAAGAATCCTTCTGCATATAACAGGTAGAGGATTTCGGACAGCCAGGCCACCAGCAAAGATTCAAGGTCGCGGGCGGACACTGCAAGGTCCGTTCTGTGGAGTGGCCGGGGTTTAAGTGATGGTGCGATCAGGCTTAATGTGCCGCGGGCAGCCTCTGCAAATGCTTCCTCCAAGGTTACCCCGAAGGCGCGGAGTCCGATGTCCGCTGTATGCTCAAAAAGCTCCCAAGACATAATACCGCCCCAGGGATATTACTCTCCGGTTACAGAAACCTGGGCCACCGCCGCCACGTGATCATCGGGGTCGGTGCGCATAAGCCTCACTCCCTGGGTGTCCCGGCCCATGACAGGCACCTCTCTGACCTCCATGCGTATGACGGTGCCGCCGGCAGACATGATCATGAGTTCATTTTGCTCCTGGACTACCTTGACTACCGCTAGCTCGCCATTTCTGTCGGTTACATTTAGCGTCTTTATCCCTTTGCCGGCCCGTCCCTGGACGCGGTATTCCGAAAGCGGGGTCCTTTTGCCGTAGCCCTTACGGGTCACCACCAGCAAGTCTGAGTCGGGCCTTACTATGTCCATTCCTATCAACCGGTCGCCCGGGACCAGCTGGATAGCCTTCACGCCACGGGAAACCCTGCCCGTAGGACGCACGTCATCCTCGGGAAACCTGAGGGCAAGCCCGCCGGCCGTGGCGAGAATGACCTCTTGCGATCCATCCGTAAGCTTCGTTTCAACGAGATCATCCCCCTCTTCCAGGGCTATGGCGACGATCCCGCTCCTCCTGCCGGTCGCATATTCCGAGAGCCTCGTCTTTTTGGCGAAACCCTTCTTGGTTACCATGATGACATACCGGTCCGGAGAGAATTCATCTACCGGGATTATTGCCTTGATGGTCTCCCCGGGCGATAGTGACAGCAGGTTCACGATGGCAGTGCCCCTCGCCTGCCTCGTGGCCTCCGGGATGTCATAGGCTTTTATGCTATATACCTTGCCTTTGTCTGTAAAGAACAGGATGAAATCGTGAGTCGAGGCGACGCACAGGTGCTCGACATGGTCGTCTTCCCTGGTCGTGAGAGCAGCCACTCCCTTGCCACCCCGCCTCTGGTTCTTATATGTTGTCGCGGGAAGCCTCTTGATATACCCGCCCCGAGTCAGGGTGACGACCACGTCCTCCTCGGCGATAAGGTCCTCGGCTTCAAAGTCGCCCTCATCGGGCACTATCCGTGTCCTCCTCTGGTCGGCGTACTTCTCCTTGATCTCCGATAGCTCCTTTTTTATGACGTCCAGGACCTTGGCCTCGTCTGCGAGGATGGCCCTGAGGCTTTCGATGAGCCTGGCAACCTCTTTATATTCCTCTTCGATCTTGTCTCGCTCGAGACCGGTCAGCCTCTGCAGTCGCATATCCAGAATGGCCTGCGCCTGGCGCTCGCTCAGGCCAAAATCCTTCATCAAACCGGCCTTTGCCACCTCAGGGGTGCGCGACTGTCTGATAAGCTGGATCACGGCATCGAGGTTGGCGAGCGCGATCCTCAAACCCTCGAGTATATGGGCGCGCTCCTCGGCCTTCTTCAGATCATACTGCGTGCGCCTCCTGATGACATCTTCCTGGTGGCTTATATAATGGGCTATGGCCTGCTTCAGATTGACAATCCTGGGCTTTCCTTCGACCAGGACGAGCATGATGACCCCGAAGGTATCCTGCAGCTTTGTGTGCTTGTAGAGCTGGTTCAGGACTATATTGGGGTTCGCATCCCGCCTGACCTCTATCACTATCCGCATTCCCGATCTGTCGGACTCGTCTCTCAGGTCGGCAATCCCATCGATCTTACGCTCGCGGGCAAGCTCGGCTATATCCTGGACCAGATTGGCCTTATTCACCTGGTATGGAAGCTCGGTCACAATTATCCTGGACTTCCCGCCGGGAGAGGTCTCGATTTCGGCCTTGGCCCTCACCTTTATAGTCCCGCGGCCGGTTTCATAAGAGCTACGGATGCCATCAGTGCCGAGTATCAGGCCATATGTTGGGAAATCGGGCCCTTTGATAAACTGCATGAGCTCCCCTATGCTGATGTCCGGATTATCGATGAAGGCTATACAGGCATCTATTACCTCCCCGAGGTTGTGGGGCGGTATATTGGTCGCCATCCCAACCGCAATACCTGATGAGCCATTTACAAGCAGGTTTGGAAACCGCGCGGGTAGAACCAGGGGCTCCTTGAGTGAGGCATCAAAATTGGGCCCAAAATCCACGGTTTCTTTGTCGATGTCAGCAAGTAGCTCCGTGGTCAGCCTTGTCATGCGCGCCTCGGTATATCTCATAGCAGCCGGTGAGTCGCCGTCTACGGACCCGAAGTTCCCGTGCCCGTCGATGAGCGTGTAACGCTGCGAAAAGTCCTGGGCCATCCGGACGAGCGTCTCGTAAATGGCCGCATCACCATGGGGATGATATTTGCCCATGACTTCTCCGACGATGGTAGCTGACTTGCGGTACGGCTTATCAGGGGTCAGCCCGAGTTCTTTCATGGCGTAGAGGATTCTTCGGTGAATGGGCTTGAGCCCGTCCCTTACATCAGGTAATGCCCTACCCACTATCACGCTCATGGAATAGAGCAGGTAGGAGCGTTTCATCTCATGGTGGACGTCTATTGGGATAACCTTTCCTTCTGCAGGAAGTGCCAACTAAACCACTCCTATTTCCTCATTGCCTCTCGATTAAGGAATTGACGCCTATATGTCGAGGTCCTGGACCTCAGCGGCATGCTCCTCTATAAACTGGCGCCTTGGTTCTACCTTATCGCCCATGAGAGTGGTAAAAATTTCCTCTGCTGCAACAGCATCCTCTAATGTGACCTGGAGGATTGTCCTTGTCTTGGGATTCATTGTAGTCTCCCATAGCTGTTCGGCATTCATCTCGCCCAGGCCCTTGTACCTCTGGACTGATACCCCGTCAGACCCAACCCGCTTCAGAAGGTCCTCCAGCTCTTTTTCACTATAGAGGTAGTGGTCCTTCTTATTGTGTTTCACGTGGAACAAGGGAGGCTGGGCAATATAGATATTGCCGTTCTCAATAAGGGGCCTCATATATCTGTAAAAGAATGTAAGAAGCAAAGTCCTGATATGTGCCCCGTCTACGTCAGCATCCGTCATGGCAATGATTTTTGAGTATCTCAATTTGCTGATGTCAAAATCTTCACCGACTCCTGTGCCAAGCGCAGTGATCATTGCTCGGATTTCCTCGTTGTTGAGGATCTTGTCGAGCCGTGCCTTCTCCACGTTGAGTATCTTGCCCCTGAGCGGCATGATCGCCTGGAAACGGCGGTCTCTCCCTTGCTTTGCAGAGCCGCCTGCGGAGTCGCCCTCTACTATATAGAGTTCGCAAAGATCCGGATCCCTCTCGGAGCAATCGGCCAGCTTGCCCGGCAGGGTGGATACCTCGAGGGGGCTCTTCCTCCTGGTAAGTTCCTTGGCCTTGCGCGCTGCTTCCCTGGCCCGGGCCGCCATAAGACACTTATCTATGATCTTCCTTGCCGTCTGTGGACTCTGTTCGAAGAATTCAGCAAGGCCCTCACTAACGATGGATTCTACAAGGCCTCGTATCTCGCTGTTTCCGAGCTTCGTCTTGGTCTGCCCCTCAAACTGGGGGTTGACCAGCTTCACGCTTATGACACATGTAAGCCCTTCCCGGACATCGTCCCCGCTTAGGTTTTCATCGCCCTCCTTCAGGATGCCCAGCTTCCTGGCATAATCGTTGATTGTCCGCGTAAGGGCTGAACGAAAACCACTGAGGTGGGTTCCGCCCTCTGTGGTATTAATGAGATTGGCGAAACAGAAGGTATTATCCACATAGCTGTCATTGTATTGGAGGGCAACCTCTACCGTAGTCTCGCCGACTTCTTTGTGAACGTAGAATATCTCATCGTGGATAACGTCTTTATTCCTGTTCAGATGCTGCACAAAGGAGACGATACCACCGCCGAATTCAAAAACGGCCTCCTTCGGAGGAGTGGACCTCTCATCCCTGAGGGATATCCTGATCCCCTTGCTCAGAAAGGCCAGCTCCCTGAGCCGGTGGGCTATTGTCTCAAATGAAAATTCAGTGGTCTCAAAAATGCGACGATCAGGGAGAAAGGTAATCGTGGTACCCGTATCATCTTCGCTGGTCTCGCCAACAATGGCCAGGTCCTTCACGGGCTTGCCGCGCTGGTATTTTTGATAGTATATTTTGCCGCCCAGGCGTACCTCAACCTCGAGGTACTCTGAAAGGGCATTCACGACAGTCACGCCGACTCCATGAAGACCGCCGGAAACCCGGTAGCCCCCGGTATCAAATTTTCCCCCAGCATGGAGGGTGGTAAGTACGACCTCTACCGCAGGGCGATGCTGCTTGGGGTGAATATCTACGGGGATACCCCGGCCATTATCCTTTACAGTGACCGACCCGTTACTATTAATGGTCACTCGAATGTCATCGCAGAATCCGGCGAGGGCCTCATCTATGCTATTGTCCACAACCTCCCAGACAAGGTGGTGGAGTCCCCTGGCATCCGTGCTGCCGATGTACATGCTTGGCCGGCGCCTGACCGCCTCCATTCCCTCAAGCACCTGTATCTGCTCGGCGCCATATGCCTGTCCATTAGTCTTTGCAGTTCTTTCTAAATCGTTATGCGCCTGCTTCACGAAAAACCGGCGTAGGGTGCCTTCTCTTTTCAACAAGAGAAGGAACGCGCCTCCACCTCGCTTCTTGTTAGTTGTGTTGTCTAGCCGCACTCCTCATCCATTATAATCGAACAAATGTACCCGGTCAAAGGGCCCCGTAGCCCTCCTGAGTCCTTTTCTTCAATGTTGAAGGGGCGATTGGTGATAGATATACCGCTTTCTTCGTGATGACCACGGCCTTGGGCATTCCATTGGAGAGATCCTTGAGGGTGCCCTCCCCGGTCGCCAGGGTCAAACATTGAGCTATGCTTGCGTTCTTGCGAATCAGGTCAGCATTAATAACGGCTACGAGGTCATCGTCGGTAATTGCCACGTCTCCGCCCAGGTGAATGAACATGTCACGAACCTCCTGCGATATTACGGCCCGGCAAAGCAGGCCCGGTTCCTATACTACCAGAACTTGTCTACGAGAGCAAGTTGGGTCTTTTTCGCCGGAGGGCAAATGACCCCAGGATAGCCTTGCAGAAGGCCTTCCTCAGGGCTTCATCTGTAATCCCGTTACAAAGGCGGAGAGCGTACTCCAGGTCTTGGGGGGGTATTTCCTCTAAACCGCCGGAATTGGTATACGGCGCGGCCACGCCAGCGGCGGGGGCACACACCCTGTCAGGTGCGCCCCTACCTTGAGACATTGTCCCATCGGCGGCGCGAAATCTTATTTCTTTTATCAGGCCTCGACCGATCCTGGCGCTTATTTTCCTCATAATGGTAGGAACCATGAGGGAAAGTTCATTGGCCCAAGCTGCACTTTCAGCGGCGACCCAGAGTACCCCCTCACGGACCGACAATGGCATGGTGACCCTTGCGACCTCTGGCCCTACGATCTCTTCCCACCATACCAGAGCAAGGCCTTCCCTGACACGCCTTGATATGCCAAGCTTCCTCAGCCTATTTTGAAGGATGACCTTTATGGGTACTACAGAGTGCATTCAAACCGTCCTCACATCTTCACATGTCCGGGTCTTCATGAGCCCGGCCTCCATCGGGCCGGGGCCCGGGTTTGGTCGAATGATTCCGAATGCCGGATGGAGTTGCTCAGGATGTATGTGACGAAGCCGGGTGTACACTCCCGCCTTCGACACGAAATATGAACGCGCCGCATAGACATTGGGGAATTGTATCTAAGTCCGTACAGGTTACAAAAGTCTGAGCAGTATCCCTCACTGCCGCTGCCAGGGCCATCCTGTGGCCCAAGTCCAGCTCAGAGAATACGTCATCAAGGAGAAGGATCGGCGGGCTTTCCCTGAGCCGGGACGCAAGCTCCAGCTCCGCGAGCTTGAGAGCGAGTACCGCCGACCTCTGCTGTCCCTGGGACCCATAGACCCTTATGTCTACGTCATTGAGGCAAATTAGAAAGTCGTCACGATGGGGGCCAGCCGTGGTGACACGTCGGGCCAGATCATCCGCTCTGCGTTCTTCTACCTGACTACGCAACGACTCGACAGTGACAGGGGAGGAATCGTTTTCTATCATCATGGAAGGCAGGTACCGGATCTCAAGGTCCCCGTCCGGCGCGAGTCTTTTATACACGGCTTTAAGAATGGGACGCAACTCCATCAAGGTCGCGATTCTCCTGTTCATGATTCGGGCCGACGCTACAGCAAACTGTTCGTCCCATACGTCGAGATCACTGTGGTTCTCAACTCTTGATCCACCGCGTAATGCCCAATTCCTTTGGTTGAGGATCCTGGCGAAGGACGCGGCCTCACTGCGAAAGCCCGGGTAGATATGTGCGGCCTGGGTGTCGATGAGTTTCCTCCTCCCGCTTGGTGGACCCTTTATTATTTGCAGGTCGTCCGGGCCGAAGAAAACGGCCCCGGCCACCCTGTATTCGCCAGGATTATCTGGCGGAGCTCCGTCGATTCTTATAATGCGTCCCCTGCCCGGCGAATATCCAACCTCTGCTATGGAGTGGGAGCCGTTCAATCGAAACCTGGCCTTTATGTAATAGCCATCCTGCCCCCACCTGACCAGCTCCGAGTCCCTGTTCGTCCTGTGCGAACGTGACGTTGCCGCAACCTCAACTGCCTCTAGGAGATTCGTCTTCCCCTGCGCATTATTTCCCAGGAAAAGATTCACCGACCCGCCCAATTTGAGGTCCAGCTTCTCGTAATTTCGAAAGTTTGACAAGAATATCCTCTCTATGATCATGGGCTATCTCCGGACGACCTGGATTGTCTCATCAGTGTTGATAATGTGCACTATGTCCCCCGGCACAAGCTTTCTACCCCTCCGCGTCTCAATGATGGAATTTACCTCTACCATACCGCTCTGTATGAGGCGCTTCGCCTGGCCGCCGGTAGGTGTAATACCGCTCCACTTCAGAAGCGCTTCGAGGGTGATTTCCTGACTTTCGACAATGACTTGCCTCATCACGATGACCCTTTCTCATGCCAGCCGACACGGGGAATCAGTCTGTCACTACCGGCATTATGAGATGGGTATAGCTTCCCCCTTCCAACCTGTCCCTAACGCAGACCGGGCTTCCAGCGCCGGTAATATCCAAAACGGCATCCTCCTGCTCCAGGGCCTTCAAAGCCTCCAGGAGATACCTCGCCCTGAGCACTACTTCTGCATCTCTCCCTTCCCGGGAGACCTGAATTTCCTCACGGGCACCGCCGAGATCAGGCGTGTTAGCGGTGATGACCAGTACCCCCTCACATGCATACAGCCTGACTTGACCGATGGCATCCGCATCATTTTTTGCCAGCACAGAGACCCGGTCGACCGCTTCCAATAAGGGCTTGACTGAAACCCTCATGCGCGCCAGGTAGTGATCGGGAATCACCAGACGATAGTTTGGAAACTTGCCCTCTATCAGCCTGGCAGTCACCCTGGTGAATTCAAAGGAAAATCCTATCTGGGTGTCGTCAATGGCTACCTTGATAGTTTGACAGAGACCACCAGAAAGCCGGGCAACCTCAGAGATGACCTTTGCCGGGACAATTACTCCGCCCATCTCGCCGGTGATGCCGTCCTGCTTCGCATGAGCGATAGAAAGCCTGAATGTGTCAGTCGCCACCATGGTAAGCTCTCCTGGAGAGATCTCCATGAGCACACCCGAGAGAAATGGTCTGCTCTCATCGGTAGCAGCCGCAAAGGTGCTTAACCTGGCGAGGCCGGAGAACGTGTCCGGACTGATTTCCAGCTCCGCCTTTCCCTTACATTCGGGGAATGCGGGAAATTCATCGGGATCCATAGTATTAATGCGGTACTCTGCCCTACCGACCTCGATCTTGACGGAGCCTCCATCTGGCTCGGTCGTAAATCTGACGTCAGCCGGGGGAAGCTTCCTCGCCAGCTCGGTTATGTACCTCGCCGGAATAACAGAGCGACCAGGCTCAACTATACTTGCCGGGACGGTGGTCTCTATGCTTACGTCAAGATCGCTGGCTGTCAATCCCAACCTGCCGGCCCCGGCGTCAAATAAAATTCCTGTTAAAATCGGCAGAGAGGCCCTGGACGACACGGCCTTTCCCACGGTCTGCAGTCCCGAGACCAAGTCGTTGGTCGTGCATAAAAATTGCATTAGTCTTACCTTCCCTTCTATCCAGCCTTGCATCGAGGTGAGTGTTATGGATTTTACGATCATCATACCTGACTATGACTAATTGAGTTGTACGTAGTAGGATCCGTAGTAGTACATGTGGAAGTGTGGATAACCCCATCCAGTGCTTGAGATATGCTCGATGTGGGTATGGACAAGCATGTGGATATTCTCGTGAGAATATCCACATAGTCTACAGATCTCGACCGGCACCCGGATATCCACAAGTTGCCCACAGCTTGCCCACTACCTTTCCCACAGCTACTGTTGATAACGTCCAGCAGGTCAGGCATTTTGAAGCCTGCTGATGATTTCCTTGATGGTCGCCGCAAGGGCGGAATCGGCGTGAAGCTCATCCTGTATCTTTTCACACGCATGGATCACCGTGGAATGATCCCGGCCCCCGAATTCCTCGCCTATCTTGGGGAGAGAGGCCTCTGTCAGCTCCCGTGCCAGGTACATGGCGATCTGTCGCGGATAGGATACATTCCTTGTCCTTTTCTTGGCCCGCATTTCTTCGTAGCTTATCTGGAAGAAATCAGCCACAGTCTGCTGGATAAGCTCGATTGAGATCTGCTTGGCCTTGGACTGGGGTAGTATGTCTTTCAACACCTGTGAGGCGAGCTGTACCGTCACCGGGACGTTATTGAGAGACGAATAGGCCATTATACGGATTAGCGCACCTTCAAGCTCTCTGATATTGGAATGTATCTGATTGGCTATGTACACGAGCACATCTCCCGGTACCTCGAGGCGCTCAAGGCTGGCCTTTTTCCTTAGGATGGCGATCCTGGTTTCAAGGTCTGGAGCCTGTATGTCAGTGATGAGGCCCCATTCGAATCGGGATCGTAACCTGTCTTCGAGTGTGGGTATTTCCTTTGGAGGCCTGTCGCTCGAGATGACTATCTGCTTGTTGGCCTCATAGAGGGCGTTGAAGGTATGGAAGAACTCTTCTTGAGTCCTTTCCTTGCCAGCCAAAAACTGAATATCATCTATCAGCAACACGTCGACATTCCTGTACCTCTCACGGAACTCGACGGTCTTGTCATCCCTTATTGCATTGATGAGTTCATTGGTGAATTTTTCGGAGGAGACATATACGACCTTGAGCTGGGATTGTTGGAGCACAAAGTGGCCGATGGCTTGCATCAAGTGGGTCTTGCCAAGCCCGACTCCACCATATATGAATAACGGGTTGTAGGCGCGCGCCGGGGCCTCGGCCACCGCGAGGGCGGCGGCATGCGCGAATCGATTGCTGTTGCCTACGACGAAAGTGTCGAAGGTATACTTTGGGTTTAGCGCAGTCGATTGCACCTCATCTACGGCCGCTGAATTGCTTCCGAGGGCCGGGCCGGCTACGGCTGGCACGGGCGGAGCCGAGTTAGCCCCAAGGGGTGCAACGAATTGGATGTCGAGGTTATCGTGAGTGACGGCGGCAAGCGCTCGCCTGATAAGGGGAGAGTACCTGGTCTCGAGCCAGTCCCTGGCTAGTGCGTGCGGTACCTGCACCATGAGGGTGTTACCCTGAATCCCAACCGGGGATGTGGACTTTAGCCAGGTCTCGAAACTCGGCTTCGTAAGCTCTCCCGCTAGGATGTCGAGCACCTTGGCCCAGATAGTGGTTAGCGCCTCGGTCATGGTGTGCGCCACCGTGGCAGGCCCGGCATGCAGACGGGCGCTGCCTTGCGGCGGACCCCCCTTTCAGTGTTGAGTACCAGTATATTGTTTTATATTCCTGCTATTGAAACATCTTGGACAGGTAAGCCAGGCCCTTTTCGGTCAGCTTGCGCTTTCCGGTATTGTCTATAGAAGCCAAAAGCCCGAATTCCTCCAGCGTGACGAGGTCACGATAAGCAGTGCTCAGGCTTATGTCCAATTCCTTTACGACCGTTGAAGGGCCTGCCTCACCTACATCGGCGATGAGCAGGAACACCTTTTTCTGCCTCTGTGAAAGCACCTGATTCAACTTTTCATAGTCCACGGAAACGTTCGAAATGGGGTTTTCCGCTTGACCTGTCCCCTTTTCGGAAAGCAGTTTTTCACCCTGGGTATGCGTGGCTGCGGCAACCAGCGCCTTTTCGCTTTTCACAGGCTGCCTCGTATCGAGTTCGGGGGCGGGTTGAGGGATGCCGCCCTCTGGCGGGAGGCTTATCGTCACGACGCACCCGCTTTTCAGGTTATCCTCTATGACTATGGATCCTCCGGAAGCAAGGAGGGATTCTCGTACTATAGGTAGGCCTGATCCTACCCCGCGGATATACTGCTTCATTTGCGACGTCGCCGTAGTGAAGCCGGGTAGGAATGCTCGATCTTTGTTGGGTATACCGGGACCCTGGTCCGACACCCTTATAGTATTCCCGTCCGGAAGGATGCTTATAACGGCCTCCCGGAAGTCAGCGTGTATGAGGTTTTCCAGCACTTCCTTGATTACCATATAAGGGAGTCTGCCCCCCTTTTCATGTGAGAGCGAGTAAGCCTTGTTGGCGATTTCGTCCAGTAGCTTGGCCACGTCGCCAGAGCTAAGGTCCACGACCCTTGGGACCGCGGCCAGCGAATCATATACGGCGATTCGTACCCAGTAGCTGGAGCCTGAGTTACGGTGGCTTGGCTTCCTGCAGCCGTCCCGGCTCGAACCTGGCTGCTTTCTAAAGATGCGTAGAAGGAAAGCAAGCACCTTTGACTGTCCCTCCTTCGGAGGAGTAGTCTATATCACCTTTCGCAGGCTATGAAAAGCGCCTGCTGGAAAGGGCCGGGAACCATGAAAAGTCCAAGGACGACCGCGCCCGCCCCCGGTTTTGCCGGGGTACTCTGTGAAAAGTCGGCGGTTATTAACAGTTTATCCACAGAAGGTGTGCATGATTTGTTGATTAATATGCGCCTTCACCGTATCAGAGATTTCGCCGGTGGATCAGTACATAACCTGCTATGGATAATGACTGGTAATTGAGCCTGTGCAGCTGCCGGTTTGGTTATCCACAGGGTTTTCCACACCTGTGGAAAACCGCCTTGACAATGGCCCTTTCGACAGGATCCCTGTGGTGGATCCACACATTTTCCACAGGATATGTGGATAAATCCTACGCAGCTAGTTCGTGATTTTCATCGGCGGCTGTCGGCAATGCCGGGCTTTCCAGGCTATCCACAGCGCATTTCAGAAAGGCATGCCGCCCTAGTCAATTGGGCGGTCGTGTAATCAACAAGTTATTCACAAACTTATCCACAACCTGTGAATAAGTTTGTGAATAGGCGGCAATTCTAATATAGTTGGGGATATGTCTGGAAAGGATATTTCAAACTGGCTCCCGTGCATGATCATAGCAAACACGGGTCCCGGAGGCAACCTGCGGGTGGACGAGCCAGGATGAGATGAAAGCCGTTGGTGGAAAATCTATGTGGATAGTCTGGTGAAAAGGAAAGGCTGTGGGGATTTCAAGGTAAGCTTTCAGCGTCCCGGAACCCGGGAAAGCACCTTTTCACTTATGATTATCCCCAGGTCCAGATCTGCGCCGGGCTGTGCCCAACGGTGACTTGGTGTCCTGCCATGCGCTGTAATGGGGCCGCGTCTCGACCTGTCGGGTCGCCTCAGCGACGTCGCATCGCGTGCCGAGTCGTGTTCTTGACACCCCGGAAAGCCGTGGGCTATAATCTTCTTGACATGCCTTCATTACCCAAAAATGAGCAGTGGCCGCCGAAAAATTCGGCGATGCGGGGCTCTTAACGGGGATTTTGATGTCGCTTCAGTGGTTGTCTGTGGATAAGATGGTGGGGGGTCTACGATGAAAAGGACTTATCAGCCGAAAGTTCGGCGGCGGAGCAAGGTGCACGGCTTCCTCAGGAGGATGGCCACGAGAGCTGGACGTCTTGTATTGAAGCGAAGGCGCCTTAAGGGACGCAAGCGTCTTAGCGCCTGATTCGCATGGACCTGGGCGCTGAAAGTAACTTGCTGGCTGATGGAGAAGCTCCGTAGTGCGCGGGAGTTCAGGAGGATACTAGACCACGGACGGTCATACGCAAATGCGCTCTTCGTGGTGTATGCGTTGCCGCCGGAGGGACCGAGCGGCAGGATAGGGGTTGTGGTTGGCCGCAAATTCGGGACTGCCGTTGTCCGTAACAGGGTTCGGAGACGGGTACTCGAGGCGTTCAGGCAGGGCCTGGGTGACCCAGAGATGGTCAAGGATGTTGTCATCATCCCTCGCCATGCAGCCAGAGACGCAGAATTCCGGGATCTATGCAGGGCGCTGTGGCACATCCTATATACAGCTCATGCGTTGCGTGGTCCGCAGGATGCCTCCGGTGAGCGCGATGTGCGCATTTGATGGCGCATCGCTTCCCACGTCGGCCATGGTGGTCCATGCCGATCATGGTGGTCCGCCCATCAGGCCGTGAGCAAGGTGCGAGGTCGCAGGTTTGGGTCACTCATACAAGTCCGGGTGAGGCCGTTGGGATCGTCGGGAAGGAATAATCTGGTAAGCCGCTCGGTGGTGGGATTGATAATCGCCTACAGGCGGCTGCTTTCGCCGCTAAAGATGCGCCCCGCCTGCAGATTTTACCCGTCTTGTTCCCAGTATGCCATTGACGCCATTACCAGATACGGCCTCTTGAGGGGTGGATGGCTCGCCATAAGGCGCATCTCGAGGTGTCACCCGTTTAACCCCGGAGGCTATGATCCCGTGAGGTAACGGCCTGTGCGGGTGGCATGGTATACTCGCCAACGGCCGGCTGGGGCATGGAAGGCGGATAGAGGGAGGGAATATGAATTTGGGGTTAAGTGATCTAATCCGTGCAGCCCTTGAGTTTCTTTACCGGGTGAGCGGCAGCTACGGGATAGCCATAATTGCGCTCACCTTCGCGATAAGGCTGGTCCTCTATCCGTTTACCTGGAAGCAGACCGAAGCGATGGAAAAGATGAAGCTGTTACAGCCCAAGTTAAAACAGCTCCAGGAGAAGTATAAGGGGAACCAGGAAGAATACCAGAAAAGGGTGATGGAGCTCTACCGGGAAAATAAAGTCAATCCGCTGGGTGGTTGCCTGCCGCTCCTGTTGCAGCTGCCTTTCATATGGGCTTTGTTCAACGTCCTGAGGACTTATACTTTTGCGGCGGAGAGATTCCTCTGGCTTACAAATCTCAGCAAGCCGGATCCGTTTTACATTTTGCCTGCGCTGGCAGGTGTCACTACGTATATCCAGGGTATGATGGTGTCGACAGATCCGTCCCAGCGGATGATGAACCTTATTGGCCCTGTATTCATGGCTTGGATCACGATAAGCCTTCCTTCCGGGATAGGACTGTATTTCCTTGCTACCAATGTGTTTTCTATAGTCCAGCAATATATCACCGCCCGGCAGCTGTCCGCTAGGAGACGCGAGATGGCCGGCCTTGCGGAAGGACAGGCCTTGCTTGACCCGGACCGGAAGGGGAGCATCCCCAGGAGGCTTCGTACAAAGGGGGCGCGGGTTGACGATGATAGCGGTCGAGAAGACGGGTAGGACTGTGGAGGAAGCCACCAGGGCGGCGCTTGCGGAACTGGGAGTAGAGCGAGATAAGGCTATAATAGAAGTGCTGGAAGAAGGCAGGAGCGGTTTCTTTGGACTCGGGATGAAGCCGGCCAAGGTAAGGGTCAGCCGGAAGGACCCGCGAGAGGAGGGAGTGGCCAGCGCGCAGCAATTCTTAAAAGATCTTATTTCTCATATGGATGTGGGGAATGCGAGCATCACTGTGGAGCAGCTCGATGGTGCTGTAAGGTTTGACGTATCCGGGAAGAATCTCGGGACCCTGATTGGCCGCCGGGGCCAGACGCTTGACGCAATACAGTACTTGGTTAACCTTGTCGCGAACCGGGTTGGGCGGTCCTGTGGCGAGCTATCGGGCGAGGAGGAGCGAATACGAATTATTGTCGACGCCCAGGGATATCGTAAGCGGAGGGAGGACGCACTGCGTAGTCTCGCACGGCGGGTCGCAGAGAGAGTCAGGCGTGAGGGACGGACGACTTTGCTCGAGCCCATGACCCCCATGGAACGGCGCATTGTCCACCTTGCCCTGCAGGATGTAGAGGGAGTAACGTGCCATAGCGAAGGGGAGGAACCGCGAAGGCGGATCGTGATTTCCCCGGCGGGACCGCGGTTGAAGTAGCCTGTGGTCCGCAAGCCGGGGCGGGAGTTTCCTGATTCTTTGATAGGCTTCATTATAATAGGGGAATAGATATTCTTTTTTTCTCGAGAGGATGAGCTGCGCTCTGCTCCCACCTGGGAGGGGGCGCAGCTCAGCTGCACTTATTATGGTGATTCGTCATATGGCCGGGTGGTGATTCCGTTGATTGATAATATGAGCATGGATGATACGATCGCCGCAATCTCTACTCCTGTTGGCGAGGGTGGGATAGGCATCGTCCGGATAAGCGGGCCCCGCGCAATCCCGATTGCACGGGAGGTATTCCGGACCGCGCAGGGGAAGAGGCTAAATGTCGCAGGTAAGAGAAGGGTTTTATACGGTATCGTTATGGACCCAGCAACGGGTGAGCAGGTGGACGAGGCCCTCGTTACAATCATGCCGGGGCCCGCGAGTTATACGCGCGAAGACGTGGTAGAGATAAGCTGCCACGGTGGGCTGGTACCTGTGAGACGGGTCCTGGAGGCCGTTCTTCATTGCGGTGCCCGTCTTGCCGGGCCCGGGGAGTTTACGCGCAGGGCCTTTCTCAATGGGAGAATCGACCTTGCACAGGCGGAAGCCGTCATCGATATAATCCGGGCGCGGACGGAGGCAGCCATGAGGAGGGCCTCGCGCCAGCTGTCAGGGTTGCTTTCCAGCGAGGTGCGGGAGCTACGCAGGGAGCTCGTCGAGCTACTTGCCGGGATCGAGGGCAGGCTGGATTTCCCAGAAGATATTGATGAACTAGATATACCGGCCTCGATCGAGCGGTGCAGGAAGGCTGTTGCGAGAATTGAGGACATCCTGAAGGGCGCGCGACATGGAAGGGTCATGCGCGAGGGGGCAATGGTCGCGATAGTGGGTAAGACCAATGTGGGTAAGTCCAGCTTGCTGAATGCGCTCTTACGCCATGAGCGTGCGATAGTAGCCGATAACCCGGGCACGACCCGTGATACTGTTGAGGATATGGTCGACATCCGGGGCATTCCTGTGAGGCTTGTTGATACCGCCGGCCTCCGTGAGGTTGATGATGCGGTCGAGCGTATGGGCATCCAGCGTGCCCTGGCCGCCATGCAGAGTGCGGATCTTGTCCTGGTGGTGGTCGACTCTTCCCAGCAACTCGATACACAGGATGAACAGGTGATTGACCAGGTAGCCGGCAGGCCTGCTATACTTGTACTGAATAAGATAGACCTCGGCTGTCGTCTTTCGGAGGACGTTGTTGGCAGGTTCCTCCGGCCGGTTGCGGCGGTCAGGGTGTCCGCCAAGGCTGGGCTGGGGATGGAGGACTTGAGGGACGCGATCTACAGGTCGGTTACAGGGGGACATGTGGAGGCTGGTGCGGATCCGATCGTCGGTAACTTGAGGCATGTGGTGGCCCTGGAGGCAGCCCGGGACAGCCTGTTGAGCGCCATTGAGGCATTTCACCGGGGATTGCCTTCCGATATTGTAGCCATCGACGTGCGGGAGAGCGTCGAGAGGCTCGGTGAGATTACCGGGGAAACGGCGTCAGAAGCTGTCATAGACAGCATCTTTGAACAATTCTGTGTGGGGAAGTAGTCGCAAGCGCAAGTGCGCAAATGTTCAGTGGCAAGGAGGTGAAGGGGTTTGCAGCATTATGATGTAATAGTCGTCGGGACGGGACACGCCGGGTGTGAGGCGGCACTTGCAAGCGCAAGGCTCGGCCTGAGGACTCTTGCCTTGAGCATCTCCATAGAGAATACCGCTCTCATGGCCTGTAATCCGTCGATAGGCGGTCCAGGTAAGGCTCAGCTTGTGAGGGAAATTGACGCGCTGGGCGGGGAGATGGCGCGTAACATAGACCGCACTTACCTCCAGTTGCGCCTCCTCAACACCAGCAAGGGCCCGGCCGTCCGGTCTCTCAGGGCACAGGCCGACAAGAGGGCCTACCAGCTAGCCATGCGGGGCGTTCTCGAGAGCGAGAAAAATCTAGATCTGAGGGAAGCCACCGTCGAGAGCCTCCTCGTAAATGGCAGTCGCGTCGTAGGGGTGAGGACATCAGCCGGGACAGAATTCCTGGCCAGGGCTGTGGTTCTCACGACCGGCACCTACCTGGGGGGCAGGATTCATATCGGGCCGGTAAATTTCGCGTCGGGACCGCAGGGACAGCATGCGGCTACCGCCCTTTCCGAGAATCTGAGGAGCCTCGGGCTTGAATTGATGAGGTTTAAGACCGGCACCTCCCCTCGCATCCGCGGGAGGTCGGTTGACTTCGGGAGGATGACCGAAATACCCGGTGAGGACCTGGGATATGGTTTCTCCTTTGAGACTGGCAGCACAAAGCGAGAGCAGGTACCATGCTGGCTTACCTATACGACCCGGCGGACACATGATATAATTCGCGCAAACCTCAGCCGGGCTCCTCTTTATTCTGGCGCGATTACAGGGACCGGCCCCCGGTACTGCCCGTCGATAGAGGTTAAGGTGGTTCAATTTCCCTCAAGGGATCGCCACCAGGTATTTATTGAGCCTCAAGGCCGTGACACGGACGAATTCTATGTCGCAGGGCTCTCCACCAGTTTGCCTGAGGATGTCCAGAACGATATGATCCACAGCATACCAGGATTGGAAGATGCCGTAATTGTGAGGCCGGGCTACGCCATAGAATATGACTGTATTGTACCGACGCAGCTAAAGCCGACACTCGAGGTAAAAGGGCTGGAGGGGCTCTTTTGTGCCGGACAGATTAACGGGACGTCAGGCTACGAGGAGGCGGCGTCCCAGGGGATAATCGCGGGGATCAATGCCGCCATGAGTATCCTAGGGCGGGCACCTCTTATCTTGAGCAGGGCCCAGGCCTATATAGGGGTATTGATCGATGACTTGGTCACCAAGGGGACGGCGGAACCATACAGGATGATGACCAGCAGGGCTGAGTACAGGCTCCTCCTCCGCCAGGATAATGCTGATCTCAGGCTCGCTGACGTAGCGCGATCGGTTGGGCTGATAAGCCAGGAGAGGTATGAACGGATAAAGGAAAAAGAGTCAATGATAAAGGCGGAGTTGGACCGGCTTTCCCGGACCTACGTTATCAACCGGCCGCTGGAAAAGGTATCCGGGGACTCCCGGGATGACGAGGCGAGGGGGCATGGGCTCGGCTCCCGCGAAGCTTATCCTGACGGAGCGTCTTTACTGGACCTCTTGCGGCGCCCGGAGGTGACGTATGACAGTCTCGGGCCGCTAGACCCCCAACGGCCGGCAATACCGAGAGGGGTAGCCGAGCAGGTGGAAATCGAGGCCAAGTATTCCGGCTATATCGCTAAGGCTACACGGCAGGCCCAGCGCGTGCTCCGGATGGAGGACCACAGGATACCTCCTGACCTTGACTATGGCTCCTTGCAGGGACTGTCGCGGGAGGCGCGGGAAAAGCTCGCTTCGATAAGGCCGGTGACCGTTGGGCAGGCCTCAAGGATATCTGGGGTTTCTCCAGCGGACATTTCTGTCCTGATGGTGTATCTTAGGGCCCGGAGCAGGAGTATGCCTTGCACTTCGCAAGGCCCGCAAGATTCGTCTGCCCCGTCCGGATGTGGAGGGATAGGGCCCGCGTCCAGGTCCGGCCCCAATGGGCCCGGGGGAGAATGCTCGCAGGTAAGTGAGGGTTAGTTAGGATGGAGGTAAGGGAAAACGAAGGCGCCGCGCCCAGCCACCACAGTGTGAGGTCACCTGATGCGGAATTCGTGGATGCACTTATATCCGGGGCCAGTAAATTCGGCCTTAGCTTGCGGCCGGCAGAGGTCGAGGCTTTGGTGACCATGTACCGTGCACTGGTGGAATGGAACAAAAGGGTCAACCTGACGAGTATTCTTGAGCCACGTTCAGTAGCCATAAGGCACGTGGTTGACTCCCTGACGTGTTTACTTGCCGCTGAGTTCTCTGAGGTGAAGTCATGTGTGGATGTTGGCTCCGGGGCGGGCCTGCCGGGCCTCCCGCTGGCTCTCCATTGCCCTGAGGTTGAGATGACCCTTGTGGAAGCCGTCGCTAAGAAGGCGAGCTTCCTGGAGCATGTCGCCGGATTACTGGGGCTCGCAAACGTCCGTGTAATCCAGGCAAGGGCGGAGGAACTCGGCCGTGAGAATTCATACCGTGAGACCTTCGACATGGCTGTTTCGCGAGGGGTTGCGGCTCTGCCCGTTCTTCTCGAGTACTGCCTCCCGCTGGTGAAGGTGGGTGGGCGTTTCATCGCCATGAAAGGACCCGATGTCGACCGGGAGATATACCAGGCATCAGCCGCCCTGGGGGAACTAGGCGGGAGGGTGTCCGGGATAAG
The DNA here is from genome assembly GCA_012842565.1 of Bacillota bacterium. Taxonomy (GTDB): domain Bacteria; phylum Bacillota; class SHA-98; order Ch115; family Ch115; genus DUSO01. Next base: position 20,930 of record DUSO01000049.1, read on the forward strand.
AGAGGTTGAGCTTCCTGAAGGCATGGGTATTCATACGCTGGTCGTGGTCGAAAAGGTGGGCGTCACCCCCGGGAAGTACCCCAGGCGCCCCGGTATACCTGCAAAGAGACCCATCTCTTGATGGCTGGCGGCGCATCTTGCCCGCTCCGTCACGGGATGGCCATATCCGAAACACATCCCCGTTATATCGCTTCGCTAGATGCATCCACATCATATCGTTTCCTGCACATCGGCGCCGAATATGGCATTGGTGAGCGCGCCGCGGCTGGCATGCAGGGCGACGGTACGATCCTTGATTTCACCCATATGAACCAGAACAAAATCATCCTTCGGGATGAAGGAACAAATTGCAGGGTGACGAAATAAGACAGGGCGATGCATCTATCTATCACGCCCCGGTACCTCATGGATGTAGGTTGGCAATATGAAGGACGAAATCGCGCGGATAATGGGCCTCAAGAGGGGCAAGAAGGCTCCTGAAGGGACAGAGGTCCAAAACATTCCCATAGAATTGATCGATACCAATCCTTTTCAGCCCCGCGAGCGGTTTGACGAGGAAAGCCTGCGAGAGCTATCTGAGTCTATCAAGCAGCACGGGGTCATACAGGCCATTGTCGTCCGCCGGGCCGGCCAGAGATATGAGGTCGTGGTGGGCGAACGGAGGCTTAGGGCATCCCGGATGGCGGGGCTTAGCGCGGTGCCGGCCATAGTCAAGGATATGGACGACCGGGAGATGGCCGAGGTATCATTGGTTGAGAACCTGCAGCGGAAGGACCTCAATGTTGTCGAGGAGGCGCAGGGATACCAGCGGCTCATTCAGGAGTTTGGGTTGACTCAGCAGGATGTGGCTGAGAGGGTAGGTAAAGACCAGTCGACGGTCGCGAATAAACTTCGTCTACTAAAGTTATCTCCGGTGATACTCGAGAATATTGCCCGGGAAATTATCAGTGAAAGACATGCGAGGGCCTTGCTTCGTTTGCCCAATGAAGAAGAACAGATTAACATGATGAAAAGGATCTGCGAAGGCGGCTGGACGGTGAGCCAAGCCGAGGAGGCTATAGAGGCCAGGATCCGGCAGCTGGCGGAGGGGGGCGCGGAGGCTACACCGGAGCGGCGTAAGGTGGTGCGGGCGCTTAAGGACCTGCGGCTTTTTACGAACTCTATCCGTCAGGTCGTACGTGAATTAAAGCGTACTGGAATCAGGGTCAGGTTTGAGGAGCGGGAGGTCGGGGACTGGCTGGAACTGCGTATAAAGATCAATAAGGCTTCGGCCGCCGGATCGAAGCGGGCATCCAAGAAGTCAGGGAATGCGGAGTCCGGGACGCTTGGCGGAGCCCATTAGAGATACGGGATTCATAATTGTGTAGGGCCATATGGGGCGTCGCCCCGGCCGGATCTTTATCGTAAAGGTGCGCTGGTATGCGGGCAGGGGGTGGATTATATGGGCAAAGTGATTGCCATAGTCAATCAGAAGGGGGGCGTTGGTAAGAGTACCACTGCGGTCAACCTGAGCGCATATCTGGCGGCAGCGGGGTTCAGGACGCTCCTTGTCGACGCGGATCCGCAGGGCAATGCCACGAGCGGTGTTGGCATTGAGAAGGGCAAGGTCAGGCAGTGCATTTATGATGCGCTGGTAAATGATGTCCCGCTATCCGACCTGATACTGCAGACTGCAGTGGGCGGGCTGGATGTGGTGCCCGCGACTATTCAGCTGGCTGGAGCAGAAATCGAGCTTGTGTCCATGATGTCCAGAGAATTCCGTCTTAAGCGGGCGATCGACCCTTTGCGGGATAATTACCGTTTCATCATAATAGACTGTCCCCCTTCGCTTGGCTTGTTAACGCTAAATGCGGTTACGGCCTGCGATTCTCTTATCGTCCCCATTCAGTGTGAATACTACGCCCTCGAGGGTTTAAGCCAGCTCCTGCAAACCGTTCAACTGGTGCAGAAGCACCTCAACCCCTCGCTTTATCTCGAGGGAGTGCTGCTTACAATGTATGATTCGCGGACCAACCTCTCGCAGCAAGTTATCCAGGAGGTTGAGGGTTTCTTCAAGGAGAAGGTGTACCGAAGCATCATCCCCAGGAATGTGAAGCTGAGTGAGGCTCCCAGCCATGGTAAGCCTATAATCCTCTATGACGATCGGTCGAAGGGCGCCGAGGCCTACCGCAGTCTGGCCCAGGAGGTTATCGCAGCCGCGGTGGGTCCACGCGCTGCCAGCTTTTCGGGCAAGCTGTTATAGCGGCAATACATGCATGGCGTTCGCAGCTGTGGCAGCGTGTACACGGAACGATCTCAGGGGTAAGTTGGCGGGGAAGGCGATTGCCTGAATTGGCCTTTGATTGGCGCGGGGCACATGTCAACGGCAGGAGGAGTTGGAGTCATGGTTAAAAGGGGACTCGGCAAGGGGTTGCGGGCCCTGATTCCGGAGGAGGGCGAGGTGTCCCGGGAGCAGGTGTCCGAGGTCCCGATCAATTCTATCAAGAGCAACCCTTACCAGCCAAGGCGGCAATTCGACGAGGAGCGACTCCAGGAACTGGTCGAATCCATCAAGAACTATGGAATAGTCCAGCCGCTCGTGGTTAGGCCCGTGGAGGGCGGGTACCAGTTGGTGGTGGGCGAGCGACGGTGGCGGGCGGCTATTCGCGCCGGGCTCACGGTGGTCCCCGTGGTGGTGCGGGATGTTTCCGACCTGGAGATGGTAGAGCTTGCATTGATAGAAAACCTCCAGCGTGAAGACCTGACGCCCATTGAACAGGCCGAAGCCTACCAGCGCTTGATAAACGAGTTTGGCCTGACGCAGGAAGAGCTGGCAGAGGTCCTGGGTCGCAGCAGGCCGAGCATAGCAAATACGATGAGGCTGTTGAACCTTCCTCCTGAGGTCCAGGAGAATGTTTCACGTGGAACATTGACGATGGGGCATGCCCGGGCATTGCTGGCCTTGGCCACGTCCGAGCTCCAGGTCGAGATTGCGCGGTTAGTAATTAGCCGCGATCTCTCAGTGAGGCAGACTGAGGAGTTGGTTCGCAAGGCACTCGCAGGGAAGACAAAGCAGGCCAAATCCAGGCACCTTCAAGATCCTGCCTTGCTAGAAATAGAAGACAGGTTGAAGCATGCCCTGGGTACCCAGGTAAGGATTCTCCCGGGCCAGAAACGCGGGAAGATCGAGATTGAATATTACTCAAGGGACGACCTGGAACGCCTGATCTCGGTGCTGTTGCCGACATAGCCCGCTACCGCGGGTCCGTGCTGTGAATCGCCGGTCTATGCCAGGCCCTGCGGGCCCAGGCCGTGCATTGCGCCAAACCTGATGTTAAGCCTGGGGTTAAACCTGGTGACCGGCCGCCACCTGCAAATAGCCACGGGGTGCTCATCCGAGCGCCGGCGCGCCATGGTGCCTATGCGCAACTAAGGCGGTATTTTGCAGGTTCCGCATTTTGAATGAGAATCAGGAGGGCGGCGTCATTACGTGGAATTGTCCGCCAACTTCCTGTAGCTCCCACGCGCAAGTCCAAGGCTGCGAATTAGCCCCATATGCTCACCGGTGACATTATGGGCCGTTCAACTTGATACTTTCGAATAGTCCCCCTCGAAGCAAAATGCGGTCGTATCCCAAATGACCTCATCCGCAGTAAGCCCGAACTCCTTCATCAGTCCGGTTTTTCCCACCCTTAAGGGGGGGATGACAGGGATTATGACATGCTTGCGGGGTCGATAAATGGTAATAATTCACTTGTACTCTCGCCCCGATTGATGTATAGTCACAATGGGAGGCGAGAGCATTGTTGAGGGCTTTTCGTGCAGGCGCAAGTGCTTTGGTTGTGTCTGTTGTAAGGGAGTTGGGGATTCCGAGGACCATTGACAGTCTGGTGGCGTGGGACCCGAAGCAGTGCAAGCGCTCGCCCGGCACGCATGTCCTTGCCATGATAGTCAATATACTCATGGGTCGCACTGCCCTGTATAAATGCGGTGGGCAGTATGGCGCTGTTTCCCGGGGTTAGTCTTATCCTTATCCAGCCATGCCTTGATAATATCCAAATATGGAGCCATTACCGGTTTGGGCCTGGGAATAGTTAAGAGGTACTTGTAATCCCGTAGATCCTCCATTCTCAGCACCTTGCGTACGGTCTTACGAGAGCAGTGCACTTCCCTGGCGATA
>DUSO01000050.1 GCA_012842565.1 Bacillota bacterium
AAACAGCCCGAATGCGCCTGCCAGAACTACCAGAGGGAACCGCAGCAGGCGCACACCGATTGCAAGGCTGAATACCGGGGTGGCAAATGAGGCGATCCCCGTGAAGGCCACAACCATTACCATCGCCGGGGAGGCCAGGCCTGCGCGCATGGCCGCCTCACCGAGCACCAGGCCGCCTATTATGCTGACAGCCGGGCCGACTAGCCTGGGCAGACGGACCCCGGCTTCGCGTAAGACCTCGAAAATCAGCTCCATTATCACCGCCTCCACGGCAGCGGGAAACGGTATGCCTTCCCTTTGAGCTGCAATGCTCAATATCAAGGGAGTGGGCAGCATCTCCTGGTGGAAGGTCGTTACAGCTACATACAATGAAGGTAAGGTCAGGGAGATGAAGAATGATGCTATTCTGAGAAGCCTCACTGCGGACCCGATAAAATATCGCTCGTAATAGTCCTCGGGGGCGGAGAGGAACATGGTGAACGTGGCCGGGACGATGAGGATGAATGGCGTGCCGTCTGTAATAAGCGCGACCCTGCCTTCCAATAAGGCTCCTGTCACTCTATCCGGCCGTTCGGTTCGCAGGATCGTTGGGAAAGGAGAGAACGGTGCATCCTCGATGTATTCCTCAATATGGCCGCTCTCCTGTATGCTGTCGACATCAATCCTGCTGAGCCGATTCCTGACTTCTTGTACGATCTTGTCGTTAGCCAATCCGGAAATATATGCGATTGCAACGTTCGTTTTACTTATACGCCCGATGTTTAATTCCTCGATCCAAAGTCTTGGGTCTTTGATCCTGCGGCGCAGGAGGCTGGTATTTGTGCGCAGCGACTCAACAAACCCCTCTTTTGCTCCTCTTATAGTGGATTCGGTGGTTGGCTCCTCTACGCCCCTATGCTCCCAGGCACGTGCGTCGCAAACCAGTCCCCTTGCGATGCCATCGACCAAGACCCCGCAATCCCCGGAGGTGACATGGTTGATGAACTTATCGAGCGAATCGACTTCCCTGACGCCGCTCGGGGAAAGAATGCGGTCCCTGAGATCCACGTACGCCTGTTTGGGGCTATCCCATTTATGATTTATATCAGTGAGTTGCTCGATTACCGTTTCTGAAACCAGCCGCTTGTCGCAAAGACCGTCTATGTGAACGATAAGTATGGAGATTTTCCCTCGATCACCGGTCTCCAGTTTCCGCAAGACAAGGTCGGCGCTATTCCCGAACGCAGCTTTGATCCTCTCCCGATTGACCAGGAGCCTGGAAGATATCCGCTCCTCATCCGAGTCTGTACGAGCCTGGCTCGAACCCTGCCTGCGCCGCCTACCTTGAAAGAGAAGCCGCAACAGACTCCTGAGCATGATCCGCCCGCCTCCTCCCTCGGGAAACTGCTGTGTCCCTGCTCAAAATCATCTCACATAAAGCCAACTTGGTATTAATCAATTTCCCCTGGAATAGTTGACTTTATACGTATTACTCCCGACTACCCGCCATGGATTTGTGGAGTAGGAGAAGGCGACGGTCAATTTGATTATCACGTAAAAGTTAAATAGTACTCAGCAGGAGAATTGAACCCCTGTCGGGAATAGAAACAAGCAAACGATTCGGATGGGATCCCGGTTTGCCGGAATATGCAGTCCACCTCGGTTCCTAAGTAAGATATCATTTTCAGACCTCAATTAGCTGAATAATGTTATAAATTGTTGAAGCGGTTAGGTTAAGCTTTGTCTAGATTCAAGAATGGGGGCGATTGATGTATGTCTTCCAAGACAGGAACCTATTTGCGTGGTTCGGAACCTCTCCGTAAAGCGGAGATGACCATAAGGTTGTCGGAATTCGAGATTCCGCCCATGCAGGATGCCTTACTCGTAGGGAAAAGGGCCCCTATCGGACCTGAAGCCGTGCGCAGGATGGTAGACGCCCTATCCCCGGAACAGTATGAGATCATCAGGATCGAGCACCAGGTCTTTGAAGCTGCCGTATTGAAAAGATCTCTTTTGAAGCTGTTACCGGCGGAGAAGCTCCTGCCTATCCTCTTGGAGGAGTGCGAACGCGTAGCTGATGAACAGGCGGTCGTAAAGGCTCAGGTGAATATCACAATTCAGGTAAGCCGGGCGGTGGACTTGTAGATGCAGACGGTAGGAGAGATCATGACCAAAGAGCTTGTAACGGTCAAGCCTGAAGACTCAGTGGCTAAAGTAGCCAAGCTTATGGAGAGGACCAAGATCGGGGGACTTCCGGTTGTAGAAGGCGGACGGCTCGTGGGGATTGTCACCTCACGCGACATAAGACGTTGTCATCCCAATCGGCTTATAGCGGATGCGATGACTAGGGAAGTGGTGACTGTACCCCATACGTGCTCACTTTGGGAGGCAAAGGAGCTACTCGAGCGACACGGCATCGAGCGGCTCGTGGTGGTGGATGGAGACTATCCGGTCGGGGTAGTGACGAGATCACTCCTTTACGCTGAGCTTGGAAAGTACATAGATGCACTTACGGGACTGCACAAAGCGGAGTTTATCCAGCGGAAAGCCATGGAACTCCTGCAGGATGGGAAGGAAATTGCAATTATCTTTTTGGATCTGGACAACTTCGGGGCAGTTGACAAGAAACTGGGGCATGTGGTGGGCGATGAGATCCTCTGCAGGGTGTCGAAGGTCTTGGGTGACGTGGTTGAAGAGGGCTTCGATTATCTATTTCGGTATGCAGGTGATGAATTTGCAGTTGTAACCGTGAAACCCCTGGAAGAAGCCAGGAAGCTTGCCTTGCGGATGGTAAATGCGATTTCTGAAGAAAAATGGCCCCCGGGGATCAAAGTGGCAGCTTCTGCAGGTGTGGCCGGGGGGCGGCGGGCTTCACCTCGGCAGGGAGGTTTTGAGCCATATACACTCAGCGACCTGATCAACATGGCAAGCCTGGCTTCGACCAGGGCAAAGAAGGAAGGGAGGCAAGTAGTGGTAGCGGGGGAGGTAGAGTTGAGAGAAACCAGCTGCATATGACATCCCGAACTTGATATGGTGCCGATGGCTCGCGATGCCGTTTTATCGGGGGCGTGAGCCATGGTTTGATCGTCCTGGACGCCCGGAATCGCATAGTAGTGGGAGATCGTACCCTCCAGGGGACCGGCCATGGGTAGAGAAGACCTCAAAAATTCTAAAAAAGATTCTCCAAACAAGAAGGAAAATCCCACTTCCTGTCGAATATGGACGCACTAGCATATCATGGGACCAATGACGCGGGCCGCCTTTATACGGTCGCCTGGGGCCGGCTGAGGGAGTGGCGAGACCGACCGAGTGCTGCGCTTGTGGCTAATTGACGTCGGTCTCTTTTCTTTGATTGGGCGGCCGACCCAGGTGGTCGACCACGGAGCCTCTTCAAGGGGGTCTCAAGCCGGGAGAAGACTTCGGTTCGTGGAAGGAGGTGACATGGGTGTTGAAGCTTTTCAAGAGGCTCTTCCAGGAGGAGAGCGGGCAGTCGATGGTGGAGTATGCGCTCATAATCGCGCTGGTTGCGCTGGTGGCGGCGGCTACCCTGACGACGCTGGGGAATAACATTAAGACCGTTTTCCAGAAAGCTGCGGACAACTTGAAATAGTGAGGAATCAAATGGTAATTCTTCAGGAGATCTTTGCGGTCTCAATAGCGGGAATAGCAGTCTATATCGACCTGAGGTACAGGAGAATACCAAATTCCCTGGTGGCCATCGGGTTCTTGCTGGGCCTTGCCCTGAACCTGGTGGAGATGGGCCTGAAGGGCCTCCTCTTTAGCCTTGGAGGCGGATTCCTCGGGATTGCCCTTCTTTTCATCCCGTTTGCGCTTGGCGGGATGGGGGCGGGGGATGTGAAACTTCTCGGGGCCCTTGGAGCGCTTGTGGGGCCCCGGGGGGTATTCTTTACTATGGTCTATGGCGCCCTGGCCGGGGGCGTCATGGCTGTCCTATTGCTGGTCAGGCACCGACGACTCATTATCACTCTGAAATCAATTGCTTTCGGACTCATTCTTTTCTTATCGGGGGCTTGGGGCGGGCGCCCCCGCAGCTTCTGCCAGGGTAGTGGAGACGGGGTCTCTATCAGTTTCCCTTATTCCCTTGCTCTCGGAGTGGGCCTGATTGTAATGCTCGCCCTGCACCGGGTGGGGTAGGGACGGGAATGAGGATAAGACGGCAAAGATCGTTTCATGTATGGATAGACGGGGAGGATGGACAGGCCCTCGTTGAACTGGCCCTCGTCATTACCCTCCTCATCCTTCTTCTCGGTGGCATAGTGGAATTCGGGCGTATTCTGCAGGCCTCCCTTGCTGTAACACACGCTTCCCGGGAAGCCGCGCGGGTGGGGATTCTGGGCAAGACTGACGAGGAGATCCGCGAAGCCGCAAGGCGGGCTGCCGGCACCCTGGACCCGGCGAAGCTTACCATATCCATTACTCCCCCGGAGAACGAGAGAAAGAGCGGCACAGAACTTGTCGTGGAGGTAGGATACCCTGTCGACATCGTGATCCCCGTTATTCCCAATATCCTTCCCGACCCTTTCACCGTCCATGGCCGCACTGTGATGAGGATGGAGTGATCCGGAATGGCCGGGCGACGGGCGAGGCGTTTTGACCGGGTATTTCTACCCTAAGAGTGCGTGGCGCATTTTCATCCTGCGATGGTGCCGACGAAAGTCCGCATGGGGGGTACTTTAGAAAGCTCCTGAGTTGTAGACGCAGGGGCTCCTTAGTCCTGGAGGGTTTTCGGGGGCTGAGTGCTCTTGAGATGGCGCACGTCCATGGGGTGGCTAAGAGACGAGAGAGGAAGTATAGCGGCGATCCTGGCCCTTGCCATGGGCGTATTGCTCTCCATGACCGCCCTGGTAGTGGATGGGGGGCTCCTGTACCTGGTTCGCGCCCGGCTCGCAGATGCTGCCGACGCGTCCGCCCTGGCGGGGGTGCAGGAACTACCAGAGAATCCAGAGGAGGCGGAGCTTGTTGCACGCGATTTTGCGTCCCGCAATGGGGTACCGGCGGGCGGGGTCGTTGTTAATATTTCGGATAACTGGCACCGGATCGAGGTCGAGGTTTCTCAGACTGTGAATCTAATGTTCGCAAGGCTTTTCGGCTTCCGTCAAGTGGAGGTCAAGGCCAAGTCCTGTGCGAGGGTGGGGCCTGTGAGGGCAGTTAAGGGTGCGGTACCCTTTGGCGTAGAGAGGCAGGCCTTTGAATACGGGGTTCAATATACCCTAAACTATGTTTCCAATGACAAAGACAGGGAGAACGGCCGGCATCGTGGCAACTTCGGGGCCCTTGCCCTTGGGGGCACGGGAGGGGGCACATATAGAGATAACATAAAGTATGGCTACAGCGGCACGCTTCACGTCGGTGACTGGGTTGAGACAGAACCGGGCAGGATGGCGGGCCCCACATGGCAAGGAGTGGAGTACCGTATCAATCAGTGCGATCATGTGCCTGGATGCTCCTGGAATAGTTTTGTTCCCGGTTGCCCCAGGCTCGTTTACGTCCCTATAGTGGATTCCGCCATCCCCCCGAAGGGACGGGATTATGTGCAAATCGTGGGGTTTGCAGCCTTTTTTCTGGAGGGAGTGGAAGGCCACGGGTCCAGTGCCCGGGTCACCGGCACCTTCATAAGGACGGTGATCGAAGGCGAGTGCTGGGATGGCGAGGATTTTGGCCTCCGCTCCTGCAGGCTTGTAGAGTAACCCGGAAAGTAACAAGGCCGCCTCTCCCGGGTTATGGTCTCCAGGTGGCTGAGACTATGCGGGTCGAGAGATGAGGCTAGGGGTGCTGATGAGATGAGGATCTGGAAACTTGTGCTCTTGGCGGCCATCATCCTTGGGGCACTTGCGGCGGGGATCACCTACCATTATGTCAGGAAGGTTGCCGGGCCTTCCTCCAGGGCGATGGCGCCCGGCCCGGCCAGGATTGTGGCGGCGAAGCAGGTGATTCCCGCCTACACTGTGATCACCCAGGATATGGTCTATCTAAAGGTGATACCCGGGGATGCCGTAGGGCCTGATGCCATAACCAGGCTTGAGGACGCCGTTGGCAGCATCGCGAAACAGGAAATCGCCCGGGGCCAGGAATTGCTTCGTTCGATGGTATTGAATGGTCGGGAAGAAGGTGGGCTTGCCTTCCTCATTCCTCCCGGGAAGCGTGCGGTGACCATTCAAGTAAATGAGATCATCGGCGTTGGGGGCTTTATCAAGCCAGGGGATCGCGTCGACGTCCTCGGTGCATTTAGGTCTGAAGAGTCATCGGTAGATATGTCCATGACGGTGCTCCAGAATGTCGAAGTGCTTGCCGTGGCCCAGGAGATGGAAGAAAAGGAGAGGAATAAAGCCAGGGTCGCCACGAGTGTAACCCTTGCGGTGACCCAGAAAGAGGCGGAGAGGCTCATACTCGCGGAAGAGCTCGGGAACTTGCGCCTGGCGCTGTGCCCCTTCCCCAGGGGGGCTTCCTCCGGGACTTCCTCCAGAGCTTCCTCCGCGAGCGGCAATCTAATACCTGGAAATTCATCCTCCGGAGTGTCGAGAGTAACCGCATTGGAGATCCTGGGCAAGCCGGCGACGACGGGAGGAATCTCGCGGCCCGCGGCGAACGCGGCAGCCACTCCAAAGAATTATGGGGGGCCCGTCGTAAGCCAGTCAAAGGGGCCTTGGAAGCCGGAGGTGTCCGGTAAGCCTGAAGTCATCGAGGTCATTAGAGGAATAGAGAGAAGCTATGTCACACTTGACGGAGGTGGCGGGAGATGAAGCGCCGGATTCTTTTAAGTCTCATAGGATTGGCCAGCCTTATGTTCTTGCTCCTTGCCGGAGCAGAGGCTTCTGGCCCGGGGACAAGCCAAAGTAGCGATGGCAGCAGCCTCTCCATCATTGTGGGGAGGTCCATGCTACTCAACTTCGACGGCCTGGTCCGAGCTGCAGTAGGCAATCCCGCAGTGGCGGACGTCGCCGTAATATCCGGCAAGGAACTCCTGGTAAACGCCAAATCCCCCGGCGAGACTACCCTTCATGTATGGGATCGTGGAGGGGTAAAGACCTACCTGATTAAGGTTGATCGCAATGAAGCCGAGATCGCGAGGATTGTGAAGGAGCTTATTGCCATTCCCGATGTTTCGGTGAAGGCGGCGGGTGGGATCATCATTCTTGAGGGGAACGTTGCAAGGCCCGAGGATAAGCTCAGGGCTGAGGTCATTGCAAAGACATACTCAGACAAGGTGTTGAATCTGGTCTCGGTGTCGCCTGATGAGCACCCGAAGCCCGCGAATGTGGTAATAGAGGTCATCAGGGGCACTGAGAAAAGCACCGTGAGCCTACCCGGGCTGGATGAGAGGGGATGATGTGCGTGTGTGGTGGGAAGAAATGGCGGCCATGGTTTGCCGTCGTGGTCGTCCTGGGCATTCTCCTTTTCCCGCATCACATAGCGGAGGCCTCGGGGCCTCCTACCCTCCCGGGAGAAAGCGATCCTGTGGGATCTACCCCCCAGCCCGTCTCCTCGCCAAACCAGATTGATAAGGAAAGGGCCGAAACTGATAAGGAAAAGGTGCTGTCTATTACCGCCGGAGACTCCCGGCTTCTTGAATTCGACGGGTTAACCCGAGCGGCGGTAGGTAACCCGGCGGTGGCCGATGTGGTCGTGATATCCGGTAGGGAGCTTGTCGTGAACGCCAAGGCCCCTGGCCAGACTACACTGCACGTGTGGGATACAAAAGGGGTACACTTCTACCGTGTCGAGGTGGATCGCGGCGAAGTGCGCATTGCGGAGAGGGTCAAGGAGCTCATAGGCCTGGAGGGGGTCAATGTTATCGAGGTTGGCGATGCAATTCTGCTCGAAGGGGAGGTTCCCTCGCAGAATGACCTCTCACGGGTCGAGGCTATAACTGGGATATTCGGCAAGAAGGTAATAAACCTGCTTTCCGTCAAGAACCCACTCCAGGTGCTCCTTCAGGTGCAGGTTGTCGAGGCAAGGCGCAACCTGGGGCGGGATCTCGGCATTCGCTGGGGCGGGGTCACGGGCCAGGGAAGCCTGCAGTTACCGGAGGGGAATCTCTCCAGCTCCGTCACCCCTGAGGTCGAGCTCATGTCCCCCCAGATAGGACTCCTTGGCGAGGTTTTCGTGGGCTCGGCTCTGGAGCGCCTGAGCCTTTTCAGGGCGAGGCTCGAGGCCCTGGCGCAACAGGGCCTGGTGAAGCTCCTTGCCGCCCCGAGCATGCTTGCCCTGAGCGGCAGCGAGGCAAACTTCCTCGTCGGGGGTGAGGTCCCGATCTTCCTGGGTGAGGAAAGTGGGAAGATCAAGTTTGAATGGAAGCCTTACGGAGTCCAGCTCAAGATAACCCCCAGGGTAGAGCGGCAGGGCCTTATCGACCTGAAGATAAGCCCCGAGGTGAGCAGCTTTGACTGGGAAAACGCCCTTCTTGTGAATGGCTGGAAGGTGCCTGCTTTCAAGACCCGGCGCGCGGAAAGCCACCTCTTGCTGGCGGACGGGACCACCATAGCCATTGGTGGCCTCATTCAATCAGAGGACGTAAAGCTCCAGGATAAGGTACCCATCCTGGGGGATCTCCCCATCATCGGGGCCCTCTTTCGAAGTGAGAAGTTTCAGAAACAGGAGACGGAACTTCTCATCTTCGTGACTCCCCGGATAGTAGGGGTTGGCGAGACCGTATCTCCTGAAGCCATCAAGCGCCCGCAGATTCCGGATGTTTCCATAGGTGAGGTGAAGCGGTAGGCGTGGACGACAGGATTAGAGTACTCTTGGCAAGCACTACGCCGGAGATCTTGGAAAGCATAAGGGCCTCTTTAGCTGCCGAAGACGGGTTTAGAGTCGTTGGTGAAGCCAGGAGTAGAGAAGAAGCCCGGAGGCTTGCTGAGCGTTTTGAGCCGGACGTGGTCCTCATCGACCTGGATCCATGGAAGATGAACTGGATCGACGTGGTCGAACATATTGTCTTGAGCCTCCCGGAAGTAACGGTCATCGTCTTTTCCAACCATGCAGAGCCGGAATACCTGAGAGACGCGATGGTGGCGGGGGCGAGGGAATACCTGGTCAAGCCCTTCGGCCCGGGGGAGCTACTGAGTGCGATAAGGCGCGCTTATGAGGCCGACAAGAGGCGAAGGTCAGGATATGCCGAACGGGGCTTGGCTGACTCGCAGGATAGTCCCACGAAACAGCGGGGAAAGATCATCACATTTCTAAGTACAAAAGGCGGGGTCGGCAAGACGACCATTGCCACGAACTTTGCCGTCCAATTAGTGCGGGAGACCAAGGGCAGGGTCGTCATGGTGGACCTTGACCTGGAGTTTGGAGACGTGGCAATACTGCTCGATATACTCCCGACGCGCACCATGGTGGATCTGGTTCAGGAGGAAAGCCTGACGGGGGCGCTCATAGAACGATGCCTTTCCACACATCGTTCCGGCCTCAAGGTGCTTGCGGCTCCGACCAGGCCTGAGCAGGCGGAGCTTGTCGAGCCCGAGCACGTCCATGAAGTCCTGGCTCTACTGAGGGGGATGTTTGACTATATCGTGGTCGACACAGCCCAATCCTTTACCGACACCGTGCTTTCGGCCCTGGACATCTCCGACATGATACTGCTGGTGACCACGCTGGAGGTTCCTGCGATCAAGAATACCAAGCTGTGTCTCGGTCTCATGGATTCGCTTCATTACCCTGCGCAGAAGATAAAGATACTCGTCAACCGGTCATCGAGGGAGATCGGCGTAAACCTGGAGGAAACGGAGAGGACCCTTGGACGCCCGGTGGATTTCCATATTCCAAGTGAAGGCAGGCTCATAGTGCCCTCTGTGAACAGGGGGGTGCCTTTTATAATGACGAATTCCTCGTCCAGGGCGGCGCGCAGCCTGAGGGATGTCGTGAAATCCGTGCTGAATGAATTCAATGAACATGATGCGAACGAAGGGTGATGAATGTGTCGCTCCTCGATAGACTTGAACGCATCAGGTCGGGATCATCCAAATCCTCTAAAGGAACCGGAGGGAGCAGGAACCGGGAGGATCCCGGGACCACGACGGAGCCCCGCGGGCGGGAGGAAAAAGCAGAGCTCGAGGGGCCGGAGGATAGGGCGGAAGAGTCCTCCGGGCGCCTTGATTCCATCGGGGCTTTTGGAATCGACCCTGAACTCTGGAGGGGGAAGAGCGAGCTTTTGGGGCGTCTTTCCCGGAGGCCGGCCGTGCAGTACCCTCCCAGGAGGAAGAAAAGGGAGGATCCGCTGGAGCCCCTGAAAGAAAGGATTCACAACCGCCTTGTGAGGGAAGTCGAGAGGGACCTGCTGGAGAGGATCAATGAGCCGGATGAAAGGGCAAAGCTAAGGGAAAAAGTGGAGTCTGTCGTTTCCGAGGTCCTGGAAGAGGAAGAGGCCCTCCTGCTCCCCGCGGAGCGCGAGGCGCTTCTTCAGGAGATTCTCAATGATGTAATGGGCTATGGCCCCATTAACTCGCTCATTCAGGATCCTACAATTACCGAGATCATGGTAAACGGGCCATACCAGGTGTATATCGAACGGAACGGAAAGCTAGAGCTTACAGACGCCACATTCAGGGACGCCAATCACGTCATGCATGTCATAGAGAGGATCGTGGCTCCTCTCGGGAGGCGTATAGACGAGGCAAGCCCGATGGTGGATGCGAGGCTGCCCGACGGCTCCCGTGTCAATGCCATTATCCCGCCGCTCTCTCTTGTCGGGCCCTGCATCACGATCAGGAAGTTCCTGAAAGACCTCCTGACAGTCGAGGACCTGGTCTACCTGGGGACTCTTACCTGGAAGATGGCGAGGTTCCTGGAGGCCTGTGTAAATGCGCGGCTGAACATTGTAGTCTCAGGGGGCACCGGGAGCGGCAAGACTACCACCCTGAACGTGCTTTCTTCTTTCATTCCCGAAGACGAGAGGATAATAACCATTGAGGACGCTGCAGAACTCCAGCTCAGGCAGCAGCACGTGGTAAGGCTTGAATCCCGGCCGCCCAACATAGAGGGCAAGGG
Organism: Bacillota bacterium; assembly: GCA_012842565.1. Taxonomy (GTDB): domain Bacteria; phylum Bacillota; class SHA-98; order Ch115; family Ch115; genus DUSO01. Next base: position 10,987 of record DUSO01000050.1, read on the forward strand.
GGCAGTGACCATCCGCGACCTGGTGCGTAATGCTCTAAGGATGCGGCCCAACAGGATAGTGGTGGGCGAGGTGAGGGGAGGTGAAGCCCTCGACATGCTCCAGGCCATGAATACAGGCCATGACGGTTCCCTCACGACCGTGCACGCCAACTCACCGCGGGATGCCCTGTCGCGGCTGGAGACGATGACCTTGATGTCCGGGATGGATCTCCCGGTCAGGGCTATACGGGAGCAGATCGCGTCGGCGGTGGACCTCATAGTCCACCAGGAGCGCCTGCGCGACGGGACCAGGAAAATCGTGCGGATCACAGAGGTACAGGGCATGGAGGGGGAGGTTGTCACCACGCAGGATATATTCCTCTTCGAGCAGCTCGGCGTTGATGAGAGGGGACGGGTGGCCGGGGAATTCCGCGCTACGGGGATAAGACCAAGATCCGCGGACAGATTCGAAGCCCACGGGATTCACCTCCCGCCGGATATCTTCGACTGAGGGTGGCCTCAGGCAAGGAGGGGGATGTGATGCCGTTCTTGATAGCGGTTCTTGCGTTCCTCAGTGTGGCGTCGGGAATGATCGCTGTAGCCCGCATACTGGGAGAAGGTCCGCGTTCGACTCGCGAAAGGCTCGAGCGATACCTTGGCGGTGCAGTGGGGACCGCCCCGCCCCTGAGACTCGGGGAAACTCTCAAGACGTCGCTCCGGAGGGCCGGAAGGATATTCGAGGCCAGCGACTATGTGGCAAGGCTGGGAGAGAAGTTGGAACAGGCCGGCCTCCCATTCAGGGGGTCGGAATTCCTGATCTTTGATACCTTCCTCACAGCAGGGCTTGCCATCCTGGCTTTCGCCCTGACCGGAGACCCGCTTGTCACCTTTATCATGGGGATAGCCGGGGCCCTCGGCCCCTGGGTGGTTATTCAGGTACATTCCCGGAGGAGAGTTGTCGCCTTTAGCGCCCAGCTCGCGGATGCCCTTACAACGATCTCCAGTTCGTTGAGGGCAGGCTATAGTTTTTTGCAGGCGATGGATGTGGTCTCCAGGGAGATGGCTCCCCCTCTTTCCGAGGAATTCTCCCGTACCCTGAAAGATATACGGCTCGGTGCTTCCACTGAAGAGTCCCTTTCGCACCTTGTGGGCAGGGTCCCAAGCGAAGACCTGGACCTGGCTGTTACGGCGATACTTCTTCAACGCCAGGTAGGGGGGAACCTCTCGGAAGTGCTCGACAATATCGCCTATACCATACGCGAGAGAGCCCGGATCAAAGGTGAAATAAGGATTCTCACGACTCAGGCGCGGGTCTCGGGCCTGATAATCGGGTTGCTGCCGCCAGCAATAGGAGGGGTCATGGCCGTGATCAATCCTGAGTATATGAGGCCGCTTTTCACCCATCCTCTGGGCAGGCTCATGATAGGGTATGCCGTAGTGAGCGAGATCCTGGGGGCCATGTTGATCTGGAAGATCATATCAGTCAAGATATAGCATTGGATTTGTGGATTTCATGAATCATGAAGGGTGGAAGCCGTGGCTTACCTTGTTTCGCTGCTCGTCTTCATGAGTGTCGCGGGCTTGGTATTTGGTATATGGCTCTTCCTCAGGGGCCAGAGGGAGCTGATAAGGCTCCGTCTGGAGAGGATAGCTGCTTATTATCACACAGGCCTTAAGCAGGGCGCCGGTCCGCCTCCGGTGCCATCGTCAAGAAAGCGTGAGGCGGGGCCGGCCATAGTTCGTTTCCTACAGATGATCAAGGGAGGAAGAGCCAGGACTCTGAAGGGCTCTGTGCAAAGGGGACCCAGTGGTGTTAGGGTACCCTGGCAAGCCAGGTTGGGGGCAGCGGCGGGCGTGGCCTTGGTCGCGGCCTTGTTTTCTCGCCCTGTCGGCCTTGGGCATTCCCAGGCAATGGTGCTTGCGATCCTTGGCTCAGCAATAGGGCTTCTGGCCCCGGGCGCCGTCATGTCATACAGGAATCGTGCCCGTGAGACGGCAATACGGAAGGCCCTCCCCGACATGCTTGACCTCCTCACGATGAGCGTGGAAGCAGGGCTGGGCTTCGACCGCGCGCTTGCCAAGGTCATAGAGGGCAAGAAGGGCCCCCTGGCGGAGGAGTTTGAGATTGTGCTGCAGGAGATCAGGGTTGGAAGGCCGAGGCACGAAGCGCTCCGTGACCTCAGCGAACACCTCAAGATACCAGAGATCTCCCGCCTCATAGGCGCCATAATCCAGGCCGAACAGCTCGGAGTTGGGATCGCGAATACTCTCAGGATACAGGCCGGGCAGTTGAGGCTCGCGAGGCGTCAGAGGGCGGAGGAAATGGCGATGAAGGCTCCGATCAAGATGCTCTTCCCCCTGGTCTTCTTCATATTTCCAGCGCTCTTTGTCGCGCTCCTGGGCCCGGCTATAATACAGGTGGCGGCCATGTTTATGAAAACGGGCAGGTAGGGCGGCGGTATTGCCATGCCCCGGCGCGTGTCATCATGCCCCGGTGGATGCCCTGGCGGTCTTGCCGCACACAGGGCATTCCGGGTTGCGCCCGGCTGAGACCTCCGTGAACCTCATGTCCAGCCCGTCAAATAACAGGAGTCTCCCAACCAGCGGTTCACCCGTCCCAATTAGGAGTTTGATGGCCTCAAGGGCCTCTATGGACCCGATCATTCCGGGTACAGCCCCTATGATCCCGGCTTCACCGGGAGCAAGGTACGATCCGGGCGCCGGCGGGTCGGGAAAGATACATCGATAACACGGCCCCCTAAATGGCACAATGGTCATGACCATCCCGCCGAACCTCATTACCCCCGCTTCTACAAGGGATTTTCTCAGGAGGACGCATGTATCGTTCACGATATAACGTGCCTGGAAGTTATCTACGGCGTCTACCACCAGGTCGTAATCCCTTATGATGCGGGAGGCATTATCTGCAGTAAGCCTTTCACCATAGGTCACGATGTTTACATTTGGGTTCAGGTTTTTGATTGTCCTCTCAGCGGACACGATCTTTGGCCTGCCGATGTCGGCCGTGGTGTGGAGCACCTGGCGCTGGAGGTTTGAGATCTCAACATCATCGCTGTCGACTATCCCGATCGTCCCGACACCGGCGGCCGCAAGATAGAGGGCTGCCGGAGACCCCAGGCCGCCAGCGCCGATTACCAGCACGCTCGCGTCCTTTAGCTTTTGCTGTCCCTCTTCGCCGATGCCGGGGATGATGATCTGACGAGAGTAGCGGCGCTTTTCCTCCTGAGAAAGGTGAGCCATCGCATTTACCCTCCAATCGATCTTACCTCCGTCGCCCCCGGAAAAGGAAGTAACAATCCCGTTACTGGTTTCTCCGTCGACCTGGCAAATTCCTTTCTACCCTAGCCATTCGCGGCCCGCGAAAACCGGTGGATTATTTCTCCCATATATTCCCATATTAGCTATTGACGATCTCGGCAGGAAATTGGCAAGCATACGGCGAAAATATTAACTAGCTTCGCGTGACGCCTTTTGGGGCCGTATTTCTCGGCCTTCGAAGGCGTCACGGCCTTATTATGGAGATACAGGTTATATATGCCATTGTAGTTGGCCATGGCATACAGCATGCGGGGGTACGCAATATATGAGACAACCGGGCATCACCCGTGGGATCAGGGCGACCGATGGGAACAGGACGGCAGGGATCATAATGGCGGCCTTAGTCTTTGCCCTTTGGTCCCCGGCCGGTGCGCCCCGGGCCCGTGCGTCCGGGGCCTATTCAGCGGGAGTTCATGCACCCGGGCACGGAGCTCCGGTACTCGCCGAGGCTGGCCCGATCCAAATCGGCGGGGAGTTTAGCCTCAAACTCGACTATTACACCGGCTACCCACCGGGCGCGATTCAAGGTTCCTCAGATGGAGAAGGTTCCTCGGCTGGGGAGGGAAGGCAGGATGCGCCCGGAAAACAGGACTCGCCCATGGGAGGAGATTCGCCGGAAGGGCAGTCCGGATTACAGGCGGCCCAGCCAGTCCGGCCGCCTATCCAGGAATCGTGGCGTCCCGGGATCCAGCAGGATCTCCGCCTCTACATCGCCGTGGAGACAAGCGCGAGATCGGACGTCTATGTGAGCCTTTCATCCGGGGGCGTATGGGGGGTACAGTTCCCGAGCGACGGCAGCTACGGTATGAACCCCACATTTGGGCCTTTATTGATAGATGAGGCCAACTTCCGGTATGTTCTACACGATTTTGCCGTGACTGCCGGCAGGCTATATGCACAGATGGGGCCTATAGGGCTCATCTGCAGCAGCCCGCTGTCTCCATTTGAAGGAGCCCTCGTCGATGTGCGGACCGGCAACGTAGAGATCTCCGCCCTTTACTCCCGGCTGAGCTCGCAGTACAAGCCGTACACATACATGGTGGTAGGGGGGGACGAGCTCCTCGCACTGAGGCTTGCGGCAAGAGCGGGGCAATGGATCTTGGGCTACAATTACCTCTATACCGGCCTCGTGGATGAACGAGCTCAAAGCATAGATTTCCAGGGCACAGTGAGTGGGCGCGAGATAAAGGGCGAGCTCGCGTTTGCGAGGCCCCCCACCACTTTTGCACCTGAATTCAACCATGGATGGGTACCAGGCTGGGTGTTCAGCAGTGACATAATCCGTAGCAATACCCGGCGGTTGACCGTCACCATCGGCTCACTGGCCAAGGGGTTTACCCCTACGTATTCTTCCTCTGCATCGGCAGGGGGCGAGGAGCTTGGCTTTTACGAGAATACCAGGGGAATCAGGGTCTCCTATACCAGGAACTTGAGTCCGACCACTGTACTCAAGGTTTCTGCAACGGGCCTGGCATTCAATGATCCCCGGGATGCGATGGATAAGGGTGTCTATGAGAGAATTCCGACCCGGCGCCTGGATTTTGACGTTATTCATTCATTGTCCTCTTCGTCTCAAATCAGCCTCGGCTATTCATCCTTTCACAATGACCGGGCGGGATATGGTCGCCTCAGGGCATCATATAGCGTTTCATTTTAATGTCACGGCCGGATGATGGCCCGGGCCGGGCGAGATAGCATGGCATCCAGCTGTGATATAGGAGACGGCTGCCCGCAGGCGGCGAAAGGAGGTGGTGCAGGTGGGTTATGGCGGCTGGCAGCGGTGCCGGCTGCAACGTGAAGCAAAACACGGATCGAAGGTGGAGGGGATGTTGCGTGACTAGACGTTGCTCGAATCTTGCTTGGAATTCAGGACTTGCGTGCAATTCAGGATCGAAGAAACGAAGCCCGGGCATGGCAGGCCCGGCCGTGCTGGCGCTGGCAGTCATGGCAGTGCTCCTTGCCTGTCTTTTACAGGCAGTACACGCGAGCGGGGGGCTCAAGGGGGTAAGGATTGTAGTAGACCCCGGCCATGGCGGCTGGGATCCAGGCGCGGTCGGGCCTACCGGGCTCACGGAGAAAGAAGTCAACCTGCGGGTTGGAACCGCCCTGCGCAACTGCCTGGTGGAATATGGCGGGGCCACTGTCATGATGACGCGGTGGGGCGACCAGGATGTAAGCCTTGAGGACAGGGTCAATATGGCAAACTGGTGGGGGGCGGACCGCTTTGTCTCCGTTCACCATAACGCGTCGACAAACCCATATTACAACGGGACGGAGACATATGCATATACATACGGGAGCTGGACGAGCCTGGATATGAGAAACAAGGTCCACCAAAGGCTCGTAAGGGGGCTCGGCCTCCCGGACCATGGTCCCAAGACCGCCAATTTCTATGTGCTGCGCTACACCAGGATGCCCGCCATCCTGACGGAGGCTTCTTTCATAACCAACCCGTACCAGGAGGCGCGGCTCAAGGACCCCGGGTATACCTGGAGGGAAGGCTATTACATATATCAAGGTATAGCTGACCACTTCGGGGTCGCACCGTGAAAGACGTACGAGGACGCGCCTCTTCCCCGGGGTCGCGTCCTGTGGCCGGGGGCGCGCCTCAATCCGGGGGCG
>DUSO01000005.1 GCA_012842565.1 Bacillota bacterium
AGCACCAGGGACTTCATCGGTGTGCCCTTGACGGATTTTTAGGCCCGTCCTCGAGAGTGGTGGTACCGACTAGGATACTGCGCCACCCGCCCATGCATTAAGCATTATAACATACCGGGGAGAGACTATCAAGTTGGGCCGTCAGCCCGTCCAGGTCCACGTCAAAGTAATTCTTCTTAGGCACCTTGGAGGTTGACGGGCGGGCCACGGAGGCGGGTGATCTGCCCGTTGGGAGCTTATGTAGACATGGGATTGTGAGAAATGGGGGCTGGTGGTGAAGGTATCAATGAGTTAGGATGTTAAAGAGCATGCGAGTACGCCCCTCGAGCATGAGGAAAGCAAGAGGGTATCCACAACGAAGAGGAGCACCTGTCGCCCTAGCAGCCGATCAGGGTAAGTGCCTGTCGGGCCCCACCCCAACTCAGATTGCGTAGGCCGGCAGCAATATTATTGCATCCTGACAGGCGGAGGACGCCAATGGCGAAATTGCGTAGTGTTGCGAACATGCGCGGTCCTGCTTTGGTCCTGATCTGGGATCTATCCTCATCGAAGGTGACATCCCTGACCCAGTGGAGCCTGTTCTCGATCTCCCAATGACCTCGCGAAAGGGCCAAGAGGCGCTCTGCGTCGGCTTTCTCAGGAGAAAGGCTCGTTACGCCGTATACTACCTCCTTGGACTTGAGGTTGCCGGAAAGGTCGGCTCTATGGCGCTCAATTCGAAAGACCTGGGCAGCATGGGGAAAGGCAATATAACCGTTCAGCACAGTGCTGGTACGGATGATGCGGGTCTCAATGCGGCCGTGTCCCTTATCTCTTGCGATGTGCGGAGGGGGAAAAATCGCTCTCCTCAAGCGTAGCGATATCTTCGAAGAGACTAGGTTGATTGGACTTAACGGTAAATAGATAGTCGGCCCTTTTCTCTTCGACCAGGTAACGGGCGTGGTCAGCTTGGGCATGGAGGGCATCAGCTGTGACTACGACTCCTTCCAGGTCGAGGGGTTCGAGCAGGGGCTTGAAAGCAGGAATCTCATTGCTCTTAGAATCGACCTCCCGTTGGGAGGCGACGATACCTTCTTTATGGATCAGGGCAGCCATCAGGTGCAAAGGTTTGCCCCCTATTGATCCCGAGCCGCGCAAGGTCTTGCCGTCTACTGCAATGGCATGCTTACCCTTTTGGTCAGAGAGCCACTTGTTTATGACTTGGTCTACAAGATCGGCATCAACCGACTGAAGCGTTCGGCGAAGCGTGGGCTCGCTTGGGGGAATATAGCGACGTCTTGCGGGATGGTAACGACATCCCAAACGCCGGAGGATATACTGGGGCTGACTAGCAGCCCATTGCCCAATAGCGACGAAATTGCGAGCCCCACACAGGACAGCGCATATAGCCACCGCGAGAACCGACACTTGAGAGTGACGAATACCACGGCGATGGCGAGGGTCAGGTAGCTGCTTCAGGCGAGCGAACAGGCCCTCTGGGGTATCGAGGTTTACGGTATTGAGGTCCAAGATAACCTCCTCCTTCCCTTGTAGAATAGGCGATAGGAATGGGGCGGATAGCAGAGCACGTGCATCAGGGTATATCGGGTATACCAGAACGGTCTTGGGATTGCCGTGATGGTAATACCGACCCCCATTGCGACCGAAGCCCCTGGTGCGGCCAAGTGGGGTCCAGTTAGCAGCCAGATAGCATGTGCCCGCAAAACGGCTTGGGTCGACGAAAGTCTCCGCGAGGACGACCGGATGGCCGAAGATAGCCTGCCAGTCGGCACTCAGACGACGTAGGTTAAGAGATAGAGCCTTTGAGGCTAGATTGGGTATGTGTGAACCTGGGAGGATCAAGAATCGCTGGTTATTAGTAATGAAGCGAAGTCTTTGCCACTGCTGTTCAGGCGACCAGCCGATCCATCGATCTCGGCTTACACACTTGAAAGCAGCAGTTCCCCAGCCGATCAAAGCGACCCATTGATCACATAGAATCGCGACATATTTGAGAGACTCGCCGACAAGTCTCTCAAACCCAAGGTAGTGATGAGTCCGCATGAGCTCATCCCATTTGGGTTCTTCGTCTGGGTGAATAAGGCGAACAACTAAGGAAGCCAACTCTGAATTGCTCATACACTAATGATACACTATGTCGGCGGGAAAAGCCAGTATTAATTTCGTAGCCAGCTAGAATCAGATATTAGTGGAACTTTGACGGAACCCTGTCAGCCCGTCAGCCGGCCCGCTCCAACAGCTCCATTGTAAGCTGCCGCAGAGGGTCAGCTTTTGCCCCCAGGATTTCGATAGCATCCAGCCCCGCACGCGTCAATTCTATAGCATACTTTCTTGCGTCCTCGGTATCGAGGATGTCGGGGAAGGATACTGGCCAGGGGCTTTCTCCAGGCTGTTGCGACTGTCCCAAATCCTTGTCCTTGTCCAGTATATCGTCGACGATCTGAAAGGCGAGGCCTATATTCTCTGCAAAACGCGTAAGCATGGAAAGCTGGTCATGCGTCGCACCAGCCACCAGGGCGCCACAGCGGACTGAGGCTACAAACAACGCACCTGTCTTGAGTCGGGCAAGAGACTCGAGATGTCTTATACCACAGCTGTCCCCCAGGCTCATCCTGCCGCGCCGTCGGAAATCCATCTCCATCGCCTGCCCACCTACCATGCCGGTGCTCCCG
>DUSO01000051.1 GCA_012842565.1 Bacillota bacterium
AAGCGTCCCCGGGCAAGCGTCATGGATTAGATAGATTAGATTAGCAGGCCCCCCTACGGCAACGCCGCCGGGAGGCCTGCCATTGCATATACCTGTCGCCTGTTACGTGTCATCGACCTGGACAGGATGGCACCGATGGAGAAGTATGGCATACCCGGGTCGAAAGAACCGGTGAGGAACCTTACGATGCTGACGCAGGAACTAATCCGGCAAGGAGACTAAAAAGAGGCGGCAAGAAGACCCATTGCACGGCCCAGACGTTTATGCTATATTCCTTGTGTGCGGAATTCCGGGGAGGAACTGACGGGGGAGGCGCCGCGAGTTGAGAGGCACCCTTATCAATATCGCCACTGTCCTGGTTGGAAGTATACTGGGTCTCACTCTCAAGCAAAGGATACCGGCGCGCCTCACAAATCCGGTGGTCCAGGCGATCGGGCTCTTTACCATGGTCCTGGGCATGAACATGGCCCAAGGAGCGAAGAACCTCCTTGTGGTCCTGTTCAGCCTGGTCCTGGGGGGCGTTATAGGGGAATTCCTGGATATCGAGGGCAGGCTGGACGGGCTGGGCAGGTGGTTTGAAACCAGGCTCCAGGCGTCAGGAGACGGATTCAACAAGGGTTTCATAGCAGCCAGTCTCCTGTTTTGCGTTGGCCCGATGAGTATCGTGGGCTCCATAGAGGACGGGCTGTATGGCAATTATCAGATATTGTTGACCAAGTCGATCATGGATGGGGTTTGTTCCATTGCGTTCGCCTCTACGCTCGGTATAGGCGTGCCGTTTTCTGCACTGGTAATCCTTTTCTTTCAAGGGGGCATATCCCTCGCTGCGTCGCTGGTCCGCCCGTTTATGACAGACTCCGTAATCACGGCGATGACCGCCGTGGGTGGAGTGATGATACTGGGCATTGGGATAAACCTGCTCGAACTAAGAAAGCTTAAGATTGCGAACCTCCTGCCTGCACTCGCGGTTGCAGTGCTGTTGAGCGCGATTTGGAGCTCATAGTTGGCCGGGCTCCTGCTAAGTGCCGCACATGGTGAGCGCTGCGCTGCGCCCATAAAAGACCGTCAAGCCCCGCGCCTCTTGAGGATAAGGATGCAAGTCTTCTTGGCCCGCTTGAATAGAGGGCCTATGAGGCGTTCCAGGAGTTCAAACATATCTCCGTCTTACCCCCTTTTCGACAGAACCGATATTGGCAGCAAATACTGCCAGCCGGGCATAAATTCAACTCACAATATTATATAGCCCGACCCCCGATTGTGTGCCATACATTTCCCGGGAAATCCGCCGGCCCAACTTATCGTTCAGGAGGTCACGTAATGCCGGAGTTACGCAAGGACATCATTACCGGGAACTGGGTGATAGTTGCGACCGAGCGCGCAAAGCGTCCGGAGAACTTCTCGTCGAAGAAGGAAGAAAGTGGGGTCCAGGCAAGGCCGTCATATAAGCCTGATTGCCCATTCTGCCCGGGACACGAAAAAGAGACCCCACCGGAGGTCTTCTCCTACAGGACCCCGGGAACCCCTCCCGATACAGAGGGGTGGAGGGTCAGGGTTGTGCCCAATAAATTCCCAGCCTTGTCCCTGGAGGGGGACCTGCAGGAATGTCGGCACGGGCTCTGCGTTGCCATGCCCGCGGTGGGAGTCCACCAGGTCATCATCGAAACACCACGACATGACGCGAGCCCGGCGGAGCTGGCACCGGGGGAATTTGCCGAGGTCCTCAAGACGTACCGGGAGCGCTATAGGACCCTTGCGGAAGCCGACCCGCGTCTTGAGTATGTCCTCGTTTTCCGGAATCACGGGAGGCCTGCCGGAGCCTCACTCGAACATCCGCACTCTCAGGTTTCGGCCATGCCATTCATCCCGCCGGTGGTCGAGAAGGAGCTTGCCGGCGCACATTCATATAGGACTGGAACCGGGCGCTGTGTCTACTGCGATATCATCAAGGAAGAGGTCGAGAATGGAGAGCGGGTGGTGGCCGTCGAGAACGGGTTTGTGGTCCTGGAACCCTATGCCTCTCGCGTCCCATTCGAGACGTGGGTTTTGCCGGAGGTTCATTCCAGCAGGTTTGCGTCTCAAGGAGATATGGAGCTCGAGCAGTTGGCCCTCGTAATGGTGAGGTTGCTGGATGCCCTTTCACGATCGCTGGGGGATCCGGCCTACAATTACGTGGTGCACACGGCTCCGTGCCGCGGGAACTCAGCGGATGACTATTACCACTGGCACATAGAGATACTGCCCAAGCTCTCGATTCAGGCGGGGTTTGAAATCGGCACGGGCATGTACATCAACGTGGCAAGGCCCGAGGATACCGCGCGATTCCTGCGGGACGCACTGAAATCAGGGTAGTCATTCATGGCCATCGTCGCGGCCCTGAAGCCCCCGAGGGCTAAATTCTCAGGTCAAGACTCCGATAAACATATTAGATCATCAAGTGCATGCGAGGGCGGCCGGGGGCAACGACCTGGCCCCCCTCGCAAGTTATTTCGCAGGGGGGCAGGGGCACTTTGTCTGGATGGAATCGTGTAATTGGTATTTTAAGGGTTGGAGTTGTCACTGCAATTGTTGCTGCCTTTGGTTACTGGGCGGCACTGGAGCTGGGAAAGGTCGCCTCTGATGCGGCGGTCGTAAGGAGGGTCCTATATCTCGGAGGCGGGCTTATCTTCTTATGTTTTGTTTTCCTGGCTTTCTCCTTTGGAAGGGACTACGCCCGCGCGTGCCATCGAACGGCGGAGGTGCTGAGGCGGTGCGCCGAGGGTGACCTGGACGCCACCAGCGAGCTCGCCTCGGTTGCGGGTCTGGATGAGGTGGCATCCGCCGCCCAGCAGGTAATCATGAGATTCCGGGAGCTGGTTGAGGGGATCAGCCGCTCTACGGAGAAACTCAAGTCCAACGGTGAAGCCCTCGCCCATTCGGCCGGGCAGGCCTCGCAAGCTGCCTCTGAAATTGCCCGCGCCATTGAGGACGTTGCCCAGGGAGCAACGGACCAGGCCAGGAACGTGACCGAGACGGGCAAACTCATGGACCAGCTCAAGGAGACCATCGACCAGATAGCTGCCGCTGCCCAGGAGCAGTCCAAGAGCACACATGAGACCTCTCTCACGATCAAGGAGATGACGCAGCTGATCGAGGACGTCACAGCCCACGCGGCACGCGTCGCTCGCGCAGCGGAGGAAGCATTTAATGCCGCAAGGCTCGGTAGGGATACTGTCGGGCAGACCATGCAGGGCATGGAACGCATCCGTACGACGGTCCTCGATACGGCAGGCCGGGTTAAACAACTTGGCCAGCACTCGGAGGAGATCGGCAATATCCTAGAAGTCATAAGTGATATCGCGGACCAGACCAATCTCCTTGCTCTGAATGCAGCAATCGAGGCTGCCAGGGCCGGGGATCACGGACGCGGGTTCGCGGTCGTCGCGGACGAGGTAAGGAAGCTTGCGCAGCGATCGAGCAACGCCACCAAGGAGATCGCCTCGATCGTGGGCAATATCCGTAAGGGTACCGAGACGGTCATCGCTGCCATGGATTCCGGCACCGAGGAAGTGGCCAAGGGGAGTGCCCTCAGTAATGAGGCAGGGAAAGCCCTGGAGAGTATAGTACAGGCAATGCAGGTCACTAATAAGGAAATCGAGGGCATCACAGAGGTGGCAAAACGCCTGGCGGCAAACAGCCAGAAGGTGGTAAGCGCGGTTTCGAGTGTAGAGGACATAGCCGAGGGGAATGCCGAATTTGCGCAGGCCATGGCCACGAGGAGCGTGAGCGTCCAGGATGCCGTGAGGAATGTCTCGGCTATCTCAGAGGAGACAGCGAGCGGCGCAGAAGAGATCGCAGCTTCGGCTCAGGAGGTCAGCGCCTCGATGGAGCAGGTGGCGGACGCTGCTGCGGCTATCGGCAACATAGCAAAAGACCTCGAAGGAATCCTCGAGAAATTCAGGTTTGGCAGCGCCTGACCCCGTCCGCGCCGGCGGTAGACGACGCCCGGCGGTGGCAAAGCCCTGTGCAACTCACCCCCCGCTCAATGGGTATACGATCATGACCTGATCTCCATCTGAAAGTGGAGTATCGGCCGGAGGCACATGGCCGTTTACGATCACCAGAAGGTATTCTGGTGAACTGATGCCGAGGCCCTTGACCAAATCCCGGATTGGGGTGTTGTCCGGGAGTTCGACCATGAGTTCACCTTTCGTTGAACCTGCCTGCACCCGAATGTGCTCCTGTCTCTCGACGGCCGGGCTCGCACCCCGGGGCCCGGCATCGACCCAGGAGGGCCCTGCATCGGCATAAGAGAGCCTGGCAGCAACTCCGGGGCCGAGACGAACTTTGACTTTCATTGCTCTCGCCGCCATAAAGCCCTCGCGACCTCAAGTCCCGCGGGCCGGCGGTCTACCTCCATTCCTGTGGATTCCGCCTATTCCTCGCCTAATAGTCTACTCCCCGTCGCGCCTATTCTCCATCCCAGATTCGGTCCAGTTCCTCCTCGGGAACGTCAAAAACGGTCCCGGAGGCCGGGTTTACCTCCTCGCTGAAATGCTCCGGCAACCTGTCGTGCGCTTTTGTGAAGCCGGCACGGCGGTTGAATTCCCTCTCAACCATGATGGTCTCCCGCGAAAGCGCGAGGAGATCGTCCGCTGAGCATGGGACACCGAGGTGCGAGGAGACAAGATCCGCGAGGAGGTCTATCCGGCCCTTTACCGCTGTCCCCACAAAGAGGCACATCCCGAGGGAATCGTAAATCGTCGCGGTAAGCTGGGCATTCCTCGACGCCCTTACCTGGCCCTCTGCCTTATGGTGATCTATATCCACCCGCACTGTGTTCCCCGCTGTGTGGTCAGCCCCCATGGCAGATGTAGCGTAGGTTACCCCGAGTCCTTTTATCCCCCGCGGCTCATATGCGGCCATTATCTGACTCTTCACTGCCGGGACTCTCATTACTCCCAGCACCCTTGCGGTTAGCGCTCCCCCGTGGCCTATCACCCTCCCCAGGACGGTGCCCCTGCCGATCTCCTTGATGAGGTTAATGGCACCCCGGGAGTCGCCGAACTGTATGAGCCCCGCCTCCATCGCAACACCTATGGCCCCACCAACGTCAATTGTGTCCACCCCGAGGTCGTTGCAAAGCCAGTTCATCTCCCCGATTGCATCCAGGTCATCGATGCCACAGTTGGAGCCCAGTAGGCCAATCGTTTCATACTCCAGGGGACTTACCAGCTTCTTGCCGTCTTTCCCCGGGAGTAGATTAGAGCATCCTATCGGGCACCCGGGCATGCAGCTATGGGTGGCAAGGCCTCCCCTCTCGAGGATGAGGTTTCTTAAGGCCTCTCCGGATATCCTCTCCGCCCCTTCAAAGGAGCCCGTGCTGAAATTGCGCGTGGGAAGCCCGCCTATGGCATTGGTCGTGGATACAAGGGCGGCAGTGCCATAGTTACGGTAGACCACGGCGGTCTGGGGGGTCTCCCGGATTAATCTCACTATCTCCATTACTATCTCATTGAACCTTTTCTTATCATGGCTCCCAGGAGCCCGGGTGCCAGAATCGTCTATGACTATGGCCTTTAGCCCCTTTGACCCCATAACCGCCCCAAGGCCTCCCCGGCCGCAGTACCTGCTTGGCTCTCCATCCATGTCGGTATTCGTGATCCCGGCTGCTGTGAGCTGCATCTCTCCGGCTGGACCGATGAGGATGATACCGGCCTTCTTCCCGTATCTTTCATGAAGCCGCTCCGCCGCCTCATATACCCCAAGGCCCTTTAGCTCGGGGCATGGGATGAGTTCCTGGGAGTCTCTTGTAAGAAGAAGGAGGTAGAGCTCACCCTGTTGTCTCGGTTTCCCCTCGAATATGAGGGCCTTTATCCCGAGTCTCGCAAGCTTATGCCCGGCAACGCCCCCTGCGTTGCTCTCCTTGATGCCGCCGGTGAGCGGGCTCTTGCCACCCGCTGAGAGCCTTCCTGCGCATGGGGCAGGAGTGCCTCCCAGGATACCGGGGAGTATTATGAGCTTATTGTGACGGCCGAGGGGGTGCGAGTCAGCCCTGACCTCGTTCAGGAGGGCCCGGGCTATGAAGCTCCGCCCACCCAGCATCCGGTATGCCTCATTGGTCATCTCACGCTTCAGTCTCAGGCTTTGCATGTCGACCCGAAGAATGTCTGTATCCACGGTTGCTATTCCTCCAAAGATTTAAGTTTTCTTTCTACGCCAGCCCAGCCCGGCGGGGACCCCGGGACATGGATTGTAGGGTTATCGGGGCGGGGCTGACAAGGGCGAGCACCCGGGTAGATATCCCTTGCAAAATAAATGCCGACCTTAGGTGCCGGCGGACCCGTGCCACGTACGGACCCATGCCACGTCGCGCCAGGCCAGGATAGCATGGCCGGTTTCTGGCTGCCGGCCGAGCTGGCTGCCAGTAGATTCCGCGCCTTATTCACAGATTCCATGTCTTACTCTGATTTCCCTCTCCTGAACGCGAGATCAGAGCAGGATGGAGGAGCCTTATGGCGAAAAAGTCATCAGGTAAATTGTCAGGCAGGCTCGCGCCAACGAGAATACGCGGCACGTCTTCAATACGCGGTACATCTTGCAGGGCAGCGAGGTGAGACCATTGAAGGAGACATCTGCTATGAGTCCTGACATGGCTGACTCCCCGATGGAGGAGAATACCCCTTCATGGGAGAGGGAGAGGGAATTCGCCCGAATAGAGGCAGCATGGCGAGAATTCATTCAGACCGGGAACGTCGATACTGCGGTGGTAAGGCCTGTAATCGCGGAGTCCTGGAGAAGGTCGAGGGCCTTCGGGCTTGATCCATATGACACCAAGTGTTTTGACCTTGCAGACGAAAGGGAATTGGAAGCGCGGATGGCCGCCAATAAAGACCTTATTTCCACTGCCTGGTATTTCATGGAGATGCTCTACAGGCTCGTGGCCGGATCAGGCTTCCGCGTGGATATTGCCGACTCGGATGGTTTCCTGCTGAGGACCATAGGAGATGAACAGGTCCTCAAGGAGACGAGCCGGGTTTCCTTCTTGCCAGGCGCAAGCAGGCGTGAATCAAACGTCGGGACAAATGCGATTGGCCTTGCCCTTGTGCTGGACGAGCCGATCCAGGTCGTGGGAGCGGAACACTACAATGCCCATATACACTGGGTGACCTGCTCTGCTGCGCCCATTCACGACGATGGGGGCCGTATAATCGGAGTTCTCAATATGACCGGCCGGCGGGAACTTGTTCACAAGCACACCCTCGGGATCGTCGCCGGTATGTCTGAGGCGATCGAGAGGGAACTTGCGCTGAAACGGTCCATGCACGAGATACGCACCCTGAATAGATTCCTCAAGACGGTCTTTGACTCCATGAGTGACGGCCTTGTAGCAGTCGCGGCCGACGGTGTGGTCACCCGGGTGAACCGGGCCGCCCTCCGCATTTTCGGGATGGACCCGCGCGAGGTTGTCGGGAGGCCGCTTGGTGAAGGATTTGGCCTTTTCCCGTCCGTCCTGCAGGTTTTCAAGCAGTCAAGGGACCAGGAATTCAGGGAACATGAGATCTCGATACGCACTAAGGGGGGCACGACGAGGTGTCTTGTCACTACCCGTCTCCTTCGTGACGCAGACGGGAACCCGATTGGGACACTCGCCATATTCAATAGGATGGACCGGGTGAGGAGCCTCGTGCATAGGATGGTCGGCGCACATGCGCGATTCACCTTTGATGACATAGTGGGCAGAGACCCGGCCCTTTTGGAGGCTATAAAGCTTGCCAGGGCTGCCGCAGGCACCGGATCGCGGATTCTCCTCCAGGGAGAAAGCGGAACCGGAAAGGAGCTGTTTGCACAGGCCATCCACAATGAAAGCGCAAGGAGGGAGGGCCCTTTTGTCGCCATTAATTGTGCGGCAGTTCCGACAGAACTGATCGAGAGCGAGTTTTTTGGCTATGAGGAGGGCGCCTTCACCGGGGCCCGGCGCGGGGGCAAACCCGGGAAATTCGAGCTTGCTGAAGGCGGCACGCTCTTCTTGGACGAGGTCGAGAGCATGCCCCTTGAGATGCAGGCCAAACTGCTACGAGTCCTCGAGGACTCGCAGATGATAAGGGTCGGCGGTACTGAAGTAATCCCTGTAGATGTGCGGGTCATTGCCGCCACAAACCGGGACCTCCTGGAGGAAGTGCGAGCCGGGCGGTTTAGAGAGGATCTCTATTACCGTCTCAACGTCGTGAACATCAAGATCCCCCCGTTGAGGGAACGAGCCCGGGACATCCCTCTCCTTGTCGACCACTTCCTGGAGCGGTTGCGGCTGTCAAGGTTACCGCTCTTGCCTACCCATGAAGGTGGCGTGAAGATAAGCCAGGAAGCACTAGACGTGTTGTCACGTTATCATTTCCCGGGCAATGTACGTGAATTGCAGAACATACTCGAACGGGCGGTAATAGCCGCCAGCGGGAATGCCAGCCAGTCCGGCCAGTCCGGCACACTCGTGGTCACGGTGGAATGCCTGCCCAGAGACATCCTTCAAACTCATGCCACGGCCGTGCCTGCAGCCGTGGCCCTCCCTGCATCCATTTCAGCGCCGCCACCTGCCCGGACGGGGGACATTGTATCACAAGACAACCTCCCACAATCCATTGAACAGCTCGAGAAGGGCGCGATCTTGGAGGCCCTAAAGGCCTGTAATGGAAACATATCGCGTGCTGCTCAGCTGCTCGGCATCGGACGGAATACCCTATACAGGAAACTCAAGAAATTCTGTATCGCACGGGGAGAATGTAGCTGACTTTCTTCGCTCCCGGGGGCTACAAGCCGGTTACAGGCCGCGGCATAGAGGCGTACCCGGGCAGTGTGTCGCCACGGGAGTGTACCGGAATGGCACAGTGTACTGCCAGGTGTACCAAATTGGAGCAGTTGTGCCAGCACACCTGTAGAAGTATGCTGGCGTAACTGCCATGATGGGCTAACCCTTGTCCCACTCCCCCTGTATGGCATATCCCGGACCCATACTGACCAGCTATGACGGGTTGTCCCTTGTCCCGCGCCTCGTGTCGGCCGCAGGCATGGGAGTTGCAAGGACGGAAAAGAGCGAGGTGACTTTGCATGGAACAACCCGCGGAATTCTCCGTGGAACAACTGGGTGAGGTGGCACGACGGGTCCGCCGCCACATCGTCACGATGATCCACAATTCCAGGGCAGGGCATCCCGGTGGTTCCTTGTCTTCTGTGGAGATACTCGTATCGCTTTTTTTCAAAGTCATGAGGGTATCCCCTGAGGAGCCGGGCTGGCCGGAACGCGACCGGTTTGTCCTGTCAAAAGGGCATGCCAGCGCTGCCCTGTATGCGGTCCTGGCGGAGCGGGGTTTCTTCCCGACCAGTGAGCTACTTACCTTTGATGCTATTGATAGCAGGCTTCAGGGTCACGTGGACATGACTAAGACTCCAGGGGTGGATATGTCTACCGGCTCTCTGGGGCAGGGGCTGTCCGCCGCCTGCGGAATGGCCGTGGGGGCCAAAATAGGAGGGAGGCAATTCAGGGTCTATTGCCTCCTGGGAGACGGGGAGACGCAGGAAGGCCAGGTCTGGGAGGCGGCGATGTTTGCCGGCAACCGGGGGCTCGACAACCTCACGGCGATCGTCGATTACAACAAGCTCCAGCTTGTTGCCCCCATCGCCCAAATCATGCCCCTTGAACCCTATACCGACAAGTGGCGCTCATTTGGCTGGTCTGTGATAGAGGTCGACGGCCACGATTTCGAGCAGTTGCTCGGAGCGTTTCATAGAGCCCGGGATACAAGGGGGGTGCCGACGGTCATAATTGCCCATACCGTCAAGGGCAAAGGGGTGTCGTTCATGGAAGGCCAGGTTAAATGGCATTCCCGGCCGACAACTGATGAGGAATTCCGGCAGGCGATACGCGAAATCAATGTCTTGAGCGAAGACGGGACCGGATGTGGCACTTCGCCCTGCGGCACCATAACCCCGATCATTTCCGGCCAAGGAAGGGGTGGCGGCTTGTGATTGCCAGGTTTGCTCCTGCCGGGGCCCCGGTTTCTATCCGCGAAGCTTTTGGGGACGCCTTGGTCGAGCTTGGTAAGGACAACCCCAGGGTGGTAGTGCTGGACGCTGACCTTGCCGAATCAACCAGAAGTATAAAATTCGCGAAAGAGATCCCTGAGCGCTTTGTTGAATGCGGCATTGCCGAACAGAATATGACGGGCATCGCCGCTGGGCTCGCCACAGTGGGCTACATACCTTTCGTGACAACTTTCTGTGTCTTTGCCACCAAGCGAGCATGCGACCAGGTGAGCATCTCTGTCGCTTACCCGAAGTTGAATGTGAAGATCTGTGGAGCCTATTCAGGTCTTTTCACAGGCAAGACAGGCGCGACCCACCAGGCTATCGAAGATATCGCGCTGATGAGGGCTATTCCAAACATGACGGTCTTGGAGCCGGCTGATGCGGTGGAGACCCGCCTGGCGGTAAAGTATGCCGCGGACGTGCCCGGCCCGGTATATCTACGCATAGCGCGAGATGCATATCCTGTGATCTTCTCTGATGAAGCTACTCAAGCCTCGGAGAATGCCGGTCGCATAAAGCTACAGCTCTCCGACATTCCCAAAGCCAAACTTCTCGTCGATGGAAGCGACATCACCATCATAGCTCTTGGCATAATGGCCCATGCGGCTCTGGAAGCCTGCAATATTCTGTTCCACCAGGGCGTGTCGGCCAAAGTGCTCGGCATCTCCTGTGTTAAGCCCATCGATCAAGCCGGGATACTCGAGGCCGCCTCAGAGACGGGCGCAGTGGTAACTGTTGAGAACCATAACATCATAGGAGGCCTTGGCAGCGCTGTTGCCGAGGTATTAGGTGAGCACTACCCGGTTCTCATAAAGAGGGTAGGGGTTAGGGATGTGTTTGGCGAGTCGGGGCCCGATGCGGATATAGCGCGCAAGTACGGGCTTACGGCGGATCACATCGTGCAGGCGTGCCGGGAGGTGCTGGAGGCCAAGGAAAGTCTGAGGTTAGGAGCCAGGCCGGCCGGCGGGGCAAAGGCGACCCTGGAACCCGGAGAGTCCCGGGAACCTAGGGTCCTGAGAATCTAGAGACGAGAATCCGAGGGCAATCATTCGTGCCAGCCTTGGCTGGCATCACTCTGGAGGGGATGGCATGGCAAAGGCAGCGAAGACGGTCAAGGTCGGCATCGTCGGCACCAAGTTTGCAGCGGACTTACATATCAAGGCCTATGAGAGGTGCCCGGGCGTGGAGGTCGTGGCGGCAGCCGGGCGCGACAAGGGCAGGCTCACAGAATTTGCAGACGCCCACGGCATTCCTGGGCGATATACCGATTACCGGGAGATGCTCGAGGATCCCGACATAGACCTGGTTAGCATATGTGTTCCTAACTTCCTGCACCATGAGGTCGGCCTTGCTATAGCGGCTGCAGGAAAACATGCCATATGCGAGAAACCCCTGGCCACCACCCTTGAGGATGCCAGGGAAATGGTCCGGGCCTTTGAGGCAGCGGGAAGGACGCTGTTTTACGCAGAGGATTGGATCTTTGCTCCAGCCATTAGGAGGGCACGAGAGATAATCGAGGAGGGGGCAATTGGCCAGGTCCTGTTCGTGAAGGCAAAGGAAAACCACAACGGTTCACATTCTCCATATGCTCAGACATTAGAATACTGTGGCGGCGGGTCCCTCATCCACCTGGCCATCCATCCGGCGGGCTTTATCCGCTGGCTCACGCGCCAGGAGGTCGTTGAAGTCATAGCAAAGAGGAGCGGCGGGGGCGAGCGCAACCTGGTGCACAAGAAGCTCGAGGGCGAGGACTGGGGCGCAGCGCTCTTGACAATGGAGGACGGCACATACGGCTTTATAGAGGGCAACTACATAACCCTGGGCGGCATGGACGACGCCATCGAGATATATGGGACCAAGGGCAGTATCAAGATTAACGTCACTCTAGGCTCGCCCATAACAGTTTACAGCACTGTGGGCTATTCCTATGTCGTTGAAAAGGCGGATATGTCAGTGGGTTGGACGCACCCGGCTATAGATGAGGAGTCCTCCCTGGGGTATGAGAGTGAGATTGCGACATTTGTAAAGTGCGTGGCGGAAGGTGCGCCCGCACCCTGGGGTTGCCGGGCCGTCGACGGCCTTGCGGCCCTCGCAATAATCAAGGCGGCATACATCTCGGCAGAGCAGGGCAAACCAGTCAACCCGACCGCTCTCTGGAAAGATTCTTAGCCCTGGAAAGATTCTCAAAGGAGTTGAGGCAGCCGTGACAACAGAGGTTGAATTTGCAGGCCTGAAGCTCCGGAATCCTTTCGTAGCTGCATCCGGGCCGGAAACCAGTTCAATTGAGAAGCTCATCAAGTGCGAGGATAACGGCGCCGCGGCGGTATCCACGAAGCTCTCTCTCATGCGCCAGCCATGGCCGGGCCAGCTGCGCATGTATTCGGTCCCCGGGGAAGCGAGCATCGTCTGCCATGACAGGCGACTTGACATGGATGAAGGGTTCGAGCTTGTCAGGCGCGCCAAGGAGAGGACCAACCTAGTCATATTCGTCAATATCACGCATCCTTCTGAGGACTTAGAAGGGTGGCAGACGCTGGCCAGGGGCTTTGAGCAGGCGGGGGCGGACGCCATAGAGCTCAACCTCATCTGTCCCAACATAAGTTTTTCGGTAAAGCGCATGGGCGAGGCCATCAAGGAGTCTCACGGGGCGGCAATCGGGCAGAATCCGGATACGTGCTATGCGGTTACCAAGGCCGTGAAAGAGGCGGTCAGTATCCCGGTGGTGCCCAAGCTCACCCCAAACGTCAACGACATCACCGTGACTGCGCTTGCATGCGAGAGGGCGGGCGCTGACGGGATATGCATTGCAGGGGGACAGTCAGCCTTGCCCAAGGTGGATATCTACGCCGGGGGGAAGCCCGATTATCCCTTCCTGGACGGGGCTTCTTTCGGGAGCCTGGGCGGGCCGGTCTGCCTCAACCAGTCATTTGCGCTGGTCGCCCAGGCAGCCAGGGCGCTCAAGATCCCCGTCATCGGGGGGGGCGGCATCAGCACCTGGCAGGACGCCATCATGATGATGATGTGGGGTGCTACCCTGGTCACGGCGTGCACGGTGATCATGTGGGAGAGGTTTTCAGTCATTCGCGACATCGTGAATGGGATGGAGAAGTTCCTCGAGGAACAGGGATATTCCTCATTCAAAGACATTACAGGGATGTCTCTGAAGTATCTCAAGGCCAGCCGGGATCTAGTCGTGGAGCAGGCCGTTGCCACCATCGATTATGATGAATGCATCGACTGTCTCAAATGCGTAGAGCTCGGCCACTGCACGGCGATCGTCGAGCAAGACGGAAAGGCCGTTGTCATCCCGGAGGAATGTGTGGGATGCGCAATCTGCGTCCGTGTGTGCCCGCAAGGGGCTATTCATATGAAGGCTTTGTAGCAAGTCGTCCATGTCGGCCTTCAGGCGGTGCCATCGATGAAATTGGCCAGGCAGTTCCAGGGCAGGCATAACAAGTATGTAGGAT
This sequence comes from Bacillota bacterium, assembly GCA_012842565.1. Taxonomy (GTDB): domain Bacteria; phylum Bacillota; class SHA-98; order Ch115; family Ch115; genus DUSO01. Next base: position 13,524 of record DUSO01000051.1, read on the forward strand.
AAGGAGGTCGAGAAAGGTGAAACGTCTCATTGGGTTGGTTCTCAGCTTGGTCCTGGTTGGTAGCCTCATGGCAAGTGTAGGAGCCGCTGCAAAAGACGAGCCTATCGTTATCGGGCTCATCACGGCGCTCACTGGACCTACCAGTCTCTGGGGCACTCAGGAGAGAAACGGCGCCCTGCTGCGTGCAGAAGAGATCAATGCGGCGGGGGGAGTGCTGGGGCGGCAGATCAAATTTATCGCCTATGACCATAAGGGCTCTCCTGCGGAAGGCGTGAATGCTTATAGAAAGCTAGTAGATCAGGATCGCGCATGTGTCGTCCTGGGCACTCACTTCAGCAACATAAGCCTCGCGATAGCGCCTATCGCAGAACAGAAACGTGTGCCGATACTGGGGCAGCCAATGGAGCCGAAGGTCACGATGCCCGCGCCCGGAAAGGTAAACAGATACTCATTCCTGGCCCAGCCGAGCTGTATAGAGCAGGGCCAGATGATGGCCAGGTTTGCGCTCGAGGAACTGAACGCTAAGACGGCAGCGGTCCTGACCGACAAGGCAAACTCCTACTCCACCTCCCAGGCGGAGGCCTTTAGAGACTACTTCCAGGCGCATGGCGGCACCGTGGTTGCCTACATAGAGTATGCGGGCGGCACAGTGGATTTCAAGGCCCAGCTCACCCAGATAAAGCCTAAAGACCCGGATGTACTCTACCTCCCCCAGTATGCTCAAGCAGGTGGCATGCAGGTGAAACAGGCGCGTGAGTTGGGGATAGACGCGGTCATCCTCGGAAGCAATAGCCTCTCCGACCCGCCTTTTGTGAATGCCTGCGGCGGGATTGAGGTGGCAAAAGGGGTCCACTTCATGTTCAACGTGGATTTCAGCGACCCCAGGTTTGCAAGCTTCCTCAAGAACTATGAGAAGAGGTTCGGGGAGCCGGTCGTGACCTACCATACGCTCTTCGGATACGATGACATGACCCTCGCAGTAACGGCGATCAAGAATGCCGGGAGCACAGACCCGGAGAAGATCAGGGACGCCATAGAGAACCTGAAAGACGTTCCGATCCTGATGGGCGACGGCAAGTTTACCATGAATCCCAAGACTCACAGGCCAGTTAACATGCCTTCGTGGGTCTTCAGGTGGGAGCCGGACGGTACCCGCAAGCCCATTAAGCTTATGTATCCCGCAGAGCTATAGTTAACCTATAGTTCACTGTAGGGGCCCGGGGCGGCAGCCCGGGCTTACCGCACCGGGCTGCCACAAGATCCCCGGCCCTCCGGAGCGGGCTTGAGTGGGGTGGTAGAATGTTCTTCCAGCAGTTGTTGAACGGGATATCAGTAGGGTCAATGTACTCTCTCTTGGCCGTGGGGTTCTCACTTGTGTATAACATACTGGGGATCGTGAACTTCTCTCACGGCGCGATGATCGCCATTGGCACCTACCTCAGTTACTGGTGCGTCCGGTACTTGCGGTTTCCGGTCCCGCTGGCGCTCGTCATTGCAGTCATAGGGGCCGGGCTCGCCAGCATGGGGACTGAAAGGGCTACCCTCCGACCTCTCAGGAGACGCGGCCAGTCTTCCGTATTCTTTTTTATAGCATCATTAACCGTGTTCAACCTGGTGGCGGCCTTGCTTACTTACATAAGTAAAGGCAACATAGAATCCTACCCAAGTGCCTTTTTGACGGGTAGCTTTACATTCCGCGGCCTTATGATACCAAGGATAGATGTGGTAATGCTGGTTATAGCAATATTGTCGCTCATGTGCCTAACGTATGTATTATTCAGGACCAGGATCGGGCTCGCCATCCGGGCGGCGTCATATAACCTCAAGGCGGCCCAGCTCATGGGGATCAATATCGACTGGGTGGTTGCGGGCACGTTCTTGATGGCGGGACTCTTGGCCGGGATTGGAGGGTCGCTCCTCGGGGTCAAGTACGCGGTGTATGCCGATATCGGCAACATGGTATTCAAGGCCTTCTTCTCTTGTATGGTAGGCGGGCTCGGCAACCTCACGGGGGCCATATGGGGAGGCTTGCTCATCGGGCTTCTGGAGACGTTTACGTGCGCATACATAAGCTCATCTGTCAGCCCGGCCATAACGTTTACTGTGCTCATCGTGCTATTATTGCTCAGGCCGCAGGGGCTTTCGGGACGCGTAACGGAAGAAAAAATCTAGCCTGCCTGGTTCGGCCCGGAGGATATCGGGGGGTAAGCTCATGTCTTTCCTTGAAGGGGTCCTGATAAACGTCTTTATCCTGGTCATAATCACGCAGGGCGTATATTTGTTAACGGGGATGACCGGACTTTTTTCCCTTGGCCAGGCCGCCTTTGTTGCGACCGGGGCATACGCGGCCGGTATCGTTGCGACGAGGTACCAGGCGCCATTTTTGCTGAGCCTTGCCGCGGGGGTAGTTGCAAGTGTGGTCGTGAGCCTTGTGGTCGGCTACCCCAGCTTGAAACTTCGCCGGGTTCACTTTTCACTGGCTACCATAGCCTTTGGCTATGGGATCGAGTCTATCCTAAACGTCTCAACAGGAATAACCGGGGGCGCCATAGGACTTATCGGAATTCCGAATATCACGCGACTCTGGCACGTGCTGCTGGCTGCATTTCTGACAATTGCGCTGGTGAGGAACTTCAAGCTCTGCAGGTATGGAAGGGCGTGCGTTTCCACCAGGACGGATGAGGTTGCCGCCCAGGTGTATGGGGTGAACGCCTTTGTGACAAAGGAGATAGTCTTTGCCTTTGCCGCCGGCATTTCAGGCCTTGCCGGAGGGCTGCTCGCATTCTACCTGGGTTACCTTTCCCCCGACATGTTCGGAATACCCATCTCAGCCGAGTACTTGATAATGGTGTTCTTCGGCGGCCTATACAGCCAGACCGGGGTGATCCTCGGCACCATATTCCTGGCTCTCCTCATGGAGATGTTGAGGGCAACGGCGGAGTTGAGGATGGTGCTATACTGCACCATAATCCTCATCTTCATCATCTTCAGGCCCACAGGTGTGTTCGGAACATGGGAATTCTCGCGGGCATGGCTGGCCGGCCTGTCCGGGCGCGCATTCGGGCCGGGCGTCGTGAAAGAGGGTGTGAAGGACAATGGGTTCAAACAGGCGTGATTCCGCCCCGGCATTTCTAGAGGTACGGCAGGTTGAGAAACGATTTGGTGGGGTGCTGGCTGTCAATGGACTATCCTTTCAGGTGCTCAAGGGCGAGATCGTGGGGCTGATCGGGCCCAACGGCGCAGGCAAGACCACCGTGTTCAACATCATAAGCGGCGTGACGCGCCCGGACCGTGGCCTCGTGGTGCTGGACGGGCGTGAAGTCCAAGGCCTTCATCCATTTCAGATAGCGAGATTAGGCATAGCAAGGACCTTCCAGGAAATTCACCTCTTTAAGGAACTTACGGTCCTTCATAATGTGATGAGCGCGGGACACTTAAGAGCCACTTATGGCTTCTGGGAAGGGCTCTTGAGGCTCCCCAGGGTCAGACGCATCGAGTCCCGGCTCGCCGAGGAATCCCTGAACATGCTTTCTATGTTCGGGCTCGGCGATGTGGCGACGGCGGGTGCAGGCGAACTGCCGTATGGACTTCAAAAGACCCTCGAGATTGTAAAGGCGCTGATAACCAGGCCGAGACTCCTGCTGTTGGATGAGCCAGCCGCAGGGCTCAATCCTGAAGAAACTGACCGTCTCAAAGAGCTGATTCACAGGATACGCGACCAGTTTGACCTCACCATCATCGTGATTGAACATACGATGGACCTGATACGGGATGTATCCGACCACATCGTGGTAATGAACTTTGGGGAAAAGCTGGCCGAAGGACATTGGGATGAGGTGCGCTGCAACGAGGATGTTGTCAGGTGCTATCTCGGGGAGGATTGAATCACGCTTGGACCAAGTTATGTTCAGGCCGGGCTGCGCCCGGGGCAGGTTGCGACCGGATCAGACTATGCTTGGGGGATTGGGTTATGCTCGAGATAAAGGGCCTTGACGTCTTCTATGGGGCAGTCCACGCATTAAAAGGGGTCAACATGAAGGTGCACGAAGGAACCACTGTGGCCCTGGTGGGTGCAAATGGGGCCGGGAAAAGCACCCTTTTGAACGCGATTTCCGGCCTGGTAGCCTATCGCGGGGAGATACTTTACAAGGGTTCGCCCCTGCCGCGCGTGCCGCATAAAATCGTGTCCCTTGGCATCGTGCACATACCGGAAGGCCGGCAGATCTTTGCGAACCTGACCGTCCACGAAAACCTGCTGGCAGGCGCCTACTGTCGTTGGAGCCGTTCAGAGATAAAGGAGAATCTGGAACGCGTCTATGCTTTGTTTCCTGTGCTAAAGGAGAGACAGGGCCAATATGCGGGAACCCTGAGCGGTGGTGAACGGCAGATGCTGGCCCTTGGTCGGGGGCTCATGAGCAGGCCCGGTATGTTGCTAGTGGATGAGCCGTCTCTTGGACTTTCTCCGCTCCTGACAAACCAGGTCTTAGGACTCATCCAGGAAGTCAACCGCCAGGGGGTGACAGTGCTGCTTGTCGAACAGAATGCGCGGAAATCCCTGGCCATCGCGGACTATGCTTATGTATTACAGACAGGGAGGATCGTAAAAGAAGGGAAGGGCAGGGATTTACTAAACGATCCCTTTATTCGCGACGCATATTTCGGCGCCGACTCGAAGCGGGAGTGCCGGGCATGAACTCAGCCTGGAAGCCGGGCGCCATACTGGTATCGCCTACATGCGCGAGCCCTACGGAGAAGGGTGCCGGGTATTCGGCCTTAAGTATCCCGAATCCCGGGGGATGGTAAATACCGACCTGTTCGCAATCCCGGCCCACGAAACCTGAGGCCGCCCAGCTGAGCGGGGGAAGCAACTTGGGCGGAGGGCAAGTCCGGGCGACAACGCAAGTCCGGCGAGGGTTCACATTTTGAGTTTTTCGCGGTATAACTTATATGGTTGTGTAATTGGCTCGAGTAAACGGCCGGGCAAAGAGCCGGGCAAAGATCGGCTAGAGACCGGCTAAGGGGCGGATGAAGACCGGCCGCGGCGGCCCGGGACCGGCTGAGGGCTTGCCTCGGCGTCCGGGGGCG
>DUSO01000052.1 GCA_012842565.1 Bacillota bacterium
ATGGCAGCCTGCTCGGGCAGGTGATAGTGCCGTTCAAGAGAGTAGGCATCTACGTGCCCGGGGGGACGGCGGCCTATCCTTCAACTGTTGTCATGACCTCTACTCCCGCCAACGTCGCGGGAGTAGAGGAAATCGTCATGTGCACGCCCCCCGGCCCCGGCGGGGTGGCAAATCCTTTTGTCCTGGTCGCCGCAGATATTTGCAAAGTATCGAGGATCTTCAAAGTGGGAGGGGCCCAGGCTATCGCGGCCATGGCCTACGGAACGGAGACGGTACCTGCAGTGGACAAGATCGTAGGGCCAGGAAATGTTTATGTCACTACTGCAAAAAAGCTGGTATATGGGGATGTGGGGATCGACATGCTTGCCGGCCCTAGCGAGGTACTGGTTATAGCGGATTCCACTGCAGATCCCAGGTTTGTCGCCGCAGATCTTCTCTCGCAGGCGGAACACGATGCGCTTGCATCTCCGATTTTGATTACTACCTCTGTGTGGCTTGCTGACGAGGTTGCGCGGGAGATCAACGCGCTATTGCCCGCCCTCCCCCGACGGGAGACTGCGGCAAAGTCCCTCGACGAAAACGGTGCAATCCTGCTTGTGGATTCGCTCGATGAGGCGATGGAGATTGCCAATGATTACGCACCAGAACACCTGGAGTTGCTGGTTAAGGACCCCATGGCCCTCCTGGACAAGGTCCGTAATGCAGGGACGGTTTTCCTGGGGCCGTACAGCCCTGAGCCAGTGGGCGACTACATTGCCGGCCCCAACCACGTGCTACCGACCATGGGCTCTGCCAGGTACAGGGGCACCCTTGGTACCCAGGACTTCTTCAAACCGGTGAATATCGTAAGGATGAGCCCGGAAGCGGCGCGCAATGTGGCGCCGCATGTAATAAGGCTCGCTCAGATAGAGGGGCTCGAAGCCCATGCAAATTCAATGAAGATTCGATTTGAGAATGGGGATATTCAGCAGGCCCCCCCCCGGCAGCAGGCGGGTGCTGCCCGGTGCATTGCCCGGCGCATAAGGCTGAGTGCCAACGAAAGCCCTTATGATCTACCATACCCAATCAAGCGCCGGGTGGCCGAATCCCTTATGAATTTGCCATTCAACCGGTATCCTTCCCCGGACGCAGCCGAGCTCCGGCATTCCATTGCCCGGGTTTTGGGCGTCCGTGAGGACATGGTCGTCATCGGCGCTGGCTCCGATGAATTGATACAGATGATCATATTCGCCATGAGAGAGCGGGTCTCAAAAGTTGTCACGCTCCACCCCACCTTCACAATGTACCGCCATATTTCGGAGGTGGCGGGGCTCCCGGTCGCCGAGATCCCGCTAAAAAAGGACTTTTCTCTCGACGTAGATGCGCTACTCGGTGAACTTCAGGACCAGGAGAGCCTTGCATTTCTATGCAATCCCAATAACCCCACTGGCACCGTGTTTACCGGGGACTTGAGATACATCATACGAAACGCCAGGGGGATTGTAGTGGTAGATGAGGCCTACCACGAGTTTTGCGGAGATACATTCATAGACGAAGTCAGGGAGCCCGGTAAGACCGGGGATAAGATCATAATACTCAGGACGCTCTCAAAAGCCTTTGGCCTTGCGGGGCTCCGTATAGGCTACGGGGTCATGGGGCCTTCCCTTGCGAAGCAAGTCGACCGTGCCAGGCTGCCGTATAACTGCAGCGCAATCTCTATCCTCGTGGCACAGGAGGTGCTCGACCACCGGGATGAAGTGGGGCGTATAGTCGCTGAAATCACGGCCGAAAGGGAAAAGGTTTTCCAGGCCCTTATCAGCCACGGGGTAGAGGCCTACCCTTCCTCGACCAACTTTATCCTCTTCCGG
>DUSO01000053.1 GCA_012842565.1 Bacillota bacterium
GCGGGGGGGCATCCCCGCCTGTCCATGTTTCCGCGGCTACTACGGAGTCCCCGGATATTCAGGGGATAATGCCGCTCGGCGATATCCGGCCCGGCATGAGGGGCACGGGTAAAACAGTGATACAGGGGACCAGGGTCGAGGACTTCGACGTGGAGGTACTCGCGGTTCTCAAGGGAGATGTGCCGGACGGGGATATGATCCTGGTACGGCTCGGAGGGGATCTCATCAAGAAGACGGGCGGGCTTGCTGCCGGCATGAGCGGAAGTCCCGTATACCTCTCGGGGAAACTGGCAGGCGCTCTCTCCTACGGCTATGAATTCTCCGACCATAATATTGCCCTTGTCACCCCGGCGGAACGGATGATGAAGATATTCGATTTCCAGGAACGCGCCCGGGGGAAGGTCTATACCCTCGGGGACGGCGCCTCTGGGAGCAAGTCATACCTCCGTGAAGGATATGTCCCGCCCGTCCCGGTAAGGGGTACTCCCATTGTAACGCCGGTAATGGTCCAGGGGATTTCCGGCAGGGCACTTGCAAGGCTAGAGAAGGGGCTTAGCAACTCAATGCCTTCAAATATGGTAAACCTCAGGTTCATCCAGTCAGGCGGGTCCGGGGGAGGCCCTGGGCAGGACATGGCTGGCAAGAGCCCGGCACTCTTGCCCGGGAGCGCGATAGGTGTTCAGCTCATGCGCGGTGATGCGAGTGTCACGGCCATCGGGACAGTGACATATGTGAGAGGAGATGAATTCCTGGCCTTTGGCCATCCGTTTCTGGCCAAGGGGGATGTGGGATTATATGCTACCGCCGCATATATCCACCATGTGGTGACCGGGCTCTCAATGCCCTTCAAGGTAGGTTCTCCCGGCATGCCCGTCGGTATCATATCCCAGGACAGGATGAGCGGCATTCTCGGCAGGCTTGGCGTGGAGCCCAGGGCGATCCCAGTGTCGGTGACCGTCAGGGACAAGGATACCGGGGTTACCAGGACTTTTAGGGCGCAGGTCGTGGATGATGAGGATATCTCGTCCGAGCTGGTTGGCGCCTTTGTGCTGCAGGCGTTTGACACCACCCTGAACAGGATCGGCGCGGGCACCTGCAAGCTGGAGGTCACGCTCCTCCTGGACGGACTAAAAGATCCTGTGCGCCGCGAAAACATGTATTTTAGTGAGCGGGATATCTCCGCGGTATCACTCGACGAGGTCCATGAGCTTGTAGATACGTTACATAGAAATGAGTTCCGGGACGTCACCTTTAAGTCGATAAGCCTTGTCTCCGAGATGGAGAAGGGGCAAAGGCGGGCCATCATTCGTGAGGCGCGCGCGAAGGAAGAACGTGTGCTTCCGGGCGGCACCGTCCATATCGAGGTGACATTTCAGCCATACAGGGCACCGGCCGAGACGCGTTCCATCGAGGTCAAGATTCCCGAGGATACGCCCCCGGGTACCTTGTACCTGACGGTGCGCGGGGGCAATGCCCTCCTTGTCCAGAACTCGGACAATAATGGCGACCAACCGGCACCGGAGCCCAGGGAAACCCACAAAGACCTGGACGACCTGATCCAGAGTTTGGTGGCACGCGAGAGGAATAGTGACATAGTAGTAGAGTACTATCCACCTTCGGCCGGTGAGGATACCCCGGAGGGCCCACACAAGACGGCTCCGGAGGTGCCGGGCGCCGGAGTCCCGGTGGCCGGGGTATCGGTTGCCAGAGTGCCGCGCGCCCGAGTGCCGGTCGCACAGCTCGGGCCCGTTGCCCCGAGGGAGGAAACGCAACGCCCTTCCCCAGCCCGGTATGAAGGTGCTTCTGAGGGCCTCAAGAAGTTTACGTTTCCCTCGGAGTACGTCATGGACGGGTCCTGCGAGGTCGAGGTGACAGTCGAAAAGCCGTGACGGGCCCATCGTCCGGATAACGCGGCCGCTCTTGCCAGCTGTGCTGCCGTCTTCCTGTGTCCCGGGAGGTTGTCGTCCATTCAACGGCATATTATCGCAACATAGCAAGATCAAGGCAGTGCAGGATTTAATTGTACGTCCTGGAACCGGGAATACGGCGGCCATTGGGAGGATAGAGGGACACCTCGTCGAATTATCTACCCCGTGGACTGCCCTGTGAGGTATCTCTTTATGCGTAAGAGGATAATGGCAACGGTTGTTATAGCGATCGCCTGTGTGGCCATAGCCCTCGGCTTTGGGGCCTACTGGGTGTTCCGTTGTTTTCCCGAAAGCTCCGCGCTCAACAGGATGGCCCTCAGCGCGGTACAGGATGCGCTCGGCCCGGGTGTGCGGGTGGCAAGGGTACGGTTATCTTTTCCCAATATACTTACGTTTTACGATATCAGAATCCCGGATTGTCTCGAAGGTTGCGAAGACGTGAGTCCGAGCACGAGCTGCCTGTCAGAGGCGGCGCTGGCGGCAGAGCCCAATCGCGGCCGGCCACCGGTGTTGACCGCCAGGGAGGTACGCGTGGAGCTGGATCTCATGGGCCTCCTTTTCCACAGGGGGCGGGCGGCCTCAGCTATTGAGGTCATAACCCTCGATAGGCCGGAGCTGAGCCTCAGGCGGGGCGACAACGGCGAGTGGAATATTTCCGCCCTATCCCGGGGGGCCATGCCTGGACGGCTGGGCATGAGCGGGATGAATTCCAAGGTAGTCATTCGAAACGGGATCATAAGGGTCGGAGAACTGTCCGGAGATGGCAGCCCGGGCGAGATCGGGGCCGTCGGCGGGATACTGTCGCTTCACAATGGTGACGTGACCATAGAGGAGATGTCAGGGGTCATAGGCCGGGAGGGTGCCAGGTTCAGCTTGAGCGGCCGTATTGACGGAGACGGAAGCGGCTACAGCTTTGACGGGTCTTTCCACGGCCTCCCGGCAAGCGACGCGTCCAGTGCCTTGAGACTGGTGACAGGGGCAGAGGTCCGGCAACTTGACGCGCTGGGGCAGTCGAGGTTAGACGCAACCCTGCATGTCGAGTCCAATGGGAAGGCCCTCTCATATTCCGGCGCTGCGAGCCTCCCGGGACGGGCAGCAAGCCCCGGCGGGACCTCAAACAAAGGTAGCGGGGGCGGGGCAGCCACTACCACGGGGCTTGGCAACCTGGTGCCCCGTTCATTTACATTTACAATCGGGAGTGGCGGTTCGAGACAGGAGATACAGGTATTTCTTGACGAGCTCAAAGGGCTTAACCTCTCCAAGCTCGAGTTTGAGGGCCAGCTGGACTTAAAGGGCAAGGGGCCAGCGGGGAGGCCCCCGGCAGGCCCGAGCTTTTATCGGGGCACGTTTACCGCCAAGGATGGATCAGTCAAGGCGAGGGCTGTCGGGCCGTCGCTAGAGGGTAAAGTGGAATGCAGGGTAAATGGCGAGATGACCTTCGAGGTCAAATCCGGTGAAGCTCCCAGGTACAAGGGGACCGTAGCGCTCACTGCAGGCACCGGGACCCTCCTCTACAGGCTTGTGGATAGAGAAAGCGGCTCC
>DUSO01000054.1 GCA_012842565.1 Bacillota bacterium
CACTATAGTATTCGAGATTTCAAACGTCCAAAAAGACCAGTACATACGGCTCCGTGGTACCAACCTGGGCGTGGGTGTTCCCAATGAGACAGATGCTGATGGTAACCCACTTATAGATGACCTTGCGGCTAACCTTGGACTCGATGGAGCCTCTGAGGCATACGCGGATCTCTGGTTCTACTCGAATCCGATCTTCATTACGGTGGCGAAATGAAAATCTGTGGTCACTAAGCCAGCACATCATCAATCGTATCATGGAGTAGGAGGGGGCGTCTCGCCCCCGTCCCCTCACACCACCGGACATGCGGACCCGCATCCGGCGGTTCGCCATTGTTTACGGATTTCCTGGTAACGAACAACAAGGTCAATTAGCCCCTGACTCTGCCAGTAGGCTAGCGTCAGGATGCTGTTGAGAGGGCCATTTGCCATACGCCATGGCCCTTTGCGCGCATTGGCAACCTCATGAACCTTCCATTCCGGCTGCCCAAGCCGCCGTAACTCTCTATACCGAGTGCGGACCCTTCTCCACTGCACCCACAGGCATGCTCGCATCCGATGCCGTATCCATTGACTGAGCTCCCTCAGGATCCCCTTTGCGTCGGCTAGGGCAAAATACCCCAGCCAACCATTCAGGTATTGATTAACCCTCCGAATACGCTCCTCCATGGACATGCTTCGGTTACGAGCTGTCAAGTCGCGGATCTTGGCTTTCACCCGCTCGATCGTCTGAGAGGCTATTCGTACGCGTGGCCCCTCCCCCGTCATATACAGGCTGAATCCCAAGAACTTCCGCTTCCATGGCCTGTCTACCGCACTCTTCTCACCGTTTACCCTCAACTTGAGCCTTGTCGCAAGAAAGGTCATTATGCCCGCCATCACCCGTTCCCCAGCTCGCTTTGACTTCACGTATATGTTACAATCATCTGCATACCGGCAGAACCGGTGCCCCCGCTGTTCTAGCTCCTTGTCCAGATCGTCCAGCAGGATATTTGCTAAAAGCGGGCTAAGCGGTCCGCCCTGCGGCGTCCCCTCTTAAGTAACAACCTTCTCCATCAGTGCCGTCCCTTCTCCTCCGCAGGTCTCGACCTTGGTTCGTGCCGGAGGCGAACTCGACCCTTCTGCAGGCCCCTGCGGCTTCACCGCTTCCTCCCACAGAGAGAGCTGTCTCAAGTTTGGCTGTCTTCCTCGCCCGCCTCTCGAACTTGCCAAATCGATCCCTCACTCTGACGTTCAGCCCTTCCCTGCAGATGCGCAACTGCAGGTACTACGGCCTCTGCTGACTCCTGCAGGCTCAGCCAGCCCTTCCGAACTGGGTTGCCGGGTCACTCCCAGCCTGCCCGCAGGCCTCCCCGGATAAGGACGATGACTTTCCTCCCATGCACCCACCCCATATACTGCGACGTCCCTTGGTAGCATCGGGCTTCGGCCTGTCGTGCGGACTCGCCCGGACGTCCCAGCCTCGTATGGGGTTCGTGTTCCTTGGGTCGGGAGTTTGCCTCCAGCTTCTTTCAGATTCCACCTCGCGGTGAACACCCTTGCCTTTGGCTAACGGTTGGTGCTACAAACCCCCGTTCCGGACTTCCACCGTATAGTCACCGTTCATGCCGGGCATACATACTGCCTGCTTGAGCACATGCTCAAGCAGGCCGGGATAGATGAATCGGTGCGGGAGCTGTTCCTGAACTACGAGCACATCGCCCTAACCAAAGCTAAACTGCCCGACGGGACCGAGGTCAGCCATGTTGAGAATGCCTTGCCGTTTCATTACCGGACCCTGCAAAAGCTTGGGCTCCTGATCGGCGAGTACCAACCACCCCATCGATGATTATGCAAAAACCGACTACGACGAACTCCTAATTGAACCCGCCCCTACTGCGGAAAATGGGCTTAGATGCTGCATTTGTGCGCGGATACTATGCTTTATTACCGCAATGACCACAGGCATGAGAGAAGGTGAAATATTGGCACTGCAATGGCAAGACGTGAACCTGGACGCAGGCACCATCACGGTCAGGCGCACTCTCTACCGAGGCGGGCCGAATCCTATTTTTAGCGACCAAGCGAAGACCGAAGCTGGGGAGCGGACCTTCAAGATTCATGACGGCCTCGTGGCCGCGCTTCGCCAGCATAGGCTAGACCAGAAGAAGGCAAAGATGGCATTAGGAAGCGAATATCGCGATTTCAATCTTGTCTTCCCTACCTCCAAAGGAACCCCCATGATGGCGCGTAACCTCTACCGGCTGCATAAGAGCCTCATCAAGGCTGCTGGAGTGCCCGAAGTCAAATTCCATGAGCTGCGCCATACACACGCTACTCATTTAATCATGGCCCACGTCCCGCTTAAAACCATCTCAGCCCGGCTGGGGCATTCGAGCATAACCATCACCCAGGATATATACGGGCATGTTCTCCAGGCGATGGAGGACGAAGCTACGGCTGCTATACAAGACCTTTTCGGGTCGTCTCCTGACTTCAGAAGGAAGCACAGCGAATAATAGGTCATTTAGCTGGGCCTTTGATGACGCTTGACATCATTTGCACCACATTTGCACCAAAATAGGGCCTGGGAGATTGTCCCAGGCCCGCAACCCCTTGATTTTACTGGCGCGCCCGGAGGGATTTGAACCCCCGACAAGCAGATCCGAAGTCTGCTGCTCTATCCGGGCTGAGCTACGGGCGCGCAAAGCCTTATATCACCCGCACTTATTCTAGCACAAGAGCGCCCCGGTAGCAACATACATAGCGCCGTTCCGCCGTTCGTCGTTGACAATGCATACCGCCGTCATGCATGCCACCGTCACTTAACCTAAACAATCCCGCAATATATTTTTCTTACCTAATTGCTATTTAATTGAAGAACCGGTCCGAAGAACCCGCCGACAAACTGCCTTGGCTCAGGAGGCGCCGGCTCAAACTACAGGTCAGGAGGTGCCATGTCAGAGTCCGGGGGAGAGTGTCGTCCATAGATGCTGATAAGGTAGTTGGTGAGGATGCATTCCTCGCCGGCCGGCTGGTCCAAATGCGCGGCACAGTGACCGGAGATCTGTTCGAGATGGGAGACAACATCGAGGCCTCCGGCAAGGAAAGCGGTAACCCCGGCTGGGAGAATCCTGAGACATCTTTTGGGCCTCGTAAAATTCGTGGCACTGGGACTCCTGGCCGCCCTGTTTACACCAATCGGAAGCCCGCTGACAGAGAAGATACTCGGCAAGGAAGATGCGCCGCTGATGTACTAAGCCCTGGCCGGCACAGTCGCCATCTACATCGTCATCCTGATTCCATATATAGACTTGCTCGTGGGAGCTATCGGGATCTTCTTGCCACTTGGATCAGTGCTCTTATTGCTTAAGGATGCTGCGTTTCCCTGGCCCTTCGCGAAGCAGGCAGCCTGACAAGGGCCGAGGCAGGCAGCCTGGGCGGAGGGCAGCGACCGTCACCGTTATGAGAGGCATGAAAGTCGTCAACCGCTTCGCTTGAGCTTTCCAGCACGCATGGCGTACGTCTCCCCCCAGTGGAATACGATAAGTCCCAGAGGGACGCATACCACCCCGATTGCCAGCAAAATTATGAGTTCCGGAGCTATATCCCTGATGGGCGCGCCATGGAGAAGGGCCGCCCTTGCTGCTTTCAGGGTATATGTGGCCGGGGATAAAACCGACAGCGGTTGGATCCACCGGGGCATGACGCTCACGTCATAGTAAACGCCCGATACCAGCAGAATAATTCCTTCCATTATATGGGTTGCCTGTGCTCCACGTTCGGGGGACAAGAGCGGCAGGACCGCCGCTACGAGTCCCAGGCCTATGAACGAGACGGATGAGGCGAGTAAGACGACCAGCGCCCCCAGCAGGTTGGACCGGGTCAGGTCGAGCCTGAAGAAGGCTGCAACGGCAATCATCACTACGATAGTCCTGATAGCTCCATACAGGGTCGCCCACAGGCAAACGCCCCCGAGGTATGTAAGCCTCCTTATGGGCGCCATGAAGGTATATTCGATGGTACCTTCCCAGCGCTCCCACGCCACAGACTCACTCACCTCGTGAAATAGAATTGAAAGGAAGCCCCACAGGAGGGCTCCGGCCACGAGGTATAGGACCCTCTCCCCTCCCCTGCCGCTCTGGTCGACCCCTATGAAGCCTATCGTCAGGGTATTCACAACAGTGTAAAAGAGAAAGACTATCTCCCAACCTATGTAGCGTTTGACCAGGTTGAAGTTTCTTTCTACCAGCCCGTAGCTGGCCCTGAGCTCCCTCCATCCGATCTTCAACAGGCTGTCACCCATCAAGTCCATTTCCCTCCCCTGCATATGGCTCAGTGAGTCCTCTCCCCGTAAGCCTGAAGAATACATCCTCCAGGGTGGGGGCCTCGCCGTCCTTTGCCACCATCTTCTTCAGGTTGGCCGGCGTATCGAGAGCAACAAACCGGCCGCCGTCGATTATCGCGATCCTGCTGCAAAGCCTTTCGGCTTCCTGCATATCATGGGTCGTCAACAGGACAGTGGTGCCATGGTCCCTTTGTATATCCAGGACGAGGTTCTGGACCTCTTTCTTTGATACAGGATCAAGTCCCGTAGTAGGCTCATCGAGGAGTAACAACATAGGTGTCGAGAGGAGAGCACGTGCAACAGCCACCTTTTGTTGCAGCCCGCGGGACAGGTCTTCCATGGGCTCGTACCACTTATCAGGAGGAAGCCTGAGTCGATCAAATATTTCTTTTACACTGGCACGGAACTGCTTCATATCCATTCCATATAGCCGCGCCGCATAGCTCAAGTTTTCCATGGCTGAAAGCTTCTTGAAAAACGATGCCTCCACTGAGACCCGGTTTATCACTCTACGCACCTTAAGCCGCTCCTTGATCACATCCAGCCCAAAGACCTTGATCTCCCCTGCATCAGGGAGGAGGAGCGTGGCTATCAAACGTATCAAAGTCGACTTCCCTGAGCCGTTTGGACCAAGAATTCCAAATATCTCGCCCCTTTCCACGGTAAAGTCAACTTCTTTTACCGCATCGACCCGTTCCGTGGGAGAAAGCCAACGTAAGAACAGCCCGCTGCCATGGCTTGACTTGGCAGGAAGGCCATTCCTGGCCAGCTTCCTCACCCTAAAGCTCTTCGAGGCACCCTTACATTCCAACGCTTTATCAGAATCCCGGCAGTCCACGGGCTATCTCCCTCCCGCTCATACGCAACGAGAGACAATATAAAGGGGAGCCATGTCTCGGCCAATGGCTCCCCTCCAAGTTAGCTTCCGTCACCGTGGGGCCGACGAAGGCATCGGGACATCGGGACCCCCGCTCCGGCACCCTTGCGAAATGATAGGGCAGGCCACAGGCCTGTAGTATGCCTGAAACCCGCCCATAAAATCTATCCGAGATAGCCGTCCCTTGGCTGTCCCTGCGCTGACGGCGCCTGGAACGAATCAAAAATTAACGGGCAGATTCAGGCCGTACCTCAGACTCGGAAAACACCCGTATTGTTGAACCCATACGCAGTATCGACACTCTGATCTTCATCTGGTACGGCCTCCTTTGCGGCAATCATCATTCCGAAAGCATAATTCGCCGGCAGGGGCTCAAAGCCCGTTTCCAATTATACCTTATGCTGCCGGGGTAGTCAAATATTTCGACAAGTTTGTATGGGCTGTGCCCGGCGCGACACGTGGAACGTGGGATTGCTACCCGCCGCAAAGTCCATATGATGAGGTCCCCGGGCATTGTGAGCCGCCCACCCGGGGACCGAAAGGGAGTCCTTGGGAACCTTATTGGCCGCGGAAGTGGCCGCAGGGAGGAAGCCGGCTTCAGGGCACGGCCTTATCTATCGCTGGGGTATAACAGTTTCTGCGGAGAAGCAGTTCCATCCGATTCCCACTTGAATATCCACGCCGGCATGTTGATGGGCCGGTGGGTCTTGGGATCGATGGAGATGGTTCCTTCCCCCTGCATTATCTTCACATTGGTCGTGTTTTCGAGGCAATCGCGGATGGCTTCAGGGTCCGTAGAGCCAGCCCTGCGGATGGCGTCTACCGCGATATGTATGTTATCATACCCGAAGAATACGTTGGTCGTGATCACCGGCTCTCCATAGCGCTTCTCATAGCGGGCCATGAAATCAGCCAACCTGGGGTCCTTGAAGTTGACGTTATTGATGAAGTAGACGCCCGCGACGACATCTTTACCCCCGGCCGCTTCAACGAATGGGGGAACACCGAGCGTGTTGGCACCCAAGATTGTCGCCTTTATCCCGAGTTCTCTTGCCTGTTTCACCTGAAGCCCGGCTTGCTGCGCATACTGGGGTATGTACAGGCAATCAGGGTTGACGGCCCTAATCTTGGTGAGCTGCGCCTTAAAATCCATGAGTCCCGCAGGGTACTCCACGTACTCAAGGATCTTGCCGCCGTTTGCGTTGAAGTAATCCCTGAACGACTCTGCCTGGGACGTAGCGAAGGAATTGCCCTTGTCCACTATGCACGCCGCGGTCTTCAGGCCGAGTTCCTTAAGGGCGAAGCGCGCGACGATTATCCCTTGTTCGATGGAACTTGGCTGGGCGAGGAAATGGTATTTGTTGACCTTGCCAGGCTCAGGGGTGGTCACTTTGGGCTCCATCGCATTGGATACAATCGGAACCTTTAGTTGCTCGGCCACCGGGGCGATGGCAAGGTTTACGTTGCTGAAGTTGGTTCCGATGATGACGCAGGCCTTGTCCTGCTGTACAAGTTTGCGATAGGCAGAGACCCCTTCTGCAGGCTGGCCCTTGAAGTCGTAGGTGATGAGCTTGATCCGCTTTCCGAGGACCCCGCCGGCAGCGTTGATCTCCTCCACCGCCAAAACCGCGCCGTTTCGTTCCTGCATGCCCTGTTGTGCCGTCGGCCCGGTGAGCGCAGCGATCTCCCCGATGACGATCATGTTTGAATTGCCGGAAACATCTCCCTGCAAGGCCACCATCAGTAGCAGGGAGACAATGCTGAGGAACAAGACTCTCTTCTTCAAAGCAGCTGCACCTCCAGTCTGTGATATCGACCACTCCGTAGAACAGCCCACCGCACCAGCAAGGCTGACGTCCTTCACCACGCGCAACGGCAAAACCACCATCCTTCGCAAGGCACAACAACAAAATCATTGCCCTTCCCGGCGTACAACGGCAAAACCTTTATCCTTATCCTTCTCAGCGTGCAACGGCAGAACTACTATTCCTGGCAACGGCAAGATTACCATCTTTGCTTGAGGCTCAGAATTTGTTCGAACGTGTCTCGGATATACTCTGCCGTGTCTATGGAAAGAAGCTCTAGGCAGCGTCTACCCTTCTCCTTGGAAGCCAGCGAAGGTACCCCCCACACTCCCCCTGGACTTATGGTCTTCATCGGAAGGTAGTCGAGAAACTCCCGCCCTACTGAGGGCACATGGTCAACAGCGTGCTCCATTTTGACGAGACTCTCATCGATGGCCATCATGCACGATACCTCAAATTCTCCTGAATGCACCTCCTTGTCCACAGTCTCTAGGACGTCTCTAAGTGGCCCTCTCATAGCACGATCGAAAGGGCAAACCCATATAGCAATACCCTCCGGGTGTTCGTAGTTTACGTCGCGGATCGCAGGCTTGACTGACCAAAGGCCGCCGTGCCCAAGTAGCACGGCGACCTTACTAATTCCTTGTTCATAACAGGACACTACCATCTCCTTTACCATCCGATACAAGGTATCGGGCCTAATGCTCACGGTGCCCATGAAACCGCGGTGCTCATAGCTGGTTCCGAGAGGGATGGTGGGGATAACGTAGGCGTCAAGTTGCTTCCCAACCCTGGCAGCAATTTCCGAAATAATGAAGAAATCTGTACCCACAGGAAGCACAGCTGTATGTTGCTCGATCGCACCTATCGAGAATATCGCGATGTCAGGTCTGCCTTCCTGGATTTCCTTAGATGTGTTCCTTTCGTTGAACACCCGTTTCCCCTCCTTCCTCTCCCGGGCCACTGGGCCAAGCCACGCTCTGACATCCTTCCCCGGCTAAAGCGTGTCGGTTTTCCCGTGCCGGGTTTTGAAACTCCACATACCTCCCAGATGCCCCATTCAGGCAGCAGATGCCCAATGGCAACCATATTTCAACATATGCAAGCATTGTACCGCCAAGTGTCCCAAAAATGAATTACGGCAACGATGATTGCTGGATATGATATCGATGGAAAGTGTGCCAGGTTGGCACAATCCGCGTCCCGCTGTGCCATCCTGATACAGTGCTAAATTGGGACAATGAGGCGCGTATCTCGGTCCCGCATCGAGGTCGGCACCCAGGACTCCGCATCCAGCCCTGCCCCCAGAACCTGCCGCCTACTTCCGTTCGTGTAAAATGTAGTGGGGCAGGAGACCGGGGTCTTGGGGTAGAAATATAGAGACCTCGAACTTCCCTGTTAAGAAGGCGAGGTCTCTATGCCAGCAAGTACCGGTACAACAACCAGCCTTGA
>DUSO01000055.1 GCA_012842565.1 Bacillota bacterium
AACCCATATTTCGCAGGTAGCGTCTTCCAGTTAGCCATTTTTTAGGCCCACTGTCTGAGTGGGCTCTTGTCACACATATATGTCCGTGCTAAAACCTGCCAGCCTAAGCAGGCGGGCTGGTCTTGAACAGTTGGTGGGTAAATTCCAGCTTATATTTCACACCCTTCCGGAGTATGAAGGAGTATTTTCTGAGGTTAGATGTGAGGGAGAGGCATTCTAGTGATAATGTTACATTTATAGGGTTATCTGGTATATATTTACTTGTACTTCCCCTCGCTTCCGTGTATACTGGGGGCGGGGGTGTTCCCTGTGGTTTCATCCTTGAAAGTATTCCATGCAGGACCTGCTCCTCTCATCTCAGCATTATTCGATGCCCTTGGAATCGGTAAGATCCTCGATTCTGTCCTCCCCTGGGACCAGACCCAGTGCAAGTTGCCCCCTTCTATACGAATCAAGGCTCTTGTGATAAATATCCTGGCTGGCAGAACGCCACTATACAACGTTGAACGGTTCTTCAAATTCCAGGATACGGAGAATCTCCTGGGACAAGGAGTTACTCATGAAGACTTAAATGATGATTGTCTTGCCCGGGCTTTGGATATGCTTGCTGAAGCTAACCCCAAGAAGGTTACCTCAACCATCATGTTGAACGCTCTGACCATAGAGGACATCCCTCTGACCCAGATTCACGCCGACACGACGTCAATCTCTGTATACGGGGAATACCGGCACGATGAGGGGGATGACCCATCTATCCGCCTTCTCAGGGGTCATAGCAAGGATCACCGTCCGGATCTCCTCCAGCTCAAGGTGGGGCTTGGGGTAACCCAGGATGGTATTCCTGTAATTGGCGAGCCTTTGAGTGGGAATGTGGACGACAAGACATGGAACAACGACTTTATCAAGACAATGGCCGCCCATCTGGACAAGGTTGACCTTCACAAGGTGCTTTACGTGGCCGACTCCAGTGTGGTGACAAAGGACAACCTGGACGAGATCGCAAGACAAGGGCTTCTCATGATATCACGGCTTCCCGCTACATTTGCCCTTGAGGTCGAACTAAAGGAGATGGCATGGGAGAAGAACGAATGGGTAGAGGTTGGGAAGCTGTGTAGCGCAAGAGATGGAGCGGCTTACAGAAAGGCGGCATCATACAAGGTTCAAGCATTCAGGAGGGAACTCTATGGGCGCCTTTACAACTTTGTGGTAGTCCACTCAACGGCATTAGACAAGAGGAAGGTCAAAGCCCTGGACAGACGCATTGAGGAGCTCTATAAGGAGCTAAGCATAGCAGCCAAAGAGATACAGGCGAAGGAGTTTGCGTGTAGACCAGATGCCAGTGCAGCGGCAGGAGAGTTTCTAGCCGGGAATGCCAATGACTTCTACCCGGTGTCGGCTGAGGTTATCGAAGAGATCCGGCCGAAGAAGCGTGCCAAAAAGGGACGGCCCAAGAAAGACGAAGTTATGGAATTGGAAAGGGTCTATAGGATTCGGCCAGTCATCGGGGCACTCAGCGAGTCTGCGGTAGAGCGGGCAAGGGAACGCAATAACTGCTTTGTGCTGATGACGAATGCTTTGCCAATGGATCCTTGGGATGTGTTACGGGAATATAAGGAACAGACAGGGGTAGAGACGTCTTTCAGGTTTCTGAAGGACCCGACATATCTTGATGCGATTTACCTGAAGAAGGAGAGCAGGATCGAGGCACTGGCATATGTTCTTCTCTTGGCGCTCTTGATACACCGGATATTGCAGCGCAGGGTACGGAAGGCCTTAGAAAGTGAGTGCAGTCACATAGTGGTAGCTGGGGGAGTGAAGACCACGGCCCCCACCGGGAACCGGATACTGGAGCTTCTGTCTCCGTATCAGGTATTATATGCCAGGGAGGGAGATCGAGAGTACCGGGTGATTCAAGAGATCCCGAACGAAGAGGCATTGGAAAGGATACTGAGGCTTGCGGGTTTCACGCCGGAGATATACGTGGTCGTCCGTCCGAGTCCATACCAGCGTAAATGAAGAGATAAAAATGATCCCGGAGAAAAACAGGATGTATCAAGGGCAAGGGTGCGAAATGTAGG
>DUSO01000056.1 GCA_012842565.1 Bacillota bacterium
CGGTGTAGTGATGCTTACAGCCGTATCATACGGGACTGTCTTTGATTTTATGAGCTTGAGAGAGTATAGCGAGAACCCCTTCTTCATATCCAGTCTCCTTTCCAAAAGAAAATCAAGAGGAGTGGCCCCTGAATTGAGCCACTCCCCTTTGCATGCCGTCTCTACCGTCGATGTAGGCTTACCTCATTCTCCCGGTGGCACGAAGCCCGACCTTTAAGCCTGCGGTGAATAGCTCGTCCAGTGCACCTAGAAGCCCACCGCCTGCGATCTTGAGGCAATCAACTGCGGTCCTCCCGATGGAGTCTACCGCTGCCCTTATCCGAGCCTTCGCCTCCTCCGGGCTCATTGGTTGCGGAGCTACTGGCCTTGCTTCTTCCCTTGCCTTGAGCGCAGCATTTACCGCAGCAGTGACGATCTCAGCCAGCTCTTTCTGGGTAAGCATCATAACCTCAGCATCACTCCTGCTAGTCACCTGGTTCTCACCCTGACGATTTACCCTGTCCATGTTCTCTACCATCCTTTCTGGATTTTAGTTGTTGATTTCATCACCTGACCCCTATGTCACATTTCATCCCTCCCCGACCCTGGATAAATGACTGAGCCCGCACCATAGATGCAGGCCCCAAAGAGCTCTCATCATGTTCCCGATCACTTGCCGTCTAGCACTTCTTGAAAGCGCCTGCTCCTGGTGCCTGAGCAGCTAGGAGGAACTCTCCGCCAGGTCTTGGGATCGATATGGGACCTTCGTTTGGGGCAATTCTCACAGGGATCCAAAAGCAAGTCGAAGTAGTCCTTTCTTTCTCTTTCAGGGATGATGCGGTTAAGCTCAGGCGATATGCCGATCTCCCAGCCGAACACGAGGTCGCGGAATACCTCACAGTCAGCCTTGCAGCAGCTCTCCCTTGCGCGCTCGCAATACCTGCAGTATATGACCTGGGCCGAAGGCAAAACCTCCGGCCCGTTCTGGTCCACTAAACTCATACGGCCCCATGTTTTCTGCATCTCAGCATGGAGCCGCTTGAATCTCTGCTCATATTCGATCTCTGCACTTGAAATGGCATGAATATGTGTATGGGATACCTCTACCGTAGCGCAAATGCTCATAGTTTCATCTCCTTTTGATTTTGAGTTTCATTTAAGACCTTCTTGTGATCATTGAGGGATATAACTGAATGCCGGCGCTGGAGGATACTCTGCGCGGCTGCTTTATGGGCCTCAGGAGGTGCGGGAACCTGCTATGGGAGGGCGGCCTCTGCAATACTCGTGGGACAGCCACCGTGGGCCGGGAGAAAATCTAGGCCGGAGGCCTGAGTGCTTCCGGTACGTGGAATCACCTTAAATGATAGCCAGCCTCTGGGTGAGTTTCAGCACAAGGGCTTCGAGCCTCTTTCTTGGCAGCTCTTCTATTTCGACTATATCAAGGTATCTCATCTCCCCCTGCCTTTGCGGTGGTAGGAGGGAAGCCCTCTTCCCTTGTTTGAGGATTCTGAACCCATACAATGTCAGGATCCCGTTGAGGCGTATGTTGATAAATGCCTTGAGAGGGCTCTCATACTTTGCCTTGAGGATCTGAAGCCCGGTCACTTTGAGGCCGGGCGCGATCTCATAGCCACCACATTCATCCAGGTGATACCAGCCGCCTTTGAAGGTCGGTAGCGGCTGCTCTGCCGGGGCCGCAGTGTTACGTTTATTCTCTTTCTGGATATTGAGCGCCTGTGCCATCATGGACTGTTTTTCCTCCTTCATTCTTGCTTTTGCCTCTAAAACCTGGAATAGCTCGTCTCCTTGCAGCAGGGTAAACTCAGTCATGTTTGCTACCACCTCAACCCCATCTTCCCTTATAGCCTTTATCCCTCCATCACGTACCGCCTCGACAATATAAAGGGCTCCATCCTTCAAGACAACGTCGCCCCTGGTGATCTCATGGACCTCTTGTCCTACTTCGTCAATATGCATGGCCTGCCATATCTCGGCTGGCATAGTCTATTCTCCTTTCGTGATGGTATCAGTATTCTGGAGATCATAATTAAGCCCGGGGCCTTCGCTCCGGGCTCTTTGGGAATTTCACTTCAATCTCATGGATCTTATTTGTCCCGATCCTGGGAATCTCTATCACCACTCTCTCACCGGCAGAGGTAATGCGTGACCAGTCAGCCTCGCCCCGGAAGGTATGTAGGTTGCACCCTTCCTCCCAGATGGCTTGTTCCTGGAGCCGGGCCGGTATCCCTTTCTTATGAGGGGTTATCCAGATTAACGAATCAGCCCTGGCTTTCCTCCCGTAGTGAGCCAGGGCTTCATTTGCGAACCTCACTGCCTCCATCGCAAGCGGCACTGGATCGCCGTCTCTCATGTAAGCTGGGTGAGCACAGAAGTGGCGCGGTGCTACCTCACCGGAATCCCTCATCTCCCAGGTGCTCAGGCCTTCATCATCAAGGAATACATGCCACCTGCAGGTAGCACACCTCCTCCATTCATGACCAAGGCGGGCTGGCGTGCCAGTGAGTCCTAATCCATATAGCCATCCCTTCAATGCCGCGCCTCTTATGTCTGAGGAGATATCATGAG
The DNA here is from genome assembly GCA_012842565.1 of Bacillota bacterium. GTDB lineage: Bacteria > Bacillota > SHA-98 > Ch115 > Ch115 > DUSO01. The sequence continues at coordinate 2,566 of DUSO01000056.1, forward strand.
AACCTACCTGCCATCTGAATTTATCTATCCACTTGGGTTCCAGGGCTTTGGGGTTGAGTTTCTCCTTTACCGGGTCATATGGTGGGTGTATGTAGTATCCTGGGAACACGATCCTGTATGCTCTATCTTCAGGTTCCTTCACCCAGAAAGGAATGCTTATGCCGAACCCGGCATGGGAGATGAATAGTCGCCCCATGCCCACGGTGTTGTTCCGGCCGGGTAGCCGTCTTGTGTCGTAGACTGTGAGGACCGGAGTAAATGAAGGCTCACCCTGAGGTGCACCTTCGCTGCCACTGGCTATGCGGCGGGCTAACATCTTCGAGAAAGCCCTGGTCACATTCCGCCTCTCAAAGAATACGTAGACATCCTTCCCCAGCACAGCTCGATCGTTGATGACCACGCATCTGAAGGTCAAGAGCCCCGAGAACAGGGCCACCATTCCTGATGCATGGTTGTTGCTTGTGGGTCTCGTGTCGTAGACCCTGACAAGGTCAGTGCTAATGGAATCTAGTGCATGCGGGATAGCTGAGGCTTGATTGCCTGTGGACATTCTGTTCCCTCCTATCATTCTCGTGGGTATTCAGTTCTTGTTAACGGGGTGGGTTCTCGTAGGTCCGTATGTGCTTGGGCCTCGGTGACGTGATGTTGCAGCCCATAGATGGTTTGTGGCCTGGCCTCTCATGTCAGCCGGCTACTTTGGTGGTTGCGTGCCCTGAGAGGAGCGCTTGCCTTGCCTGCTCCAGGTGGCACTTCTCGCAAGCTGCGCGGCATAGGCCGTAAGAAGCCCTCTTTTCGCAGACCAGTTGGATAGCCTGGGCGGCTCCTGTGACATTGCCTCTCGAGAGCCCGTCCAGAGCGAGATAAAGCAAAGACATCTCTAACCCTCCTTCCGCAGAAAAGATGAAAAATCGCGGCTTACATAGCCGCGATTGTGACAGCTACCGAGAGAACATAGGCTAAAGTTCATGAACACTTGGTAGTAGGTTAAAGAGACATTTTCGCCGTGGTATCACTCCTCCAAAGAGCCAAGCATCATTCCAGGAGGGGGTGGGGCATGGAACGCAAGTTCCGGGATTATGAAGATGGGGAAATGGCCTTCGAAAATTTGCGTAGAGACTTATTTCTTATATGCTTCCAAATAGTGTCACATGGTGCGAGACGGCATGGGAGTTTCGTAAGAGGAGTTTTCATCAGGTAGTAGTGTGGAGTGTCTATGGGTCGAGTCCCGCCGATTCATGGTGATTGGGACAGATCGAGGTAAGATAAGACAACGAAGCAGGATGACGTGGAGTTTTCCTGTGATGTCAGCGAAATATCAATATAGTATCGGTATGGTGCCAGTGGCAGCCATAGCTGGTCTTATCGCTGAGCTTTTGATATAGGACACCAGAATGCGCCTTTGGCCGATTAGCTGGAAAGGTATATTGAAGCATGTTACAGGAAAGAAGTCGCATAATTGCTTCTTCGGTCTTAGTATATCTCTGGCGTGGAGACGATGTAGCTTGCGGGCGATGTCTGGACCAGTCTGTGTGAGCATTGGAGCCGAGCATTTCCATGGCGGCCCAGTTGGCAAGGTGGATAGGTGGGTCAACAGCTTCATGACAAAAAGGAGCGGCACTCAGCCGCTCTCTTGTTAATAAGGGAGTATATGGGTAAGAGTTGTCGTTACCACCTAAGGGGTTGGTAGCTTGCCATAATTTTAGGTGTTGCGGGTTCATAAGTCAGGGTGATCTTCCCTGCTTTTTTCAGCTTAAGGCTTATGAAGACATCGTCCAGCCCTTGCTCGTGGACGTCGTAGTTGGCCCCAAAGCCCAGACGGTGCTCGCGTAGGGGGAATTCTGCCCTGCCGCCCACCAGGAGGGTATTAAACTCCGAGTTGAAGGTGGCGCGTCCCTGCAGGTTTATGTCTCCCCGTTGGGTGACCGTCATGGTGTAAGTGGTATCATCGGGCTCAGGTGGATCGTCCAGGTCGTAATCTGCCGTGAAGCTGCATGAAAGTTTATCTGTAAGAGGCGCCTGGAGGCTGCCCTTGGCGTATTTCCACTTGTTGTTCAGTGCATCATAGGTGGCTGATATCTTGGAGATGGTAGAGCCAATCTTCTGCTGAATTTCAGGCACGACCAGGAAATCTAGTTCAGGATCATCATCGAAGTGAAATGGTGTCTCACCGGAACGTTGGATGCGGGTTAGCTTGAGCTCGGCGTAGCCGCCGTTCCATGGGTGACGGGCCCGGCCGCCGATTGTGAGCTCGAGCCGGTTATCGCCTTGGCTGTAAAGGAAGTCTTCTACTGCTCCTTCTAAACCAAATAAAGTGGAGTTCATCTTATAGGTAAACTCGTGCCCCAGCTTTACCCTATAGCGCTGGGCCGCTACGCCTGTGGGTTTTTCATCGAAGCTGCCCATCCCGAGCCTGAGCCAGCTTGATGGCTGCCACAGGACCTCAATGCCCTGACCTACGAGGTCGTGGCCGCTCACATCGTATTCGTTTGATTGCCACGAGGCTACGATTTGGTGTTTACCCACTTTGAAGTCGTGACTCAGCGTGAGGTTTTGCAGGCGCTCGCCTTCCTCTTTGAACCGCCATAGTATTGAACTCTTTCCACCCAACCAAGTGTAATAGGTGTTTAGAGAACCCTTGCTTTCCCCCGGTTCCTGGCTGAGTTTTCCTGTGCTGTATAGCTGGCCTAGTCTTAGGGAGAATATCCCGTCCAGTTCGCCTTTGCTTTCGTCTGAATCTACATACAGGGAGCCTACGGGCTGGGAGGCTATCCCGACCTCCCATGAGTCGGTGCGGCGTATGAGTTCAATATCCCAGGGAGTTGATTTGTAGAATATGCCTACGCCGGATATCCCCTTTCCCTCTGAGTATTCCAGCAAACCCTCGAGGCTTTGGGTCAGGGCGTAGCGCAGGCCTGCGAAGAGGTCGCCGGCTTCGACTCCGGCGTAAACCTCGGTTACCTGGGCATATGCCGGGGCGGCTGTAAGTATGAACAGCATGCACAGGATCAAGATTGCACACCTGGTTTTTATCATAGTGTTTGCCTCCCTTCTTCATTCAAAAGCCGGGGCCGCGGGAAATCGGCCCCGGCTTTCTTGGGGGTAGAGGGAGACATGCTTAGAAGTCCGCCCCGACTCCTAAGAAGAAACCTGAGACGGTGTAATCGTGGCTCAGGAAGCGGTATTCGGGGTGGTCAGGCTTCCCATCGCCACTTATACGCGTCGAGCGATATCCGCCCTTGATGTTTATGTTCTCGCTTATAGCGTATGTGGCGCCGATTTCAAACCCTAACAGAGAGCCCTTGTAGCTTGCCTCAGCGGTTCTACCAGGATCGCCGACATCGCCTTTGACCTTATCAGTTACCGATAGACTGGGGGCGAAGCCCACCGCAGCGTCTACGCCCAGTCCGCTCCCGAAGTTCATCTTGTAGGAGCCTACCAGCTCGAGGCCGCTATAGTCGCGGTTGGCTGAGTAGCCTTCGCCTGCCACTTCGAACCCGAACTTGACCCAGCCGGCACCGATCTTAAGCCCCTGGCCCAGGTTATATAGCCCGGCTATATCGAGCTTGTTGTTTTCAAGATCGCCTTTGCCGATGCCGGCGAGCGGCACTGCGTCCACGCTCGAGGCTGAGTAGTAGGACCCCATTACGGCTATCTTATCCGTGATATCAAAGTTTCCTTTGATCTGGAAGCCGTTTAGAGTGGCGTCGAAGCCATTGTCGTCGCTGTCACTGTAATCTGCATTACCAAACATGTAATCAAGGGAGGCATTAAAGTTAGCCGCCAAGGCCATTGGCGTTACGGCTAGGATCAGAGCAATAACCAGCACCAGGCTGGATAATAGACTTTTTCTCATGAACTCATTCCCTCCTTAAATGTCTAGGATAGGTGATGGGGCCCGGACATTAAGACTGGTTAGTGTCAGGGGAAATTTCCCACCCCACCCACCCCATCACCTACATCTGATTATCTAGCTCTTCCACATATCCCAACCGAAACCAGAGCTCTTACCAGGCTCGTATTTGGGCCTTACCTTATAGGGTGTGGTCCACGGTGCGCTTGCGTTGCCCGCCTTATCGTAGGCGACTACCTGGATGCTGTAGAGCCCGATCTTGGTGGGTAACTCATGGCGTACCGTATACCTGGTGCCAGATACGTTATATGGCGTGCTCTCATCGTCAACAGTGACAACTACACGGTCAAGAGCAACATTATCGGTAGCGTCAATGTAGAGCACACCGTCCTTGATCTCGCACTTGATTGTCGGGGGCACCTTGTCTTCTACTGGCGTTGGCGGCGCTCCGACTGTGAGTGTAAAGGCCTTCTGTCCTTGATTGCCCATATTGTCAACGTATGCCACAATCAATGTGTAGGTTCCGTCGGAGAAGGTCTGCCCGAACTTAACGCTGAAGACATTTGGATTTTCGGGATCCTGGGTTGCCGGCAGCATCGCAGTCTTATCGGCTATGCCCATCGCTACCGAACTGACACCAGATAGATTGTCGCTTACCTGGACCTTTACTGGAGACGTTCCGTCCCAGTCCTCAGTTATCTGAGTTGCTACCGGTGAGGTGGTGTCCACACCGAATTTGAACATGCCGTCGTAAGAGATGAATTGCTCATCTGGCACTCTCACCGACACCTTGAGTTCATGGATTCCGTCTGCCAGATCGTATGGTGGGACTATCGTGATTCGGCACTTGTCGCCGACGGTGCTTACTATTATGCTTTGTGATGTAATCGGGGTTCCATCTATTGAAAATTCGCCTTCAGGGTATTGAATTTGCAGATCTGTAGGATAATCTATATATATCTGCGGCCTAGGGTAGCGCGACACATTAATGACTTCACCATTTGTGTCGATGGGCTCGCTGCCCTGTAGGCTGTACTCGATGTATCTATTCATTACGAGAACCGTAATTGTAACAGGTTCTGCGACCACGCTGTTTCCTGCTGTATCATAGACGGTGAGCTCCAAGGTATACTGGCTCCCGTTTGTGAGATCCTTATCGAGGAGGCCTGCAAGATTGAGCTCGACTCCGTCGGGCACGAAGTAGATGACATCTGCGTTCTCCTCAGTGTCGTAAGTCTTCTCACCGATCTTAAGTGCTGCATGACCAAGGCCTGAGAGATCATCTACGACTTTGTAGAGGAGTTTCACCTTGGTGATATCGTATCTGGTGTTGCTAGTTGGCAGACCGGTTATTTTGGGAGCAGTATTATCCCATGTGCTGTTGAGGGCCGTAGCTATTGCCTCTTTCTTTGCGTCCTCAAGAGCTGGGTTGCCGAGCCGGTCATGTGCAAGCACCCTGATTGTGAACTGGTCGCCATCCTTC
>DUSO01000057.1 GCA_012842565.1 Bacillota bacterium
ATACGAGATACGGAACTCTCGTGCTGGGCATAATCCAGGCCATCGGGATAACGATGGCAATCAGGGGCGCAGTAGAGGAGCCGGGCGTGCTCCCTATAGTTCTCATAGTGACTACTCTTACTGCCGGCACCTGTTTTCTCATGTGGCTTGGCGAAAAGATAACTGAGCACGGGATCGGCAACGGTATCTCGCTCATTATCTTTACGGGTATCGTAGCCAGGTACCCGGCAAATATCCACATGACCATACAGACGGTAGGCCGCGGTGGCATAAGCCCACTGAATGTGGTACTATTTGTGATCCTGGCGGTAGCTGCGGTGGTCGGCGTTATATGGATACAGGAAGGCCAGAGAAGGATACCGGTGCAGTATGCCAAGAGGGTTGTTGGACGTCGCATATATGGCGGCCAGAGCACTCACATGCCGCTCCGGGTCAACCATGCAGGCGTCATCCCTGTGATTTTCGCCTCGTCAGTGCTGGCGTTTCCGATGACGATAGCCCAGTTTGTCCCGAGGCTGGATTTCCTAAGGAATTGGACATCGGGCAGCATTAGCTATATGATTATCTATGCCCTACTTGTCGTGTTTTTCACCTACTTCTATACTGCGGTTACCTTCAATGTCGTAGAAGTAGCGAATAACATGAAGAAGTACGGCGGTTTTATCCCGGGCATCCGTCCCGGAAAGCCAACTGCAGACTACCTTGAGCGTGTGCTTTCCAGGGTGACCCTGGCCGGGGCTCTATTCCTGGCCGCAATTGCGCTCCTGCCAAACATGATGACTGCATTGACCAAGGTACGTAGCATCTACTTTGGCGGGACGGCTCTCCTGATCGTGGTGGGAGTCGCGCTCGATACCATGAAGCAGATTGAGGCACAGTTACTGATGCGACAATATGAAGGGTTCATCAAGTAGGATTCATCAGGAGGGTAGGGGGCGACAAGATGAGAATGGTCCTGTTAGGCCCGCCGGGGGTGGGCAAAGGCACGCAGGCCGTAAAGCTTGCCGGATACTACGGGGTACCGCATATCTCCAGCGGGGATATGTTTAGAGAGGCGCTGGCGAAGGGGACTCCGCTGGGGCTCGAGGCCAAAAAGTATATGGAGGCGGGCACACTCGTGCCGGATTCGGTAACCATAGGCTTGGTGAAGGAAAGGCTCGAGCTCCCGGATGCCAGTCGTGGATTTGTCCTTGACGGCTTCCCGCGTACCCTACGCCAGGCGGAGGCCCTCGACGAGCTCCTGGCCCAGCTCAAGATGCCCCTTGACGTGGTCGTCAGCATTGAGGCCGGTCGGGACGTCGTTGTAGAGAGATTGGTGGCTAGGAGGACATGCAGGCAGTGCGGGGCTGTCTACCACCTCAAGTTTAATCCCCCGGCAATCTCCGGGGTCTGTGACAGGTGCGGTGGGGAACTCTATCAGAGGGCGGATGATGCCGAGGAGACTGTACGCCGACGGCTCGAGGTCTATTCTAAAGAGACCGAGCCACTCATTGAATACTATAGGTCCAGGGGTCTCCTTATATCGGTCAATGGGGAGCAGGATATCGAAGATGTCTTCGAGGCAATCAAGGCACGCGTGGCGCAGGTTTAGGCCTCAAGTGCGGGTGCCCATTAAGTCCCGCGAAGAGCTGGATATTATGAGGCTTGCGGGCAGGATAGTTGCTCTTACCTTAAGACGCTTGAGCGAGGTGATCAGGCCCGGGGTGACAACAGCCGAGCTGGACCGTGAGGCCGAGGATTTCATCCGGAGCCATAGTGCGGTGCCGTCTTTTAAGGGGCTTTATGGCTTTCCTGCAAGTATATGCACCTCTGTCAACGAGGAGGTTGTTCACGGGATTCCAGGGCCCCGCAGGCTCGTCGAAGGGGACATCGTGAGCGTGGATGTAGGTGCACTAATCGGGGGATTCCATGGTGACGGCGCTGCAACATTGCCGGTCGGCGAGATCTCCGATAGCGCCAGGCGCCTGATACAGGTTACGCGTGAGGCCCTGGACAGGGGTATCGCCAAGGCCCGGTCAGGCAATACGGTAAAGGATATCAGCGGGGCGGTGCAGTCATTCGTGGAGGCTAACGGGTTTTCGGTGGTCCGTGCCTATGCCGGCCATGGGATAGGCCGTAAGATGCATGAGGACCCGCAGGTACCCAATTTTGTGGTGGAAGCGGATCCGGACGTGACGCTTGTGCCAGGCATGACTCTTGCGATCGAACCGATGGTCAACGCAGGCACATGGGAGGTTCTAGTCATGCCCGACGGGTGGACGGTGGTCACGGCCGACTCCTCTTTGTCTTGTCACTTTGAACATACAGTTGCCGTGACCCAAAATGGACCTGAGATATTGACGCTTCCGTAATGCACAGCATGAGGAGGGGCGAGACTTAATGAGTAAGCGGGATGTCATAGAAGTGGAAGGTACCGTTATAGAAGCCCTTCCCAACGCGATGTTTCGTGTCGAGCTTGAGAATGGGCATCGAGTCCTCGCACACATTTCCGGCAAGATGAGGGTCAACTTTATAAGGATACTGCCGGGCGACCGGGTTACAGTTGAGCTCTCACCCTATGACCTCACCAGGGGCAGGATAACCTATCGTTTCAAGTAGCTAAACTCGATTCACAGGCGATTGACTCGGGGCGGTGTCGAGCCTGGCATCGGGGGGAGGGTTGGATATGAAAGTGAGACCTTCGGTAAAAAGAATATGCGAGAAGTGCAAGATAATAAGGCGCAAGGGCAAAGTGCGGGTAATCTGTGAGAACCCTAAGCATAAGCAGGTTCAAGGGTAGCTTAGTGACATGAGGAGGTGACCGGATAGATGGCGAGGATCGCGGGCGTCGACCTGCCCCGGGACAAGCGGGTTGAGGTGGCGTTGACGTATATTTACGGGATCGGACTTACGACTTCAAGGAAAATATTAGAACAGACGGGAGTGAATCCCGATACGCGGGTCCGGGATCTCACCGAGGAGGAAATAACTAGGCTCAGGGATGTAATCGACAGGAATTACAAGGTTGAAGGGGATCTCCGGTCTGAAGAAGCCGCCAATATTAAGCGGCTGATCGACATCGGTACCTATAGGGGATTGAGGCATCGCAGGGGCCTGCCTGTACGGGGCCAGAGGACGCGAACAAACGCCAGGACCCGGAAGGGGCCACGGAAGACCGTAGGGGTAAGGCGGTCAAAGTAGCTTAACGCTGCTCAATCGAAGGGAGGGCAAGAGAAAATGCCTAAGAGGACCGCGAAAGCAAGAAAGCGTGAACGAAGGCACGTGGAGAGCGGGGTAGCTCATATTCGTTCTACCTTTAATAATACGATTGTGACCATAACCGACCCCCAGGGGAATGTCATCACCTGGGCGAGTGCCGGCACCCAGGGATTCAAAGGCTCAAGGAAAGGGACACCCTTTGCGGCCCAGATGGCAGCCGAGGCCGCAGCTAAGACGGCCATGGAGTATGGTATGAGGCAGATCGAGGTTTGTGTCAAGGGCCCTGGGGCAGGCAGGGAAGCTGCAATCCGGTCGCTACAGGCAGCCGGACTCGAGGTCAACATGATAAAAGATACGACTCCAATCCCGCATAACGGCTGCAGGCCGCCGAAGCGGCGGAGGGTCTAACTGAGATATAAGGGGGGTGTTTTGTGGAATGGCAAGATATACCGGGCCTGTATGCAGGCTCTGTCGTCGAGAAGGTATGAAACTTTTCCTTAAAGGAGACCGGTGCTTTACCGAGAAGTGCGCCATAGACCGCCGGGGTTACGCCCCGGGAGAGCATGGTCAGGGACGCAAGAAGATGTCCGAGTATGCTCTCCAGCTGCGCGAAAAGCAAAAGCTACGCCGGATCTATGGGATACTCGAGAGGCAGTTCAGCCGGTATTTTGACCTGGCCTCCAAGAAAAAGGGTATTACCGGGGAGGCGCTATTACAGCTACTTGAAAGACGTCTGGATAACGTGGTATACCGCCTAGGCTTTGCCTCATCTCGCCAGGAGGCAAGGCAGGTTGTACGGCACGGGCACATTGCGGTGAACGGCCGCAAGGTCAGTATCCCGTCATATTCGGTCAATGTTGGCGACGTCATCTCCGTACGCGAAGGCAGCAGGGAACTCCCCAGGTTTAAGGAGCTTGCCGAGGGATTAAGCCAGAAGACCGTGCCTGCCTGGCTTGAATTGAATCCAGCGGAGATGTCGGGCAGGGTTGTAAATATCCCGTCGCGCCAGGAAATCGATGTGCCCGTCCAAGAACACATGGTCGTCGAGCTCTATTCGAGGTAATCCGGGACGGCGACGGCGGATTTGGATGCAGTGTTCGAGGGTATCTTATGCGAGGGCACAGAGGAGGGTAAGTCACCGATGATCGATATGGAAAAGCCCAGGATTGAGTGCGCCGAGCTTACCCCGGAGTACGGCAAGTTCGTGATAGAACCGTTGGAGAGGGGATATGGTATAACCCTTGGTAACTCACTGCGTCGGGTGCTTTTGTCATCGCTTCCCGGGGCAGCCGTGACCTCGGTCAAGATCGACGGCGTCCTGCACGAATTCTCTACAATTCCCGGGGTCGTGGAGGATACGATAGAGATCGTCCTCAACCTGAAGGAGCTTGTCATCAAGCTGCATACGGATGAGCCCAGGGTGTTGCGAATAGAGAGCCAGGGCCAGGGAGAAGTCAAGGCAGGGGACATCATAACGGGGACCGACGTGGAGATACTGAACCCCGACCTCCATATTGCGACCCTAGAGAAGGATGGCCGCCTCTTCATGGAGATCACGGTAGAGAAGGGCCGAGGCTATGTGCCGGCGGAGAGGAGGAGGCTTGAGCCGGTCATCGGGGTCATCCCGGTGGACTCTGTGTTTTCGCCAGTCCGCAAGGCCAATTATACTGTGGAGAGTACCCGGGTCGGCCATGTGACTGATTATGACAGACTGATCCTCGAAGTGTGGACCAACGGGAGTATCTGGCCCACGGAGGCAACGAGCCAGGCCGCTCGCATATTGACGGAGCACTTGGCCATATTCAATGATCTTACCGCCAGGACAACAGTACCAGAGTCCAAGCCTGAGTCAAAGCCCGAATCCAGGGACCAGGCGCTGGGAATGGCCATCGAGGAACTAGATCTCTCCGTCCGGTCCTTCAACTGCCTCAAGCGGGCCGGCATCAACACAGTGGAGGACCTGACGAAGAAGACAGAGGAAGACATGATGAAGGTAAGGAACCTGGGCAAGAAGTCGCTTGAGGAAGTCAAGGCGAAGCTTCAAGCCCTGGGGTTATCATTCAGGCCTTCTGACGAGTAGGCTCGTCATCTTCTTTCGGGGAGGGCCTTGGAGAACGGGGGTATTGGATATGAAACAAGCGAAACTCGGTCGCACCGCCGGGCATAGGAGGGCTCTTTTCAGGAGCATTATAACAGCGCTCATATTACATGAGAGGATTCATACCACTGAGGCTAAGGCAAAGCAGGTCCGCCCCCTGGCAGAAGAGATCATAAGCCTGGCGAAACGGGGCGATCTCCCCGCCCGGAGGCTCGCGGCTGCGACCGTGCAGGACAAGGAGGCGTTGAAAAAGCTCTTTGAGACCATAGGCCCCAAATATCGCGACCGTCAAGGGGGATACACCAGGATTGTAAGGCTGGCCCCCCGGCGCGGCGATGCCGCCCCGGTGGTGATCCTTGAGCTCGTCTAGCCATCATTGCTGGTCTTGCCGGCACTACCAGGGGCGTGGATGGGGCGCGGCTTATGCCGGGGGGTAGGAGGGAACATGGTTTACCGGGCGCAGGCTTAAGGAGGTGCAGGATGTGGGGGAGGAGATGTTCCGGGTAGAGGACGTCTCTTTTACTTACGAGGCCGAGGGACGTGACGAGGTAGGAGCCCTCGCGGGAGTGAACCTCACCATAAAGAAGGGTGAGTTTGTAGTTATTATCGGACATAATGGGTCCGGCAAGTCGACCTTGGCCAAGCATCTGAATGCACTCCTCCTGCCTAGCAGCGGGCGGGTCCTGGTGATGGGCATGGATACCCGTGATCCGTCCAACCTGTGGAAGATACGCCAGAATGTTGGAATGGTGTTTCAGAATCCCGATAACCAGATAGTGGCTACGACTGTGGAAGAAGACGTGGCCTTTGGCCCCGAGAACCTGGGAGTAAACCCGGCTGAGATCCGGAGGAGAGTGGATGAAGCGCTTGACATCGTGGACATGAGCAGGTACCGTAAGCATGCCCCACACCTACTGTCCGGGGGGCAAAAGCAGAGGGTTGCCATCGCTGGAGTGATCGCCATGAGGCCCTCATGCGTGGTGCTGGATGAGCCCACGGCGATGCTTGATCCTTCAGGGCGGGCAGAGGTCATGTCCACGGTAAAGAAGCTGAACGCCGAGGAAGGCATAACCGTAGTCCACATAACGCACTTCATGGACGAGGCGGTGATGGGCCAAAGGGTCATTGTGATGGAGCAGGGCAAGATCGTGATGGATGGGCCACCAAGGGATGTGTTCAGTCGGGTGGAGACCTTAAGAGGCCTTCAGCTGGACGTGCCCCAGGTGACAGAGTTGGCCGCCACGTTAAGCGAGAGTGGGCTTGCGATTCCCAGGGGTATCCTCACGGTTGATGAGATGGCAAGGTATATAATTGCGGAGGGCTGCGCTTAGTGGGGATAAAGGTCTCAAAGCTCACGCATGTATATATGGCAGGTACGCCATTTGAGGTCAAGGCTTTGGACGGGATTGACCTCGAGATAAAGGACGGGGAGTTCGTCGGACTCATAGGAAAGACCGGCTCCGGAAAATCCACGCTGATCCAGCATCTAAACGGGCTCCTCAGGCCGACTCATGGCACAGTCTATGTTGACGGCATAGATATCTTCAGCCGGGGGGTCAAGCTCAGGGAGATCCGCCAGAAGGTCGGGCTTCTCTTTCAATACCCTGAGCACCAGCTCTTTGAGGAGACCGTTTACCAAGATGTGGCCTTTGGCCCCAGAAACCTGGGCCTCGAGGAAGACGAGGTTGAAAGGCGTGTGCGCGATGCCCTTGAAATGGTGGGCATCGATTTCGAATCGGTGAGGGACCGCTCGCCTTTTGAGCTAAGTGGGGGCCAGATGAGGCGGGTGGCCATGGCCGGGGTGCTGGCCATGCGGCCCCGGATATTGATATTGGATGAGCCTGCTGCAGGACTTGACCCCCGCGGCCGCGACGAGATACTCGGCCGCATAGAGGACCTGCACAGGCACCACGGGCTTACTGTGATTCTTGTATCACACAGTATGGAAGACATAGCGAGGCTTGTCCAGCGAATCGTGGTGATGCACGAGGGGCGCATAGTCATGGATGGGCCGACGCGGGAGATCTTTTTACAGGTCTCGACCCTGACCCGGGTTGGCCTCGGGGTCCCGCAGGTCACCATGCTGATGCACAAATTGCGCGAGATGCATAAAGATGTCAGGCTCGATGTCCTGACCGTAGAAGAAGCAAAGAGGGAGATCCTTTCGCTCCTGAGGAAGGAGGGCAGGCCCGGTGCTTGAGGGTATCACCATTGGGCAGTATGTGCCCGGCGAATCGCTGGTGCACCGGCTGGATCCCCGCACCAAGATAGTGCTCTCGCTTGTGGTTATAGCATCCCTGTTCCTGGTCAATACGGCCGGAGGGTATGGGGTAATCGCCGGGTTTCTTTTCGTAAGCGTTCTGCTATCCGGTTTGAGGATGAGCTACGTCATGAAGGGCCTGCGCCCGCTCGTCGCTATCCTGGTCATTACCTTTGCCCTGCACCTGTTCATGAATCCGGGCAGGGAGTTTTTCAGAGTCGGGCCCCTTGTGGCCACATATGAAGGCCTTTACCGCGGGTTTCTCATGGTCAGCCGGCTTGTGCTGCTGGTGGTGGCGACGTCTCTCTTGACCCTTACCACGTCGCCGATCCAGCTCACGGACGGGATGGAATACCTCCTGCGGCCGCTCACAGCTGTGGGGGTGCCCAGCCACGAGCTCGCAATGATGATGACGATCGCGCTCAGATTTATACCAACCCTTCTCGAGGAGACCGAGAAGATCATGAAGGCGCAGATGGCCCGGGGGGCGGATTTTGAGACCGGTAATCTACTAAAGCGCGCAAAAAGCCTGGTGCCTTTGCTCGTCCCTCTTTTTGTCAGCGCATTCAGGAGGGCCGATGAGCTGGCAATGGCCATGGAGGCACGGTGCTATCGCGGAGGCCGGGGCAGGACCAGAATGCGCCAGCTCAGGATGGGTGGCGTTGACTGGGCCGCTTCCCTGGTCACCATCTTGTTGATGGGCCTGGCGGCGGTATTCCTGTAGGAGTGCGGGGGTCGAGCTCAGGTTTTGGTGGTGGAGACGGGTGGCGCTCAGGAATTTGCGGCTGGTCCTGGAATACGATGGGACCGGGTATAGCGGATTTCAGCGTCAGAAAGGGCGCAGGACGATCCAGCAAGTCCTCGAGGAGTGTATCGAGGTCATCTCGGGCGAGAAGGTCAGGGTGACAGGCGCAGGCAGGACCGATGCCGGGGTGCATGCCCTGGGCCAGGTGGTCAATTTTACGACAGAGAGCAGGATCGCCCAAGACAGGTGGGTGCCGGCCTTGAATAGCGTCCTACCTCCCGACATCCGGGTCAAGGAGGCCTGCGAGGTACCCCTTGAATTCAATGCGAGGTTTTGTGCCCGGTCAAAGGTCTATCGATACACCATTGACACAGCCCCGGTTGCGTCGGTGTTTACGCGCCATTATGCATATCACGTGCCGAGGCCCCTTGACTATTCGTTGATGGTGGCGGCCTCCCGGTACCTTGTGGGCAAGAAAGACTTCCGTTCTTTCTGTGCGTCCGGCGCGGGGGTCAAGACCTTTACCAGGGAAGTGAAGAGGATCGATTGGCGTAGGGACGGCAATTTGCTCCACATGGAGATAGAGGCGGACGGTTTCCTCTATAACATGGTCAGGATAATTGTGGGCACGATGATAAGGATGTCCAACCAGGGGTTACCCCCGGAGACCATCAATGACATACTGGCCGCTCGGGATAGAAGGCGGGCCGGGCCCACAGCCCCGGCAAAGGGCCTGGTGCTGGTATCGGTGAATTATTGATCCTGGCAGGCTGCCGGGCCCGGACGACCACCGCTCGCGGAAGCGGTATCGGGGCAACAGGAAGGCGAGAATCGGGAGATGGGGAGCGGTTCTTGACACTGATGGGCGCCTATATTAGAATAGCCCTGTGAGTTTTGCGGTAGATGATGCCGTTCCCGTTCCTGGTATCATAGGGAGGATGGCATGGATGAGTAACACCACATATATGGCAAGGCCCGAAGATGTGGACAACGCCAAGTGGTTTGTGGTCGATGCTCAGGGCAAGGCCCTGGGCAGGATCGCAAGCCGGGTGGCGGCGATATTGCGCGGGAAACACAGGCCTGAATATACACCTCATATGGACCTCGGCGACCATGTGATCGTCGTAAACGCTGAAAAAGTGGTCCTGACCGGTAAGAAAAGGGCCCAGAAGATCTACTACCGGCATTCAGGGTATCCCGGCGGGCTCAAGGCCGTGGGGTATGACGAACTCTTGAGGACCAAGCCCGAAAAGGCTATCTGGCTTGCGGTGTGGGGGATGCTCCCACATAATCGCTTGGGGCGCAAACTCATTAAGAAACTGAGAGTATACAGGGGCTCAGAACACCCTCATACTGCGCAAAAGCCGGAGAGGCTTGATGTTTAGCCAGCAGCGGGTAATTCAAGGAGGGAATTGATCTTGGCACTTGCTGAAGCTCCCGTAACCGGCAGGAGGAAATGCGCCGTAGCCCGGGTGCAGGTGAAGCCGGGCAGCGGGAATATAACAGTGAATGGGATCTCGATGCCGGACTATTTCGGAAGGCGCGCATTGCAGCTTATTGTTCAGGAGCCGTTGCGGGTAACAGACTCCCTGGGCAAATTCGATGTAATTGCCATCGTGCGGGGCGGTGGTCCTACCGGGCAGGCCGGAGCCGTCCGGCACGCCATTGCGCGTTCGCTGGCGGCGTTGGACGAAAACTACCGGCAGTTACTCAAGAAGGCGGGCCTGTTGACTCGAGATCCACGAATGAAGGAGCGGCGCAAATACGGCCTCAAGAAGGCACGTAAGGCTCCGCAGTATTCGAAACGTTAACAGGCGCGGGGATTCCGTCCATATGAGATATATAGGCGCCCATCCTCGAGGGGGGCGTCTTTATATCTGTACACAGGTAATTCAGGGATATATGGCAAAGGTCAGGGGTACACGGGCGATGCAGGAGTCGGAGGATGTTTGGCGAAACCCTGTTTACTGAGACTGATGTCCTCAGTTGGCGTCCTGCACTGTCCGGCCGGGGTCAGACCACGCCGGAGAGAAAAGCTGGGGGAGGTTATGTGTTGATGAAAGGACTGTTCACCCTAACTTCGTCGGAGTCAAAGAGGCTTATTGCAAAGGCAGTTCCACTCCTACCGCAGGTAAACCATGCCTTGGAGAATGGCACCATAATCGTGGCCAACGGCACCACCAATGCATTTGTTGCAGAGGAGCTTGGAGGAGCCAGGATCCCGTCTAAACTCCTCTACTCGGCGGGGATAATAACCCAGGGGATGCTGGGGACTACCCCTGTTGACAAGAGAATTCCCGCCCTTGTGCTGCAGAAGGGGAAGCGCGTCGACATTCCATGGCAGGACGCGCTGGCAGGTTTCGGGCCCGGCGACGTCTTTATAAAGGGCGGCAATGCAATTGACCTTGACGGCTGTGTAGGTGTGCTGGTAGCTGATCCTAACGGCGGGACTATCGGACGTGCCCTGCCAGTGATACAGGCAAGGGGGGCGACCCTTGTCATGCCGGTCGGGCTTGAAAAGCTCGTGCCTTCGGTGGCCGAGGCTGCGGGATGTCTCGGTGCGAGGACATTTGACTGGGCTCTGGGTACCCCGGTCGGCATGATTGTTGTGACCAATGCGGAGATAATAACAGAGATCGAGGCCATCGAATTGCTCACGGGCGCCTCGGCAACCTGCGTCGCATCAGGAGGGATCGGGGGCTCTGAGGGGGCTGTTACCCTCGTGGTCACCGGCGATGAGCGCCAGGTGGGCAAGGCGAGGGAGATCGTGGAGGCCATCAAAGGAGAAGGGCCCATCACTTGGTAGAGCACTATTTCACCAGGGAGCCGGGGGCGCGGCATCGTGAGAAGCTCATAACAGCGAGACTGCGGGGAAGGGAATACCGCTTCTGGACCGATAGCTCCGTATTCTCAAAAGATCGTGTAGACAGGGGAACCAGGCTCCTTATAGAGGGCGTTTCGCTTCGTGAAGATGCCTGGGTGCTCGACCTCGGCTGCGGGTATGGTCCCATTGGGATCGCGGTTGCGGCGCTTGTTCCAAGGGGCCGGGTCTACCTTGTTGACGTGAATGAAAGGGCGGTCTCCCTTGCCCGCCGAAACGTCGAATTAAATGGTGTCGGCAATGCCATCGTGCTCCAGGGTGAGGGTTATGAGCCGGTTGCGGGGATGATGTTCGATGCCATCCTGACTAACCCTCCCATCAGGGCGGGCAGGAAGGTCATAGTGGGCCTGATCGCTGAGGCAAGGACGCATCTCCGGGAATCGGGATCATTCTGGCTCGTCGCCCGGACCAGGCAGGGAGTCCTCAGCCTGGCAGCTGAGATGGAACGGATATTCGGAAATGCCGAGGAGTGCGAGAAGGGTGGTGGATTTAGGGTAATCAGGTCTCAGAACCTCCGTCCCAGCATAGGCTTAAGAGAGACGTGAGGGACGTTGATCCCCTTCGAGATACAAGACATGCGAGGGGGAAGCCTGCATGGGCGGCAGGGTGGTAGTGGTCCTGTGGGACCGCAGGAGCACTTTCCTCGTGATATTGGGTCTTGCGGGGGTAGTATCCCTGGTGTTCCTACTTTTGAGGGCTTCGACCCTGGTGATTGCCCCCCCGTATGATGCCGTATGTGGGAAGGTTGTCGTGATCGACCCCGGCCATGGGGGTCCTGACCCGGGTGCCACAGGGAGATCGGGCATTGCCGAAAAGGACATCGTCCTTGATATCGGGCGGAGACTGGAGAGGATGCTCAACCGGGTTGCAGTCTATACCGTGATGACCAGGCGTAAGGACGAGGTGCTGGTCGGTGCCGGCGTCGATGATACTCTTTACTGGCGGAGGGCCGAGCTGGAAAAGAGAATGGAGCTCGCAAACGGGAGCGGGGCGGACTTGCTTATCAGCCTGCATGCCAATAGCTTCCCGGAGCCGGTGTGGTCGGGGGCCCAGACCTTCTATCACCCTCGCTCAGAGGAATCGTCTTTGCTTGCCGCTGCCATACAGAAGGAGCTTGCAAGTCGCCTGGGGCCTAACCTGCGGCGTGCGCGGCCGGGCGAGTCATACTTTGTGCTCCGTAATGCCAAGATGCCTGCCGTCCTGGTGGAAGTGGGATTTCTCTCGAATCCCAGGGAGGAGGGCCTCCTGGGGACACCCGAATACCGGGAGCGGGTTGCGGAGGCGATATTTCGCGGGACCGTAGATTACCTCGTGGACAGGCACAAGCGGGAGGCCGCAAGGTCCGGTGAGCCCCCTGCTCCCCCGAGAGGTGCACCGGTGACGATCAAGACGCCGGGCGCCGGGGGCTATACTATGGCCGTCAACGAAGACCAGCTTGTCCTCTACTTTGCCGGTCCCACCAATTTTGACGACTCTCTCTTGCCCGAGTTAAGGGATATGGGCGCCACTTTTGCGACGGCAAGCCTCAAAAGAAAGGCGGCCATGGCTATGGCGGAGCTCATCCGTGGACCGGCCGGCCAGAGCATGCTCTGCCGCACATTGCCTGAGGGGGTGTCGGTCGAGTGGATGGAAGTGTCCGGCGGGCAGCTGACAATAAGCCTTGGGAGCGAGATTATAAGGCGCCACTGGGGCGGCAGCCGGGCAGAGGAGATCACTATCTATTCTGTCGTCAACACCATGACTGCCATCCCCGGGATAAAGGAGGTAAGGCTGCTGGTTGACGGCAGGGAAGGGCTCTCGATTGCTGGCCACATTGTGTTGGACGAGCCATTCAGGATGAACCCGGCCATCATGGGGCATGGCCGGGGGTGAAAGGAGGTTGTGCCATATGGTTGATCGGGGAATCATCCTCGGGGCGCTTTGCCCACACCCGCCGCTCTTGGTCCCTGACGTCGGCCGCAGGGACGTGAGCAGGGTCAGGGCCACTCAGGACGCCATGCGAGACCTCGGATCACGGATAAAGGCATCTTCTCCGGAGGTGCTGGTGTTCGTCAGCCCCCATTCGTTGGTGCTCAGGGACGGTGTGGCTATCCTCTCCGGTGAGAACCTTAGCGGTAGTTTCAAGGACTTTGGCGCGCCCCACGTATCCTTTGACGTGAGATGCGATACCTCCCTCATAGAGTCCATAGCGCAGGAATCGCGGGATATGGGAGTCGAGGCGATTATCATTGGTGGCAAGATAAGCTCAAGGTTTTCACCCTATCGCAAGCTCGATCACGGGGTCATGGTGCCGCTTTACTACCTGCGGGAGGCCGGTGTGGATACCCCCGTAGTAGTGGCTGGCGCGTCATTTCTCCCGCTAGAGGAGGTCTATGCCTTTGGGATTGCTGTAAGCAAAGCCGTGCGGGAGCTTGGGCGGCGTGCCGTCTTCATCGCAAGTGGAGACCTCTCTCACCGCTTGACCCCGGATGCCCCTGCAGGTTACAGCCCAAAGGGGGCGGAATTCGACAGGACGATACTCAGTCTCCTCGAGAACGGGGACGCTGAGGGGATAATCCACTTAGACCCGGACTTGGTCGAGAGCGCGGGCGAGTGTGGCTTCAGGCCGATCATTACCATGCTAGGCGCTATGGACGGCCTGGATTTTGAGGCCCGGGTGCTCTCATATGAGGGTCCCTTTGGGGTTGGGTACGGCGTCGTCCTGGTTACCCCGGGGGAGGCCAGGCCGGAGCGGGAGTTGCTGGATGTGCTAAGGCGGAGGCGTAAGGCCATTGTAGCTGAAAGGCGCGCTAATGAGAGCCCTCTCGTGCGGTTGGCACGTCGCGCCGTGGAGGAATACGTAACCGCCGGTAGGGTAATCAGTGCGCCCGAGGATCTTGACGATGTCATGCGGGAGAGGGCGGGGGTTTTCTGTTCTATCAAAAAACATGGACAGCTCCGGGGGTGTATAGGCACGGTCTTCCCGGTCTCTCGCAATGTAGCCGAGGAGACGATAAGAAACGCCATAGCGGCCGCGACCGAAGACCCCAGGTTCGAACCGGTTGAGCCCGGGGAATTGGGAGATCTCATTTATTCAGTGGATGTCCTTTCTCCCCCGGAACCGGTAAAAAGCATCGCTGAACTCGATCCCAAGCGCTACGGAGTCATAGTCAGGAAGGGCGGCAGGACGGGCCTTCTCCTGCCGGACTTAGAAGGCATTACGGATGCCAGGCAACAGGTGGAGATAGCGAAGAGCAAGGCAGGTATAAGGCCGGAGGAAGATGTCTCCCTGGAAAGATTTGAGGTAGTGAGATACAGGTGAAGGAAGCACGCTACTATGAAAGGGTCGATACACAGGACGCCGTGCGTTGCCTCTTGTGCCCCAAGAGGTGCTTTATCAGGCCCGGGGCTTCCGGCCTGTGTAGGACCCGGAAGAACGTCGAGGGAAAGCTGTATTCGACGATCTACGGCGAGTATACAAGTATTGCCCTTGACCCGATGGAAAAGAAGCCGCTCTATCACTTTTACCCCGGCTCGACGGTGCTATCCCTCGGCACCAGGGGCTGTAATCTCCTGTGCAAGTTCTGCCAGAATTGGGAGATAAGTCAGGGCAATGCGCCCACCGAGCACATCGAGCCCGGGGAGATAACGGCACTTGCGAAGAAATACAGGGACAGGGCCCGGTGCGTGGGGATTGCCTACACGTATTCAGAGCCCGTGGTGTGGTATGAGTTCGTCACGGATACGGCCAGACTCGCTCACGAGGAGGGGCTCAGGAACGTCCTTGTCACCAATGGCGAGATCAACCCCGAGCCCCTGGATGAGCTCCTGCCGTACATAGACGCAATGAACATCGACGTCAAGGGTTTCAGAGACGAGTTTTACAGGAAGATATGCGGGGGTTCCCTCGAGCCGGTGCTCAAGACAGTGGAGCTGGCCGCCCGGAAGTGTCATGTGGAGGTTACAAACCTGATAATCCCCGGGCTCAATGATTCACCCGGGGAAATAGCCGAGCTAGTAGACTGGCTTTCCGGGCTGGGAGATCACATACCCATTCATTTCTCGCGGTATTTCCCCAATTATAAACTCGACCTGCCTCCGACCCCCTTGGAGACGCTCAGGATGGCCGGGGAAATCGCCAGGAAAAAGCTAAAGTACGTATATCTTGGCAACGTCAGAGAACCCGGTGGAAACGATACTTTTTGCTACCGGTGCGGCCGGGTGGTCATAAAGCGGGTGGGCTTCCAGATCGCTGAGCGCCACCTGGAGAATGGTTCCTGCGAGTATTGCGGCGCCAGGATCCATATAGTCGAATGAACGGCCGGGTGAGTGTGCGGCCATGGCCTGCGACCGGACAGGCCTAGCGGCTTCTGCGGGCCTTGCGGTCCGGCGGGGCGCATGAGCTATGCTTTCCCGGATCTCCCCGCGTGAGCCTCCCTCGAGTCGGGGGGCCTCTCCGGGCAATCCCGAGGGTTACCAGTATCCCCCCGATGATGAGGGTCAGGTGGTATGTAATGAACCTCCAGGCAATCACGAAGATGCCTATCAGGTGGATCGGGACGATCTGCCCGAAGAGGATGGCAAACGACGCCTCAGCTGCCCCGCTCGCTCCGGGTGTCGGGGCGTAAGCTGCAACCATGTAGAACACGCTTATGATCCCCAGCGCTCCGGCATACGGGGGGCTCACGCCGAGTCCCCTGAGCAGGAGGATCGGTATCAGGAATAGCTGGATCCATCCCAGTAAACCCAGGATAGACACCACAATGACCACCGTGCGGTGCGATACCAGAAATCTGGTAAGCGCGGAGCGGAAGGCTGTGACCTCGTCGTGGATTCGTTCCAGGATTGAGTCAGCACGGCCCTCGGGAATGACCCGCCTCATCAGGCGGGTCTTCAGTATCGCCCTTGCAACCGAGGTGGCCGTCTCCGGCCTGATCATGAAGAATAGTCCCAAAAACAAGGCCAGGAAGTAAAGGGCGAGGCCGCCCGATATCACCATATCCATGCTTCTGGGTATATCCCACCTGCTCTTGCCCAATATGAGCCAGAGCGGGATGGCCGTGCCGAGCACAAGCCTGGCGAGCGCCGAGGAAAGGACCTTGATTGCGACTACTGCGGTGGATTCCCCGAGCGTGATGCCGGCATCCTGCAACATGTACACCTGGAAAGGCTCGCCACCTGTATCAAAGGGGGTGACAGCTGCAGCGAAGGCGCCTATGAGCGCTATCTTGAGGGCGCGCATAAACCTCAGGTGGCCGCCTAGCGCCCTCACGAGTAACCTGATACGCAAGGCCTCGATGCCCCATCCTGCCACCACGAGAGCTCCTGCGGCCCCGAGATAGGTTGGATTTATCTTGAACAGGGTCGGCATGAATTCCGGCCCCATGGTGAGCTTCAGGATCACCATTATAGCGAGGAAACTCAGGAGAACGGCCGCAAGGGCCCCCTTCTTCAAGTTGGCGAGTGTCTTGACGTTCAAGGTATTTCCTCCTACTATACCCATATAGGATATGTCTATTCCTTGTGACCGTGACGCTTCACTATTCTAGACCAACCTGTTGGATTCCTCCTCCGGGGAAACCCCGGCTGCTGTCGGGGAAACCTCAGCCGGGGTATTGCATATATATGCAGGTATATAGTATAATTATCGCAGTCAGCTTATGGGGGAATGATGCTTGTTAAACGTAACGGTAATCGGGGGATCAGGCTATACCGGCGGTGAGGTCTTGAGAATACTTTCATCCCACCCCGGGGCACGAGTGGTCCATGTCGTCTCCCGCACTCACGCCGGAAAGCCCGTAGGAGAGGTATTCCCAAACCTGAGGCAGTGTTGCGAGGCTGTCTTTTGTGAGCCCGACCCGTCCCGCTACCTGCCAGACACCGACGTAGTGTTTTGCTGCGCGCCCCACGGGACGGCTATGGGCATTGCTAGGGAGATTGTAGGTAAGGCAAAGCTCATAGACCTGGGACCTGACTTCAGGTTTCGGGATCCCGCCGTGTTTGAAGAATGGTACGGTAAACCGCACGAGGCCCCGGAACTTGCACAGGAGGCCGTATATGGCCTCGTCGAGCTCCATGCGAGCGAAATCAAATCCGCCGGAATCGTCGGCAACCCCGGCTGTTATCCCACATGTTCGGTCCTGGCCCTGGCGCCTTTGCTGGCCTATGGCCTCATAGACCCGGAAAGCGTTGTCATAGACGCCAAGTCAGGGGTATCAGGGGCAGGCAGGTCCCCGGGCCTCGCATATCACTTCCCGGAGGTAAACGATAGCATAAGACCGTATGGGATACCCGGCCACAGGCATACTCCCGAAATCGAGCAGGAGCTTTCGAGGCTGGCCGGGCGCCAGGTCAAGTGCTCTTTTAGCCCGCATCTTGTGCCCATGACGAGGGGTATTCTCGTAACCTGCTACGCCAGGCTCCTTGGATGGCCAGAGGTGGGCAGTGACCGGGCGGGGGCCGCCGGTAGCCGGGATATTCGTGATACCGGAGATATTATCGCCCTATACCGGGAGTACTATGAATTCAGGCCTTTCGTGAGGGTGCTCGGGCCCGGAGAACTGCCTCACACCAAGGCGGTATACGGCTCGAACTTCTGCGATGTAACCGCCAGGGTAGACCCCCGCACCGGCAGGGTGATCGCCATGGCGGCAATCGACAACCTCGTAAAGGGCGCGGCCGGCCAGGCAGTCCAGAACATGAACGTCATGTTCGGGCTGGATGAAAGGACCGGACTCTATGCGCCGGGGCTTTACCCGTAAGGCGCTTTGCGTGCGTGTGAACAGGCGGCAAGTGCACGACAGGCAAGAATATACAGGTTGGGATAGGGGAGAATTGGCGTGGAGCATATAGCTGGAGGAGTTACAGCCCCGTTGGGCTTTATGGCATCCGGGGTAGCCTGCGGCATAAAGAAGGGTCCCGGTGCCGGGAAGGACCTGGCACTCATAGTCTCAGACAGCAATGCGGCGGCCAGCGGGGTCTTTACCCGCAACAAGGTAAAGGCCGCCCCGGTCATTGTATCTATGGAGCACCTGAAATCTGGCCATGCGAGGGCAATTGTCGCCACCAGCGGCAATGCCAACGCCTGTACGGGCCAGGAGGGGCTCGAGGATGCCAGGAGGATCGCTGGCGCGGCGGCGGCGATCCTCGGGATAGGCCGGCATGAGGTGCTCGTGGCATCAACTGGGGTAATAGGGGTGAGGATGCCTGTCGAAAAGGTGCTCGAGGGGCTCCCGCGGGCTGCGGCCGCCCTCTCGAGAGACGGGGGAGCAGACGCAAGCCAGGCTATCCTGACCACGGACACCGTCGCCAAAGAGACCGCGGTGGAGTTTGAGATCGGGGGCAAAAGGGTGAGAGTGGGCGGCATGGCAAAGGGGGCGGGGATGATCCATCCCGACCTTGCGACGATGCTGGTCTTTATCACGACAGATGCCGCGATCTCGCCTCCGGTCTTGAGGCAGGCCCTGACCCTCGTGGTG
>DUSO01000006.1 GCA_012842565.1 Bacillota bacterium
AAGGATTCGATTTCCGGCCCAGTCGTTTGAAGATCCAAAAAGACTCCTGCACATTCACAGACGAATTTGGCCAGACAATGGATGAGGTCCGCGGTGTAATCGTGTTCAAGCAAAAGACCCGCGGTCTATGGGAGCGTGGGAGCAACATCCCGCTCTGCTCGTCAATGGATGGGAAGACTGGAACGACAGCTGAAGGTGAAACCAGGAATTGTGCAACCTGCCCTTATAACCAGTGGGGAAGTGGCACAAACGAGGCGGGACAGCCCACAAAGGGCAAGGCTTGCAAGGAGATGCGCAGGGTCTTTATCGCTCAGCCCGGCGCATATGTTCCGGTATTCATCTCTCTCCCACCGACATCGCTTAAAGCCTTCGATACCTACTGCAGCGCACGGCTCTCCAGAGGGATTGCTGACACAGCAGCGGAGACCATCTTCAGACTCATCCCTGAGAAGAGTGACGCCGGGTTTAGCTACGCGGTGATCCAGTGCAAGATGGGTCGAAAGCTGCAACCCCAGGAGATGCTCCAGTATATCCGCATGCGTGACCGGGTCGTAGCGGCCGCCGCTAAGATCGGGATCACCGAGGAGGACTACATGCAGGATGACGAGGTTGAGTCTGAAGCCCGTCCGGCTGATGATGACCAGCCATTCTGATCTGACTTCCGCAAGTGACCAGCGGGACGCTGTGAACCACGACAAGAAGTAAACCGACCCCGCTGCCCTCTGCGCGACGGGAGAGCCAAGACCGGAGGGACGGGAGCACCCATAAGGTGGCCGCAACGAGTGGCGGGTGAGGCGTGATGAGGGGATCGCCGATGAACCACGGCTTATGGCGGCTTCGGCGGGAGGGCGGCGGGGCTATGAAAGGGGAAGCAGTCCGGATGATGGACGTGCGGACCGTTGCGAGACAGTTGGGCATAAGCGATGGGCTCGGCCACGTGCGCGATAACCGGGCTGCCCGGCGCGCCCGGCCCCTGAGCGCCGGGGCTGACAGGACCAGACCGAAGGGGCTGATGGCAAAGAGGAAGGCACGGCGCAGGATGGAGGCCGAGTCGAGGCGCAGGAACCGAGGCAAGTGACGTCGGCAATGAGACAGCTCAGCCTCTTTACCCCGGGCGGCAAGCCATATAGCGACGAGGCGGAGCGCGCTGAGTTGCGGGTTATGATCCTCGACCACCTTGCGGAGGTCTTCCACGTCTGGGACGGCGCGGGGAGGAAGCCGGTGCCGCTGCGAGGCGACTGTCCAAACTGCAAAACGGCACAAATGACGTTGCTTGTGAATCCGCTATCGCTGTTCGCTGTAGCGTATTGCCGGGAGTGCGGGTGGGCGAAGGACTTCGACTTGACTAAGTGAGCGGCCAAGATTTGCAGGGGCGGCTGTGCGCAAAGCGCACGGTGGGACGGGGAGAACACGGGTAACCGGGCCGCCCGACAGGGACGCACACGGCGACGGGTGGGTAGCCAGCCCCACGTGAAGATTGTGCAAGGTACCGCCCAGAGGGTAGCCGCCCCTGCACGAAGGAGGCCCCAAAAAGCTACTACGCGATAAAGCCCGTAGTCAGCCGGGCGCGGGTTCGCCGGTCCCGTAACGGCGCGGCCCGCCCCCTCCGAAATGGGGGCTGAGGGGCCATACAAGGAGGATAGACATGCGGGGTTACTTCGGTATCGGCATAGAGCATACGAAGACGGCGCCCAACATGGGCACACTGTACCGCAGCGCCCTTGCCTTCGGTGCGTCGTTCATCTTCACCGTGGAACGGCGCTACAACCGGGACAAGACCGATACTGTGGCGGCCTCGCGTCATATCCCTCTTTACCATTACGAAAGTCTGGATGATCTCCTCGGTCACCTACCGCATGATTGCAAGCTGGTCGGCATCGAGCTTGACGAGCGCGCTGTGTCGCTGAACGCCTTTTCGCACCCCGAGCGGTGCTGCTACATACTGGGGGCCGAGGATCTGGGGCTTTCTGAAGAGGCGCGGCAAGCGTGTTCCGTCCTGGTGCAGATATCAGGCCGCTACTGCCTGAATGTGGCCGTGGCGGGGAGTATTGTGATGTACGACAGGCTGACGAAGGCCGTTCCAGCGGCGTGTCCGCAATGCTTGGCACCGCTAGCACGCTGAGCATACACTCCCGCCACGACCCTCAAAGACCCACCGCGACACCACGGGCGGCGGCGAGCGGGAAGATGCGATAGCAGGTGTCAGTGACGGCCCAGGGGGTCAGGGCCAAGAAGAATGGGGGAGGGTAGCCAGTGAACGAAGTGGGCGAACTGGGCAACTGGAAAGTATTGCTGAACCCTTTTGCCTTGGTCGTCGCTGAGCTCGATGGACACTGCTCCGTAGGGACCATCGCGCGGGCTCTGCGCGGCATGCTGCGATCAAGGTCAGATGACGAGATACGGGCCATCGCTGCTGCATGTGATAGCCCCACTGAGACCAATTGTTGGTGGGCAACGTACAGCGCAGCTCGGATACTCCGCAAAGAGGTGCCGTGGATACTGCGGGAGCGCCAGCATGACGGCGGTGCAGCACGGGAGGCCCGGGGGGGGTCAGGGCTAGATAGCAAGGAGGGAGATCCATCGTGGAGCCATCCCCGGAGCAGATAGTAGACGAGTTGCGCATTCATCTTGACGACGCCGAGCGCAGGGCTTGGGACGCCCTCAGTAGATACAAGTTCCAGATGTTCGGGTACTGGGCCTCCGTCTGGGTCCACTTGCACCGCATCACCCAGGCCGGCCGGCCGAACCCCTGGCGCAGGCTGGTGCAAGCCGCGAGGCGGGACAAGGGGGCCGGCATTGACGTAGCGACATGCCGCGTCTGCGGCTGCACGGAAGACGAGCCCTGCGAGGGCGGCTGCTGGTGGGTCGAAGACCCCGAAGGCCTTGGGGACCTGTGCAGCAACTGCCTGTTCGAGCTCCGCGACAAGTTTAACGAGGCCGCGGGGGATGCCTGCTACCGGTGCGCTGAAAACGCCGGACTGCATGGACCTGGGAGTTGTCTGGCAGAAGGCATCTGTCCGTTCTGGCCGCACAGGCCGGCAGGTGAGGCTGCATCCGGGCACCATGCGAGGGATCGCCGGGATGAGTGATGCATACTGGTGCGCCGGCGGCTGCGGCCGCTTCCTGCCGGCAACCGAGATAGGGATTACGGGCTTGTGCGGGGAGTGCTGGCGGAAATGGCTCGATGAGTATGACACCCGCATGAAGGCCATGCGCGAGAGAATGCGCCAGGAGGCCATTGAGACGAGAGACGCCAGCAAGGGGGGTGATCAGCGGTGACTGAGGAGGAGTACGTGCAGACCCAGCAACAGCTGCTACTCGTTGCTGGCATAGTCGCCAGGATGGACCTGGACGGTTTCCTGAGAGCCGTCAACCACGCCGAGACCGTGGGGCCATTTCTGGATGCGACGCTCTACATGCAGGGTTCCAGCCGGCTCGGCGCCATCAAGCGGATTGCCACAGCGGCACAGCAGCTGCAGAAGGTGACAGCCGAGGTGAAGGAGGAGCTCGCCGATGAGGTGCTACCTCGCTAAACAAGGCTTTCTCTTCGTGAGCGATGGCATCTCCCGTGGCCGGGCCTGGAGCACTTACTACCGGACGCGGACCGGGTCGCTCCGGCGGCTCAAAACGATGCCGGTGCGCGAGACGAGGGAGGCCGCGCAGGCCGATCTGGACGCTTACGCGGAGGCGAAGAGGCTGCTGGCATGTGAGGTAGACAATCCGTGAGAGGCTGCGACGGGTTCCACGGAAAGGAGGGCTAAGGGGTGAACGAGACCCGGACTGAGCATGTGCTTAGCCCCACGCTGTATGTCTGGTGCAGGCGGCTTGCGGCACAGTTTGGATGCGGCGGTTGCCCTGGCAAGGGGCTGATCCCGCTGTCGGTATGCCAAGGGTACGGCGTTGCGACGCCCTGCGAGCACTACCGGTATGACACGGACTCGGCGGAGCCTCATAGGTGCAATTTCGGCGACATGCGTAGAAGCGATGTCTGGCACCAAGGTGACACTCCATCTTAATAAAAGCCGGACTCTCATCGAGCCCGGCTCGGCCGCCTGGCAACTCATACCATACGCAAGGAAGGTGGAAAGGCGGCCGGGATCATCATATGCCACCGCTGAAAGTGTGTCAATCGTTGCCAAAGGTGGTGCAGCGGAATGCCGGTAGCTACGGCAAGAAGAGCCAAAGAGGCTCAGCAACAAGAAAGCGAGATCGTTGTGGGCCGAATTCTCCGGACTCTATTTCACAACGAGCAGTCGGGGTACGCCGTCATCGTCCTCCAGCCGACGGGCGAGGCCCACGACCGGCTTTACGATTCCCTCAGCGACGACACCATCACCGCCGTGGGGTATCTGTCGGGCGTCCGGGAGGGCGACGAGATCCGCCTTGCCGGCACTTGGGTCACTCATCCCAAATACGGGCGTCAGTTCAAGTTTACCGAGCACGAGGTCCTTCTGCCTTCCGGCCGTGAGGGAATCGTAGAGTACCTCGCCTCGGTCGCCGATGGCATAGGGCCTGTGAAGGCGGGGCGGATCGTGGACGCCTTGGGTCTCGACTGCCTGGACAAGATTCGGGAGAACCCGGACGTCCTGCGGACCCTGCCGTTCGTCAAACCCGAGCAGGTGGAGCAGATCGCCTCGCACCTGCAGAAGAACCAGGTGCAGGCGGAACTCACGGCGCTCATCTGCCGACAAGGGATCACGCCCAGGCTGGCGGCCAAAATCTATGCCGCATACGGGGCCGAGAGTCTACAGGTTGTCAAGGACAATCCTTACATGCTCGCCGACGACGTCTGGGGCGTTGGGTTCAAGACGGCTGACCTCGTCGCTCAGGCTGTAGGTATCAAGCCCGACAGCCCATTCCGGGTCGAGGCCGCGGTCAAATATGTCCTGCGGACGGCCGCCGGCGAGGAAGGCCACGTTTACCTCGACCCCAAGAACATCGTCCGTCTGGTCCTTGATCTCTTAGGGAAGACCTCAGGGATCGGAGTACCCCATGTGGCAGAGGCCGTCAGCACCCTGGCAAGCCGAGAAATCCTGGTTCGGGAAGGCCACGCCGTATACCATCAAGCACTCTATCATGCCGAGTGTCAGGTCGCCGAAAGGATGAGGAGCCTGGCCGGCCGGAAGAAGGTTGAATGGGAAGACCTCGACGATGCAATTTTCTTTGCCGAGATGGCTTCAGGCATCGAATATGCCCCGGAGCAACGCGAGGCTATCAGGACCGCTCTGACCTCGGGGCTGTCCATCATCACCGGGGGCCCGGGGACCGGGAAAACGACCGTCATCAATGCCATCTGCGACATCTACGCCCAGGAGTATCCTGCATATGACATCTACCTGGCCGCCCCTACGGGCCGGGCCGCGAAGCGTATGTCCGAGGCTACCGGCCGGGAGGCCAAGACCATACACCGGTTACTGCATTACAGTTCCATAGAAGGCGGCTTTGAATACGGTTGGGGCAATCCCCTCCCGGGGCCCGGGCTTCTCATCGTGGATGAATTCTCAATGTGCGACATCGAGCTCGCCCGGGACCTCCTGGCCGCCGTGGACGACTTACAGGTTGTCCTCGTGGGTGACGTGGACCAGTTGCCCTCGGTAGGCCCGGGCAGTGTTCTTCGCGATGCCATCTCCTCCAGGGTCGTCCCCACGGTCAGGCTCAAGTTCAACTACAGGCAAGCCGGCGGGAGCAAGATTGCCGAGTATGCCAACATGGTCTGCCAGGGGATAGTGATGCCCCTGCAATCTTCCGGGGACTTCTGCTTCGTCGAGGTGGACGACGCCGACGAGGTCGCCCCGATCGTGGCGGAGCTCGTGAAGCAGGCCCTCGCCGAGGGGCTCTCGGTCATGGACTTTCAGGTGTTGGCTCCGATGAGGAAGGGCTCGGCTGGCGTCAACGCCCTCAACGAGCTCGTCCGCGAGATCGTGAACCCGAAGCAGCCCGGGGAGAACGAGTGCAAGGGGTTCCGGCCCCGGGACAAGGTCATGGTGGTTAAGAACAACTATAACCTCGGCGTCTTCAACGGCGACCTCGGACAGGTCGTGGATGTTGGGCGCGGAGAGGTTTTGGTTCGGTTTGAAGAGGGCTTCCTGGTCCCGTTCCGGGGTGACGACCTCGAGCTCCTCCAGCTTGCTTACGCCTGCACGGTCCACAAGGCCCAGGGCAGCGAGTTCCCCCTCGTCATCATGCCTTTGGTTAAGCAGCATTACATCATGCTGCAACGCAACCTTCTTTACACCGGCATGACCCGGGCGCAGAAAAGGCTTGTACTCATCGCGGACCCCTGGGCCGTGAAGGCGGCGGTTCAGAATGACAAGGTGGCGGAGAGGTTCTCGAGGCTCGCCGAGAGGCTGAAGGGGGATGGGGTGGGGTGAGCGTGGAGGTGAAGCGGGTCTTCATCTACATTGGCCTGTTCCTCTGGAGTGCGATCTGGATGTTCGTCGCCGCCTACTATGCAGATGAGACAGCAAGGCTCAGGTGGAAACTGCGGCGTTTTCGACAGTTGACCGAAGGGCGATGACTCCTGGTTAGGTGGTGCGCAACGGGGAGGCCTTAAGACTTCAACCATGCTAGACATCGAGGCCGTTAAACAACGCATAGACTACGATTCATACTTCGGAGCTCGTCTCAAGGTCATCCGCCACAGAGGAGACGAGCGCGATTGCATATGCCCGTTCCACGACGATACTGAGCCGAGCTTCAATTACAATGCCAAGACGGGCCTTTGGAAGTGCCATGCCTGCGGCGAGGGCGGGGACATCCTGCAGTTCCACATGAAGTTCCATAGGTGCGACTTCAAGACGGCGCTGCAAGAGCTTGCAGCCTTCACTTCCCTGGTGATCCCGCTTCGCCGCGCCGACACACTGCAACGCAAGGACGGCGCATCAGAGGAGGAAGTCGGTCCTGAGCCGCCGCCCATCCCCCTTGAGGAGGTCGAAAAGGCGCACCTTGCGCTCGTCAGTAACGCGAAGGCCCTTGCCTTTCTTCAAGAGAAGCGCGGATGGACCCTGGAGACCATCAAGCGTTTCCGCCTGGGGTACCACAAACGGCGTGTGCTCATCCCCATCTTCGACAGGCAAGGACAGTGCGTCAACAT
The DNA here is from genome assembly GCA_012842565.1 of Bacillota bacterium. Classification (GTDB taxonomy): domain Bacteria; phylum Bacillota; class SHA-98; order Ch115; family Ch115; genus DUSO01. The sequence continues at coordinate 7,094 of DUSO01000006.1, forward strand.
CAGGCGCTACAGCCCTTCCGGCGAAGAGCCCAAGATGCTGCATTACTCGAAGGGGTACGGAAGAGCGCGTTTCTGGCCCATTGATCACTTGTACCTGCCGGAGATGATTCTGTTCGAAGGCGAACCGGACACGATCCTCGCTTGCCAGATGGGGCTCCCGGGGCTCACGCAAACCGCCGGCGCCGAGACGTTCAAGCGCGAGTGGGCGGACTTGTTTGAAGGCAAGCACGTCTACATTTGCTACGACATGGATGAGGCCGGCAGGAAGGGCGCGCGGAAGGCTGCTGGTATCATCGCGAAGGCAGCCGAGTCCGTCAGGATAATCGAGCTGCCGGTCAGGGGGGACAAGTCCGAAAAGGACTTCACGGACTGGGTCCTGAAGTGCGGCGGCACGGCCGAGAAGTTCCGGGAGCTTATGGCCCAGGCGCCGGTATTCGAGCTGCCGGCGGATGAGGCTGCGGAGACCACGGACATACCCATCGAGGAGCAGATCAGCTCGCTCCCGCCAGACATCGACTGGGAGGAGCACCAGGCGGCATGGAAGCGGCTCATCAGGAGCCTGGTCAAGAAGCGGCCAGCGGCCAGGGAGCAATATATCAGGCTCATTAAAGAAAGGTTCAAGCTCGGTGCCAAAGTCATCCGCGACGAGATCAAGGCCGAGGAGCTCGCCATGAAGGTGGAGCCTCCGATACCGGCGCCTCTGGACGCGCCGCGCCAGACGAGCTGCGTGCTCGCCCAGGACATGGTGGACGGGGTGTTCCACTACGGGATATGGCTACCCACTAACAAGGGCGAGTTCGTGTTTCGATTGGTGACATCGGACCGCAAGCTCCTCGAAGCGCCGGAGGACGTCCAGGCGTATCAGCTCCCGAAGGATTTCGCCAGGTGGTCGGTGGACTCGGCGACACCCTATAACGTCTTCGAATGGCTGCATGGCAAGGCCGAGATCGATGCAAAAGCGCTCTTTGAGGAGATCCGCGACTTCATCCGGCGCTACATGTGGTATCCCGACGAGCGGACTTACTCCTTACTGGCGGTCTGGATCATGCAGACATACGTGTTCATGGTGTTCGACCAATTGCCATACCTTGCCCTGGTAGGCACGAAGCGGGCCGGCAAGACGAGGCTGTTCGAGCTCCTGGAGATGCTCTGTTTCAACGCGAAGTTGGCCTCGAGCGTGACCGACGCCTATTTGTTCAGGTCGGTAGAGGTTGACCGGGTGACCCTCCTCGTCGATGAGGCCGACCAACTCAAGGCGCCGAGCAAGGACGGCCTGAACGAAAAGCTCGAGATCCTACGGTCGGGATACCGGAGGAGTGGATCCGTAGGTCGGATTGAAGGAGACGACCGGGCCCGCGTGGACTTTTCGACCTACAGCATGAAGGCGATCGCGAACGTCTCCGGCCTCGAAGACGCCCTGGAAGATAGAACGATATCGCTGCCGGTGGAAAGGAAGCCAAAGGAAGTCCATGTTGCAAAGCTTGTTCATCGCAAAGTACAGCGCCAGACCCAGGTCATGCGGAATAAGCTCTACTGCTTCGGCCTGCAGTACGCCGGTAGGCTCGCGGAGCTTTACGAGACAGTCGAAGTTGAGGGTGTGGATGACAGGGAAGCCGAAATCTGGTCGGGCCCGATGTGTATCGCCAGATTATTGGGCAACGGAATCCCGGATATGATAGCTAGCTTAGCAAGGGAGAACAGCGAACGAAAAGCGCTCAGGGAAGGCATGGAGAGCGTTGAGGCCCAGGAGATCATTGCGGTGTGGACTCTGGTCACAGAGGAAGAGCCTGATATCAAAGAGGGCAGTCGGCGATGGTATAGAGCCGAACGCCTAAGAAACGTGATCGCAGACCAGCTAGGATGGGATTCGTTTAATTACAAACGGTTATCCACAGATCTAGTCAAGCTACGACTAATTGAGGATTCCCCCGAATACAAGCAACGTTTCAGGATTGATCGGGAAGTGACTGATAAGTTTGGTGAGATCAGGATACGTAAGTCCCAAGTGATGTGTTACTGGCTAAAGGAAGAATGGATTATCAGGGCTGCAGAGCGATTTGGAGTTAATTTGGGGCAAAAATTAAAAATAAATCAATCTAGCTTTCAAAATGATGACGAATCTCCATGGTAGATATCAAGTGTGCAGGGTTGTGCAGGGTTGTGCTGGGACAAAAATGTCCCTGCACAACCCCGGAAGCCTTGGGAATCAAGAAGTTTGCGGTAAAGTGTGCAGGGTGTGCAGGGTCAAAAACACGGTTTAGTCTGAACAAAAAATCAAATTTTGCTATCCAATGATTCTTTGAAATTTCTATTTTTCTTCTGTGTATTTCCGGCTAAATACCCTGCACATCCTGCACAAAAAAGTCATAAAAGCCTTGAGCCACAAGGGATCAAAGGTTGTTCTGGGACAAAAAATGTCCCAGAACAACCCTGCACACCCTGCACACCATCATAGCTAGAAGGAGGTAAATGGAGTGTTTGCAAGCATTGAAGAGCTAAATGTGAAAATCGGCGCTATACCAAATAACATCTTCTATGATGACACAAAAGACCTCTACCCGAATACGCCTGATCATAAGTATTGGGTCAGGGTGTTACCGATAGTTGAGAAACGGGATCCCCAGTTGGCCAGAACGTTGAGGTTTCTCAGGCTCCTGGGAGCTACATTGATGACCACAGATAGCGGCCGACTGAAATTGAACCTGAACACGATCGTATGGGACCCGGAAAGTGGGCTCTTCAGATCGCCCGAGAGTGTAGAGGATTTCAAACAGAAGTGGCTGGAGCCATATAGAGAGGCCGTGAAGGAGGTCTTCAGAGAGGTGGAGAGGAGATTATGACGGATATCGATTGGCGTGCAGTTTGGGCTTTGTCACTACTAACGGTGTTTTTGATTTGGCAACTCGTGGTGCTTAGAGATGAAAACCGCGAGCTGCGGGAGATGATCAAACAATTGGACAAACAGCTAGACAAACAAGAGGACATCAAGATAGGAGGGACAGACTTATGAGCCTTGTGCACGTTGGTTTAGGGAATTACGTCGAGGGAGACAAAATCTTGGTCATAACCCGGGCGGATTCCAACCCGATCCGCCGGCTGGTTCAGGAAGCCGAGGCCAAGGGCCTCGTGGTGGACGCGACCTGGGGCCGGCGTCGGCGGTCCGCGATCGTGATGGCCGGCGGGGTGATAGTGTTGAGCATGGTTGAGCCCGAGTCGCTCGTGAAGCGGCGGGAAGGCATTAAGTGAGGGTGAGGCGCGATGAATGCAAGAACGCTTGCTGCGGCTCCAGTTGACCCTTTCGACGAGGAAGATCGCAAGCTCCAGGAGCGGGCCCGGGCGGAGTCCGGCCCGGTGAAGACGACCCTGGATCTTAGTAGCTTTATCAAGTTCGAGCCGGGGCGATCCATAAAGGGCAAATGGCTCAGCGTTAATACACGCGGGGAAGTCCGAATTTCTCACGAGATTAGCAAACAGATACAAACCGGTTGCATCGAATTATTGATGAATGCTGTCGGGACAATTGTTGTGATTCGCGAGGTTGAGCGGGGCGGGTTTAAGCTGTGGAGCGTCGGTAAGAATGGAGCGGCCTGTTTGACCTGTCGCGCCGCGAAACGACACCTCATTGGCCGCGGAATTAAGATCCCGGCCCGGTATGAGCTTGAGTGGGACGAAAGCCTTCAGGTCTGGGTAGGGCGACTACAAAAATAGGGGGACAGGGCTGTGGAGGAGCAGGTGACGCTATATACGAGCAATAACTGTCCCGCTTGCGAAATGGCGAAGCGGTGGCTGAAAAGGCACAACATAGGCTTTGTTGAGATAAACCTGAGCGACCATGAGGAACAGGCCACTAGATTGGCGCGAATGGGGCTCCTTGGGGCCCCGGTCCTCGAGTTTGCGGGAGATTACATTCTCGGATTTTCTCCTGCTCACTGGGCCCGAGTATTACAGAGCATAGGGGGAGATCAGGGTGAGTAAGCGATTGACCCGCGAGGAGATCAGGTTGGTAGCGAGACTATTGGTCGAGTATCTGGAGCTCCAGGCGCGGGGAGCATCGGAAGATGAGATCGAGGAGTGGCGGGCCAGGGTCAAGCAAGCATTTCCAGCGGAGGAGGCACGGGAGGCCTTTACAGCAACGATCGAGGAGATATTGCGGGCGAAGGGGTATACGGACCTGGAGCGGATACTGGGGGTGGCGGCGTGATATATTCGGTGATCGATCTGGAAAAATCGCTATGCGGTGATTGTGAACATTACCGGGTTTGCGTTATCCCAGTCAGAATCGAGAGCGTTGGAGACGACATGTTCGATCTGCATATCAAGGTTTCAATCACTGAATGTAAGGCTTATAAGGAGGTCCAGCTAAGTGGCACAGAAGAACGGCAAGTCGCCACGGCGTAAGGGATTTGATGCAGAGCGCGAGCTCGTCCGGCTCCTCGGGGGACAGAGGGTGCCCCTCTCCGGGGCTGCTGGCGGGGAGTATTCGGGGGACGTGGTGGTCCCGGGGCTGGGGACCGGGGAAGTGAAACGCCGGCGGGATGGATTTCGACAGATTTACGGGTGGTTAGAGGGCCGGGATTTCCTGGCCCTAAGAGCGGACCGGAGAGATTGGCTGATCGTGTTACCAATTGAAAGACTGCAGTCGGTAATGGCGAGAGGAAGAGAAGATAATGCACAAGATGCGGAATGCAGCCGAGATCCAAAGGCGCCTGGACGAATATCTGCAAATAAAGGCTGATTACCGCATAGAACGTGCCGAGATTATGTCGGATTCCGATATGTCGGCAGATGAAAAGAGAAAGGCGCGCTATCAGATTGATAACATCAATCGCCTGCTAAATGTCCGTATAGCGGAGCTACGCTGGGTATTGGGATTGGAGGAGGAACTAGCAGTGAAGGAATCCAGAAAGAGAATCTGCATTGGTTTTGGGGAATACGAGGGGAAATGTCAAAACGAAGCAGATACTCCCTGGACCCCATATTGGTGTTCAAGGTGCGATAAGCTGAGGCAAAGGTATATATCCGATCAATTAGACAAATTGATGAACGATTTCGCGCAAAAAAGCTCTAAGATACTCCAAAAAATGTGCCAGAGAACGAAGGGGGCATTATGATGGCCGGCAGGATAGAGCTTATTACGGGGCCGATGTTTGCGGGGAAGACCAAAGAGTTGCTAATGAGGCGAGAGCAACACGGACGGATGTTACTTACTCCACCAGTGCGGATTCCGAGGGTTTTAGGCACTGAGAGGGAGGCATTTCGGTTTACACATGACGGACGGCCTTATAATGCCATATCTTGCGACAACTTAGTGTTTGAGATTCACAGATTGCGTGAAGATTGGGAATATAGGCCAATGGTTTTTGCGATTGACGAAGTTCAATTCTTTCCCCCCGAGGTTGTCCCCGTCATCGAGCGGGCCGCCCGGGAGTGGGGCTGGGTGGTAGTCTGCGCGGGCCTTGACGAGGATTTTGCGGGCCGACATTGGGAGACCGTATCAGAGATCCTGGCGATCGCTGACTGCCTTGTTCGGCTCCGGGCGCGG
>DUSO01000058.1 GCA_012842565.1 Bacillota bacterium
ACACGACCCCGGTCTCCCCGGTAGGGCGGGGGACGATGCCGATATCTATGCCTGTGATCTCGCCGGATCCCGAGACTGTCACCTTGACGCTGGCGTCTTCGATGCCCGGAGCCATCAGCACGAGGGCCCTTACCTGCCTTTCGAGCCTGCTCCCGGCTGCGGCCGCGGCCGCAGCCTCGCCTGCGGCTGCCACTCGCCGGCCTCGTTCGATGAAGGTGTTGAGACTGTGAGCACCAGCCCCGGGCCCCGCCGCTGCGGTACCCGGCACCCCCGCCGCCATGCGCTCAAGGGTGGGCAAATCCTTAACCGTCGTCTGAATATCCAGGACCGGGTTCAAGATGACCCCGATGATGGCAACCCCGACGACCACTCTCACCATGCGTTTGAGTCCGTTCTGCGGGAGCATCATTTCAATGAAAGTCAGGACTATGACCATGATGATGATATCTCTTACCCACGCGTTGATTGCGCCCGCCAAGAAGGGACACCTACCCCTCCAAGAGCCCTCTACCTTGCGGCCGCGGTTGCACTGCCGAGGCCCGCGAGCATTCCAATGGTCGTGAAGAACATAAGCGCAACCACCCCGACCACCACAGCCACGAGCGAGAGGCCGCCAGCGAGCATGGCAAGGCACATAGAGATCTTTTCATCTCCGAGGGGCTGCACCAGGGCGCTGGCGAGCCTGTACATTGTAACAATGGCGAGTATCTTCAGAACAGGATCAAGACATATGGCGAGCACACCCAGAAGGCCGACCAGTCTGAGGCTACTCTGTATCAAAAGGGAACACCCGGCGGCAACCCCTACGGCATCTGAGAACATCTTGCCCACCACAGGCACAAAAGTGCCGGTCAGGAACTTGGCCGACCTGACTGCCACATTATCTACTACGGCCGCCCCGGCCCCACGGATGGTCACAACCCCCAGGAACAACGCGAAAGAAAGCCCGAGCACAATAATGGCGGCCTCCTTGAAAAGGCCCGCGAGCCGGCTTACCTGTACCCGGTCGGAGGTGGTCCCCAGCACGTCGAATAAACCTGCGAGGAAGATCGCGGGAAAGGTCACGGCGCCCGTGATATGGGCGACTGCATTCACCGCGGCCAGGAGGATGGGGCTCAGGATCGCTACCTGCGTTATCCCGCCGACGGCAGAGAGAATCGAAAACATGGATGGCAAGAGGACGTACATGAGGGATGTCATACCGGTAATGGCGTCCCTCGCAATCCCGATGGCTATTCTGAAGCTACTGAGCCCGATGACGGCCAGGACCAGGAAGGAAACCCACTGTGCTATCCTAGAGGTGCCCTCATACCCGAACCCCGTGATAGCGCTGGTTAGGAAATTCGCCAGCACGGCAAGACAGATGAGTTGCCCCAAAAGGCCGGCGTTTGCCCTGATCTCCCTGAAGAACGTCGAGAGTATTCGCGTTGCCAGGTCAAAGGGGTCATACCACGGTAGACTGCCCGGCTTCCGGAGGATCTCGGCAAGGCTCACGCCAGGCAGGTATTCCCTCAGGCCCGAATCCACCTGGTTTAAGAAACTGTCAAGCTCCGAGATATCCAGGGCCTTCAGCTGTTCGCCCACTATGGCTTCTGTAGCGGCCCCGTCAGGCGGCCCTGTGCTTGTCGCCTCCTGCCACCCGCTC
>DUSO01000059.1 GCA_012842565.1 Bacillota bacterium
CACGAGGCTGGGCCTGTCCAGGATGAATATGCTTGGCATGGGCCCCCGGCTGATACGGAGCATCATGAAGAAGAAGAATATAGCTTCACTGGAAGCCCTGATAGCCCAGGCAAGAGAGGCCGGAGTGCAATTGGTCGCCTGCCAGATGACCATGGACGTCATGGGGATCAAGAAGGAAGAGCTGATCGACGGTGTCCGGATCGGGGGCGTCGCGACCTATCTCGATGCGGCAGAGGACTCAAACGTAAACCTATTCATATAATCCAAAGGCCCGGGGCGGAGGCTCGGACTTTCTTCTGTCCCTCCGGCGGCCCCGGGCCACTCAGGGCCGCCTGTTACAGTGACGTGCCGGGGCCGGCTTTAGCCGGCCAGGCTCGAGACAACCAGGTCTCCCACCTCGGTAGTTGTGTAACCCATCTTGCCTGCCGCAAGGCTCTTGAGGTACCGCTGGCATACGGTTGCCACGGCATCCTCGATGCGAGAGGCAGCCTCCGTTTCGCCAAGCTGGTCCATCATCATTGCACCGGCACAGATGGCGGCGAGGGGATTGATCATGTTCTTGCCCGTATACTTGGGCGCAGACCCGCCTATCGGCTCAAACATGGAGATCCCTTGAGGGTTTATATTGCCGCCCGCTGCTATGCCCATGCCCCCCTGGATCATGGCGCCGAGGTCCGTGATGATATCCCCGAACATGTTATCAGTAACGATAACGTCAAACCACTCCGGGTTCTTTATCATCCACATGCAGATTGCATCAACGTGGGCATAGTCACGCTTTATATCCGGGTATTCTGCTCCGACCTCATGAAAGGTCCTCTCCCAGAGGTCGAAGGCGTAGGTGAGGACGTTGGTCTTGCCGCAAAGGGTCAGGGTGCGCTTCTTATCTCGCCTGCGGCAGTATTCAAAGGCAAAACGAATGCACCGCTCTACACCCTTCCGTGTATTAATGGACTCCTGGGTTGCCACCTCGTCAGGCGTACCTTTCCTCAAGACCCCGCCCGCACCAGCATAAAGGCCCTCGGTGTTTTCTCTGACCACCACAAAGTCTATGTCCTCAGGTTTCTTGTCCTTCAGAGGGGTATCAACCCCCGGGTAGAGCTTAACCGGCCTGAGGTTGATATATTGATCCAGGGCAAAACGAAGCCTGAGAAGTATTCCTCTCTCCAGTATCCCCGGCTTCACATCTGGATGGCCAATGGCACCGAGATAGATGGAATCGAACTTCTTGAGTTCCTCTATGGCTGAATCCGGGAGGGTCTCCCCGGTCCTCAGGTAACGTTCTCCACCGAAATCGAAAACCTCCGTCTCAAGCTCAAAACCGTACTTCTCCCCTGCCGCGAAAAGGACTTTGAGGCCTTCACGTATCACCTCAGGGCCTGTCCCATCCCCTGGTATGACAGCAATCCTATAGCGTCTCTCGGTCAAGATAGATTGCCCCCCTATGCTTATGCTAAAACATGAAATATTGAACCATGACATCCTGGAGCACCCGGACCGTGCCCGCGGGCTCAAGGCATTGACAAGCTATTTTCTACAAGGAATCAAAATGTCCTTCAAGTCCTTGTATTCCTGTGGCGCCACGAAAGGAGGCCCGGTCCCGGCCGGGAACCGGGTTCATGAGAACTTGCGAAAGACCGGCATGAATTCCTTGATGGCCGCGCTGACATCCTTTCCCTCGGCATGTTCCCTTTCGATGCATTCGGCCATGTACCGCGCAAGGATGCCCACCGCGACTTGTTCCACCGCAGACTTGATCGCCCCCAGCTGCACAATGACGTCGCTGCAGCTCCTGCCTTCCGCGATCATCCGCTGGACACCTCTCGCCTGCCCTTCCACCTTCTTCATCCGGGAAATGAGTTCCTCCCGGAATTCGCTATCATCAGTTGCCACTCTCCACTGCCTGCCTTTCCATGACCACATCGGTCAACTGCCGCGCTTGAATAGCCGGAAACTCTTTGCTGCCCGGATAAACTCCGCAAAGAGCTTGCGTGAGGTCTCATCCCGGACGGTCATAGCCTCCGGGTGCCATTGCACCCCTACGCAAAACGGGTGATCCAGAGCCTCTATCGCTTCTATTATGCCATCTTTGGATGAAAGAGCAACAACCCGGAAGCCGCCGGCCACCTCCTTTATCGCCTGGTGATGCAGGCTATTTACCCATATTTCCGGCTCACAGCCCTGTACCTCTATGATACGCCCCAGTATTGAGTCCGGAACTACCCTGACAGGGTGGCTCACGTCCGAGCGCGAGATACGGTCACCGGCATCATGCATTATCGAGCAGGGCACCTGGTCTGAGATGTCCTGGATGAGCGTGCCACCGGCAGAGACATTGAGCACCTGTATACCCCTACAGATAGCGAGGACGGGAATTTCCATCCCCCTTGCAGCCCTTGCAAGCGCTATTTCGAATGCGTCCCGTTCCCGGTCCACGCCATCCAGCTCCGGATGCGGCTGTTCCCCGTAAAGGGCCGGGTCAACGTCTCCCCCGCCGGAAAGCAAAAGGCCGTCAAAGGAGCTGAGGTAATTGTGAATGGCTAGCTCCATTGCATCCGGGGAGGCACCGCAAGGGGGTAACATATGCGGCAGGACCACCGGAATGCCGCCTGCCGCCGCGACCGAACGGACGTAGTCCGCATTCACGTAAAAGCGGTCTGGCCTGGGATCCCTCGACTCTCTCCTCTTGAAAGAACATGATATCCCGATTATAGGAAAGCGCTGTCCATTATGCATCATTGAATGACCGGGGTCCAGAAAAAGAATGATGCGAGGGCTGTCATGCCCCAAAACAGGATCACATTCTCGCTTAATATTCGTTCGCTATTCATGGTTGGAGTTCCTCCCGGAATACCGTCCCCTGCACCATCATACGTGGCATTTCATACCCTGTTACCGGAACCTTGCCCGGCGGCAAATCATTTGCTCGCCCGCAAATCGAGAAATTAGACCGGGAGGATACGACAATGCAGCGGAAGACCCCGGGGTCTTCAAAATGTAACGGCAGGATAGTCGCTCTTGCAGACCTCCCAATCGGGAGGAGGGGTGAAGTGGTATCCCTGGCCCTTGAAGGATTCTCAAGATTGAGGCTGCTCGACCTGGGCCTTGTACCGGGTACGGAAGTCAAGGCGGTTCGCAGGAGTCCCGCCAATGACCCCGTCGCCTTCAATATCCGCGGAGCCATGATAGCGCTCCGGAACGACGATGGAAGGCGGATCATGGTCCAGTACCAGGAGCAAGAACAGGAGATGACCTGAATGGGGATTTCTCACTATCCACCTGACGTCGATGCCCTCCGCGGTAGCTTCATCCCCGGAGGCCTCGGCGCAGGGCAGGCCCTCGTGGCCCTGGCCGGCAACCCCAATACGGGAAAGAGCACTGTATTCAACGCGCTTACCGGCCTTCACCAGCATACAGGCAACTGGCCGGGCAAGACCGTTACCCAGAGCAGGGGAACCTATTCGCACAGGAACCGCACGATAGCCATCGTGGATCTGCCCGGCACCTATTCCCTGCTCTCCAACTCCCCTGAGGAATTGATAGCCAGGGACTTCCTCTGTTTCGCCGCCCCCGACGCCACGGTGGTCGTCGTAGATGCCTCGTGTCTTGAGCGAAACCTGAATCTTGTATTTCAAGTAATGGAGATAACCCCCAGGGTCGTAGTTTGTGTCAACCTGGTAGATGAGGCGATGCGCAAAGGAATCTCTGTTGACCTTGATGGACTATCCTATGAGCTCGGCGTGCCCGTGGTCGCCACGGTGGCCCGCACCGGCAAGGGCCTGGAAAGGCTGAAAGACATCCTGGACGACCTCATCTCCGGCAGGATCAAGTTGTCGCCGCGGTATGTAGTGTATGACGATGACATCGAGGACCGCCTCGCGGGGCTCCAGGCAAACCTCCACGACGTCCCACTCGGGCATCTCAACCCGCGATGGGTGGCCCTGCGTCTCCTCGATGGCGACGCCGCCTTAATCGAAGGAATTGTGAGGCGGCTCGGACTTTACGGGAGCGCCGCTGAGACAGGATCGCGCACCAACATGCAACCGGATAACCTGGACGGTCTCCAGGAGACAATGGAAAGGGCCGGCGAGGTCAGGGGCCGGGAGGGCCGGTGGGGCCAGGGGGAGAACAGCTTCCGGGACCGCATAGTCTCCGCGATATATAACAGAGCGGAATCGATAACAAGGAAGGTCGTCCGAGCCGGAAACGCCAAGGGGCGGGATCTCGGCAGCCTTGTTGACGATATCCTGACCTCGAGGATATTCGGTTACCCTGCCATGCTTGCTCTCTTCGGGGCATTATTGTGGATCACCATTAGCGGTGCAAACGTGCCATCCGAGTTACTGGCCAGGGTCCTATTCGCGTTACAGGACCGGCTCATGGACATGGCGGCGCGACTGCAAATCCCGGGGTGGCTCCAGGGGGTGGCAATCCTGGGGACATACCGGAGCGTTGCCTGGGTAGTGTCGGTGATGCTGCCCCCAATGGCGATCTTCTTCCCCTTATTTACCCTTCTCGAGGATCTGGGCTATCTCCCGAGAGTGGCTTTCAATCTCGATAGCCTTTTCAGAAAGGCCGGGGCCCACGGGAAGCAGGCTCTCACCATGAGCATGGGGTTTGGGTGCAATGCTGCGGGGGTGATCGCCTGCCGCATCATCGAATCCCCACGGGAGAGACTTATCGCCATCCTGACAAACAATTTCGTCCCGTGCAACGGGAGGTTCCCCACGCTGATAACTCTGGCAAGCCTGCTCGCTTCGGGGGAGTTTGCCCTGGATCATGGATCTTTCCTGGCCTCCGGAATTGTCGTAGGAATGGTGGTCCTGGGCATAGCGGTAACCCTTGCGACATCCTGGGCACTGGCAAAGACCATTCTGAGGGGTGTCCCGTCCTTCTTTGCCCTGGAGCTCCCGCCTTACCGGAGACCCCAAGTAATCAAGACCATAGTCCGGTCCGTCATGGACAGGACCCTGTTCGTCCTCTTGCGTGCGGTCACCGTGGCCGCGCCGGCGGGGGCTGTAACATGGGCCCTTGCCAATACCTCGGTCGGCGGGATAAGCATCCTCAAAGGCCTGGCTTCCCTACTCGACTTCCCCGGGCGCGCCATGGGACTGGATGGGTTCATACTAGCCGCATTTATCCTCGGCCTGCCCGCAAATGAAATCGTCATGCCGATCATGCTCATGGGCTATCTGTCATCCGGCACCATGCTGGAACTGGGCGGCCTTGATTCCCTGGGTGGGATTTTAGCCCACAATGACTGGACCTGGCTAACCGCCCTCAACATGATGCTATTTTCTCTTCTCCATTACCCGTGCGGCACGACCCTGATGACAATCCACAAAGAGACCAGTAGCCTGAAATGGACCTTTCTATCCGCTGCGATTCCTACCTGTATCGGCGTGTCCTTATGCCTTGTAGTCACCGGGGGAGCCCGGCTGCTGGGGTTGGTGTGACATGCTGGAAGGGGTGGATAGGATGGTCCTCACGGAGAGCATGGAGGATTATCTGGAGATGATATACAGGATATCCAGGCAGCGGGGCTATGTCCGGCAGGTGGAGCTGGCCCAGGCCCTGAATGTTCAACCGTCATCTGTTACCAGGATGATACAAAAGCTGGATGAGGCAGGTATGGTCATCTATGAAAAGTACCGCCACATCTCCCTGACCCAACGCGGGCGCTCCATAGGACGTTTCCTGGTATGGCGGGATCACATGCTAAAGCAGTTTCTGCAGCTGATAAGGACGCCGGCCGCAATTGAGGAGCAGGTAGAAGGCATCGAGCACTATATCACCCCTGTCACCATGTGCCTCATTCGCGACCTGGTCGTCTTCTTTAGATCCAACCCGAAATACTTTATGGCACTGGAGAGACAGAGGAGGTCACCAAGCTATCCCGAAGGAGAAAAGTTCGAGGAACTCAGGGCATGGCTATTCCGGCATGCCGATGCCCCCTAGTCTCTATCCATCCCGCCTACCTCCCCGGCGAGGGTGATGGCGAGTTTCGAACACACAGGACCCAACAACTCATAGAGAACGGTTGAGGCGACTATAGTTGTAGAAATCATCTCGCCTATTCCCGGGAATTGCTGCCTCACCAAAAGGCTCAAGCCCAGGGCCACGCCGGCCTGTGGTACAAGTCCGAGCCCGAGATACCTCCTTACCACGCCAGAGGCATTAGATACGGACGCGCCAAGTGCCGCCC
>DUSO01000060.1 GCA_012842565.1 Bacillota bacterium
CGCACACCCGCCGGAGCCGGACGAAGAGCTCCTAAACCCGCTGCTACCACTATACCCAAAGGCCGAAATCAGCTTTTTGGTCCTGGTAGCACCGCACTTGGGACATTTCATCGCATCGCTGCTTCCACCGAGCACCAGCTCTTCAAATTTATGTCCACAGGATTCGCACATGAATTCATATATTGGCATGAAGTAACGAACCTCCCTTCCCTGCCCCACTCCCTCATTATACATCAAGAAGCCGGCAGCAACACGGCTTTTGCTCCTACCCTCCCGCTCTCCCGACCGGCAATGGGGATGCCAGCGTCACGAGCTTGCAGTTGCCCGCAGTTGTTGCTGCTCCGGGATTCCCTTCGAGACCATATCCACGAAAACCCTCACCAGTTCCGGGTCAAACTGCTTGCCGGCGCACCTTATGAGTTCTTGCAGGGCTTCCTCCCGGCTGATGGCTTTCTTGTAAGGCCGTCCATGGGTCATGGCGTCATAAGCGTCGGCAATGGCTATTATGCGAGAGATGAGCGGGATCTCGTTGCCCTTGAGGCCTTGCGGGTAGCCGGTCCCGTCCCAGCGCTCGTGGTGGGCCAGGATGGCATCGGCTATATGAGCCAGCTCGCTCGATGCCTGGGCGATGCGGTAGCCTATCTCCGGGTGCTTCCGCATGGTTTCCCATTCTTCTAAGGACAATCTGTCGGGCTTCATGAGGACCTTGTCGGGTATCGGTATCTTGCCGATATCATGGAGCACTGCCAGGAGCGCCAGCTCGTCAAGCTCCCTGTCTGATAACTTCAGCGCTCTCCCGACCTGCAGGGCGAGTTCCTGCAGGCGCCGGGCATGCTCTTCCGTCTCACAGGTCCTCTCCTCCAGGGTTTTTTGCAATGAGGAGATGATAGAACTGCGGCAGCTCCTGCTCTCTATCAGTTTCCTCCTGTACATCCAGCTCTCGGCTTCCCTCAGTACCTCATCTATAGGCTGCCCAGCCTTTTCCTTAGTCGCAACCCCGAGGGCGATGCTCGGCTGCACCGGACCTTCGGCAACTTCACCACAGGCCTTTCTTATCCTCGCACACACCTCCATGGCAGTTTGACCCGGGGTCTTGGGCAGGATGACTGCAAACTCATCCCCACCCCAGCGGGCGATGATGTCCTCTTTACGGCAGCAACTCCGTAGTATTCGGGCGATCCTTGCCAGGAGCTTGTCCCCTTCCTGATGCCCAAAGGCATCGTTTACGAGCTTAAGGTTATTGACGTCTCCCATGATCAGACTCAGCGGGAGCTCTCTCTCTGTATCCAGCCGCTTCAGGTTCTCCTCAAAATAGGCCCGGTTGTACAGGCCGGTCAACTTGTCATAGAAGGTCAGGTACCTTATTTGTTCTTCCGCCCTCCTGCGTTCCGTGATGTCGCGGAATACCAGGACTACGCCGATGATGCCCCCGTCCCTGCCGCAAATTGGTGCGGCACTGTCTTCGATAATCCTCTCCGTCCCGTCTCTGGCGACGATGATAGTGTGTCTTGGGAGTTCGACCGCCTTCCCCGTCTCCAGTACCTTCTCGACGGAATTCTTGCACTCCTTGCGGGTCTCCACATTCATGCTGTGGAATATCTCGGATAACGGTTTACCCACCGCTTCCCCTTCCGTCCACCCTGTGAGGCCCTCGGCGGCCGGGTTCATCAGGACAACCCTTGCTTTCGTGTCAGTAGTAATGACCCCCTCACGAATCGAGCGCAGGGTTACCGCAAGCCGCTCCTTTTCTGCTGCCAGGGCCTCGTTGGCCTTGACCTCTGCAAGCATACGCCTGCGTATTATCACTACCATGAATAGGGACACCGCAAGAAGCCCCAGGAAGACAGTATATAGCAAAGAACCGGGCACGACGGTGTTGAGGAAAGCGACGATGGGAAACCGGAAGGCAATGATATTCATGAGGGCCAAGACGATTGATACAAGCCCGATGAGCAACACGAACTCCGAGGGTAGCTCGTAAGGGCTTTTCCTGAGGGTCTCGCGGCTCATCGATGTTCGACGCCCCCTACTTCTTCCGATTCTGGGACCGGAATGAGAACCCCCTTTCTCACAGTCACAAATATAGCGCCTGCGAGAAGTATGGTATCACCAAGCCAGCCGAATGCTATGTTGAGCCATGTGTTGCTGATTGTGGCCTGAAATGGCAGCCCTGTCATCCTGAGGATGGGAGACGCAATCAGTATTTGCCCGAGACTGATAGAGAATATGCAAATAAAGCAGGCAAAGATCGCGGTCTTGATCGACACCCTAAGGACCAGCACCGCGAGAGCACAGTACAGCAGGAGCACCACCGGGATGTGGTACCCGCTGGGCAGGAGTGAGCGAGCGACCACAGTCGTCGTGCCAACCATCAGCCCGACTGAACCTATTTGCCTGAAGGAGCGCCTCACGCCGAGGAACCCCAGGCCTGCCATTACCATCATTAAACCCTCCGGAACAGCGAAAAGTGCCCAAAGCAGCAGCTTGTCAAGCAATTCTGGACACCCCTTCTACCTTAGAAACGAGTGAACAA
>DUSO01000061.1 GCA_012842565.1 Bacillota bacterium
CACGAGGCCTGATACAATATACCGGGTGAACAGGATGGCAAAAATGATAGCCGGTATGATAGACAGGGAGGCTGCCGCCTCGAGCGGCCTCCAGAGGATATGGAAGTCACCAAAAAGTCCGTAAGCCCAGGGGGTATAGTCTTTGCCGCGGGCGTAGTCGTAAAGACGCCGGCATAGAGCAGCTCATTCCAGAGAGTGCCTATTGATGAAGGTAAGTGCGTACCGATGCAATGAACTCATCTGCATTCCTAATCGCCTCGAGGCCATCCTCCAGGCAAATCTCGGCCATTCGGTATGAGATCAGCGCGCGTCTGTCCTCGTCTGTATTCATATAGGGATGCCTTCCCTTTTGATAGCCTTATATAGAGGCGAAGCTGAGAGAGGCCCTTTTTCGAGTGCCTCCCGCGAGAAAACAACCGGGACCACTACTACACCATTCTCGAAGCCTACTTCCCAAACGATATCACTAATCAGGCGTCGCTCCTGGCGCGTTAATGACCCGGTTTCGATATAGATGTCCAGGTCTGACTCAGGGGTATCGTCGCCGCGCGCCCGTGAGCCAAATAACCTCAACTCAAAAAAGGGAATGCGTCCGGTCAGCCTCTGCTTGACTTGGCGGGCAACAGTTATCCATTTATTATCCGACTCAGGCATTTCGTGTCATCTCGCTCTGTCTACAAAAGTCCCATAATCTGGTCAACTCAAAGCACTTAACCTTATTGGAACTATCTAGGATGATCATATATTGGGCTTCTTAAGGAAGCAACAGGCAGGTCGCCCAACTGCCGTTGAACAATAAAACCTCACAAAACGCCCTATTCACAAAACTAGAAATACAGCCCTACGAGCCCTAGGGCGCGCCGCGGATCTCGGGCACGATAACAAAACGCCTGGGCTATACAGGTATAGCCCCGCAGGCGAAACAGGCTAATGGCAAGATTTCGTAGCGTAGCCATAGCCCGTGGACCGGAACCTGTGCGCACCGAAGTTCTAAGGCCGAGTATCGTGAGATCTTAAGCTTCGCCCGGGGGCATGGTCGGAAATCGACCAGGTGAAGGGTGTGAGGTGGTCGCCGCACGACCACCTTTGCCAGCCAGTGCCATCAGATGGTCAGATTTCGGCCAGTCTGGACGCCAAAGTGGTCAAGATTCGTCCACCAGGAGGCGCGGATCTGGACCCTAGATCGCCTGGCCTGTCCCTTGAACACTAAAAACTGGAGAGGTATAATGAAGGCTGGCAGTTCGCATTCCAAGTTGAGTACAGGGCAGGGAATGTAGGGTAAGCTCAGCACGACATCATGTAAACCACGACATCATGTAAACGAGGAGGAATTAAGAAGTGAGAAGAGCTGCTGTAGGGATAGTCGCATTCATGTGCCTGATCCTGATGGCGACCACTGCATTCGGGGCACAAAAGCCTATCAAAATCGGGTGCAACCTGGAACTGACCGGAGGAGTTGCAGCCTATGGCCAGATGGGGCGCGACGGGATAGAACTTATCAGGAGTATTGTAGGCACGGAAGTCCTTGGCAGGCCTGTCGAACTGGTATGGGTGGACAACAAGAGCGACCGTGTCGAGTCGGCGAACGCCGCAAGTAGATTAATCGAAAAAGAGAAGGTCGTGGCCATAATAGGGCCCATGACCAGCGGGAATATGCTGGCTGCCGGCGATGTAGCGGAGAAACACCATATCCCGATAATCGGGCCGAGCACCACCAGCCCCCTCACGACCCAGGGAAAGTCTTATGTCTTTAGGGCCTGCGCTATCGACCCGTTCCAAGGCACAGTTGCGGCGAAATTTGCATTCAACAGCCTGAAGGCCCGGAAGGCGGCGATACTTTCAGACATAGCCCAAGACTATGCCGTGGCACTCGGGAAATTCTTCGCCAAGGAGTTTGAGAGACTCGGCGGGAAGGTCGTCTGCACAGCTTACATAAAGAGTGGAGACCAGGACTTCTCTGCTCAGATCACAATGATCAAGAATTCCGATCCAGATATCATCTACATGCCCAACTACTATACCGAAATCGCCCTGGCAGCGCGACAAATAAGGGACCTTGGCCTCAAACAGCCGATCCTTTCGGGCGACGGTGCCGATGCCCCTGAGTTGTTCAGCATAGGAGGCAAGGCGGTGGAAGGTCTCATGCATACAGCTCTCTGGCACGAGCGCGCCAGTACCACCGAGCTGGGGAAGAAGTATATCAAAGCCTACAAGGAAAAATATGGCAAGTCTCCTGATGCCTTCGGCGCCCTGGGAGCCGATTCCTACCTCATGATAATCGACGCCATAAAGCGGGCCAACTCGACAGATCCGGAAAAGATCAGAGAGGCGCTCGCGAACACCAAGAACCTCCAGGTCGTTACGGGACCTGTCACAATCGAGAACGGCGATGCCATTAAGCCCCTTGTCATAAGGAGGGCCAAGAACGGGTCCTTCGAGTATCTTGAAACCGTAAACCCGTAAGCTGCGGCCGAATTCCTGACAGTGCCCTTACTCAACTAAACCGGAAGACAATCGACCTGATCGGGTAGGAGGAGGGTGACCGGCCCTCCTCCTACCACATCTGTGCTACCCGCACCCTCTGTAATTACTCATAAGCTGAGTCTTCTGTAACTGGCAGGAAAGCTGCCAGGTGGGTAGAATAATACGGCATAACCAAAGAAAGGAGAGAAGCCGCGGTTCCTTTATGAATAGTACGAATCCTTTCGCGGCGTCATTATGGCAACTCCAATAAAAGTCGGCACCAGAATCGTTGAATGTTCCGCCGTGCTATTTGACAAGGACGGAACCCTGACTGACGGGTTTACTTACTGGAAAGGAGTTGCAGAGGCCAGGCTACGAGCCCTGTCGGATATCCTGTCTCTCCCGGCACGTATCACCGAGGCATGCAGAAAGACCCTGGGAATAACGCCGGACGGCCGGTTTGATCCACAGGGGCCTTTCATACTCACATCTCAAAAGGAAGAGATGATCGTGATCGCCACAGCCCTCTATCAACACGGCTTCCGGTGGGATGAGGCCGTGGCAAAGGTGGAGGATTCTTATCGTATTGCTGAATCCAGGCTTGACATTACAGGCATCAGCAAGGCTATCCCAGGGGCCAGGAAAGCCCTTGAGGGCTTGCTCAATTCCGGTGTGCATACAGGAGTGGTGACCACAGACACTTCGGGCAGGGCTCGACGCATGCTGGCAGCGGCCGGGCTGGAGGACGTTATCGAGACGATCGTGGGCGTTGACAATGTGCCTCTGGGTAAACCGCACCCGGACTCTATCTTTCGAGCATGCGATGAATTGGGGGTAGAGCCATCACAGGTGGTTTACGTAGGAGACACGCCCACGGATATGAGGACCGGCCTTAATGCAGGCGTTATGCTCAAGATCGGAGTCCTGACCGGGGCAGGCTCACGGGAAACCCTGGAGCCGTTGGCTGATGTGGTATTGGCGTCCGTCGCGGAGATTGAGATAGCAGGGATCATGAACCGTCCCGGGTCGGCATGTCCCCGCCTGTGATGCTTCCCCGGGGCGTGACCTGTCATGGATTATGATCGAGTCTGCCCCTTTCTATGCCCTTCTTTAATGATCCGCTGGTACTCCGCCCATTGCTCTATGTCAAACATCTTCTCGACCTCCTCAAACGCCCTGTTTCGTCGACACCAGATTTTCCTCGCAAAGGAGGAATATGCGCTCGCATGTAGAATAATTTCAATCGGATGTCTGACATCATGATGACAGCTAACATATATTGGGATCCCCCTAGACAGGTGTGGGTACTTGGGTCCCGGGGAATTAATAAGTGGAAGCCAGAGTAAATTGGGGAGGTCAAATCTCACTTATGGGCCCCAGGAGGTGCCCCAATGGGAGTTGAAAAGGCTATCCAGCTCAATTTCAAGCCCCTATACCTGCAAGTCAAAGATAAGCTGGCCGAGATGATTGAAAACAAGGTCTATAAGTATGGCGAGAAGCTTCCATCCGAGCCGGAACTGGCAAGGATGTTCGGGGTGAGCCGCTCGACCGTCAGAGAGGCATCAAGATCCCTGGCTCAAGAAGGAATAGTCATGATACGCCACGGCCTCGGGACCTTTGTAACCGGGAGCTACGCCGCCGTCAAGAGCGACATCGAGGAACTGCACAGTATAACAAAGACGATAGCACAGCGCGGTTGGATTCCGGGCACCATCAGGGCCCGGATGCACGAAGAACCAGCGGATGACGAGCTCATCGAGCGACTCCAAATGGAAGAACCGGGGCCGGTCATACACATTGAGCGTGTACGCACCGCAAACGGCAAGCCGGTATTTTATTCGGTCCAAAAGCTGGTAAAAGAACGAGTCGGCGACCAAATATTCTCTTGGGACATGGAAGGCTCTCTCCTCGAATTCCTGGAAAAGAAGTGCGGCATAAGCGTCTCTTACTCCGTTACGGAAATCCTGCCCGTAGAGAATCCCGGAGAGATCACAGAGAAAATGGGCATAGAGCGCAATATCCCAATCCTTCTCCTGGACCAGCTCCAGTTTGACGTTTACAACCGCCCCATATTTCGTTCCCATGACTACTATCGCACAGATATTTTCAAGTTTCACATAATTCGGAGGAGGAGACAGACGACAGCAACAATGGGCGAGAGATGGCAAGTCCCTGAGAAAGGAGGTTCGCACTAAGGGGGTAAATCAAGAAATCGGGCACCTGGCGACGGTTGATTGGACGTCTGTGGGTGCGGAGAAGCTGTCCTGGCTTCCCAAGTTGTCCTGGTATCCCAGACTAACCCGAGGAGGAAAGAATATGCTAAGGGCAATCAGTGTCTTGTCGATCTTCCTGGTGTTAGCGGCTATGGCACTTGGGGGCCCTATGCTCGCCGCGGAGAGGGTCACAATAAACCTGGTCACCGCAGGGGACCAAAACATGGTGGACCTCTTTCAGAACGAGCTCGGCCCCGAATTCTCCAAGGCTAATCCCGGAATCACGGTCAGGGTCGTTGGAACAGGTCCGGGTGATGCAGGTTCCCAGAAGATAATAGAGAAACTCAGGGCACAGAAAAACGCTGGCAAGGAGTCGTGGGACATCGACGTCGCGATAATCCACGAGATTGGTGCCTCGTGGGCTGTCCAGGACGGGTTACTGCTGAAGTATGCGCCCTCAGCCAGCACGTACAAATATGTCACCAGTGCCTCTGCAAAGCGGGCGCTGGGGACCGACGTAGAAGGCTACGTAATCCCAATGTTCCACTCCCAGACCGTCCTGGCCTATAACCCCAAGTACATTCCCAATCCTCCGAGGACATTCGAGGAATTGGTGGAATGGGTAAAGAAGAACCCTCGCAGATTCGGATATAATGGCCTCAAAAACGGCATGTCAGGGGTCTCCTTCGTCGCGAGCTGGCTCTACTGGAAGACCGGCAAATATCATATCTATGCACTGGCAGGTCCATATGACAAGAAATATGAAGAAGATTGGGATGCGGCTTTCAGCGACCTCAAAGAATTCAATAAATACGTGGTAATCACAGCTGGCAACGCGGGTACCCTGGATATGTTGAACCGCGGCGAGATATGGATCGGGCCGGTGTGGGTAGACATGTTCTATTCCTGGATGGCCGACGGTCGCATGGACCCCAACATGAGGCTTGTGCTACCCGCCCCGGGTATGGCAGGACAGCCGATGTACTATGTGATTCCAGCAAAAGCCGCCCATGCCGACGCCGCTCTGAAATTCATCGAATTCGCCACTTCGCCCAAGATACAGGCCAAATACATAGTGGAAAAGTTCAATTGGTACCCCGGGATAGACGGGAGCCATGTAAGGGAATATCTTTCGGAGGATGCCTGGAACCGTCTCTTCAGAGACGTGTCGCCGTCAGACCTGGTCAAGTATGGGAAGGCCTTCCCGATCAAACCTTACTACAATGACATGATGGAAGCATACGAAAAGGCCATGAGATGACTCTATGGCCGGTAGGCTGAGCTTCTTGGGGCGCCGGGCCGGGGCGTCCGGGGCCTTCCGGCCATTCCCGGCCCCGCAGACCCGTTCCCGGCCCGGAAAACCCGCAGCCTGGGGCCCCTAGGTTCGAGCGCTTGATCCTGGGATTTGAAAGGAAAGATCAAGATATGAAGACCCCCGCATTGATGCAACGGGCCTCTTTATCGGCGCAGCAGGCTATGAGACGTCCGCCATGGGCGGGCGGCCGCTCCGGACTCCCGGGGATGCTGTTGATATTGCCCGCCCTCGCCATGCTGGCAGCACTTTACATATATCCCCTCCTCTCTTCGATCGTGATGAGCTTCGTTTCAGATGCAGGGGTGGGACTTGAAAACTACCGGAAGGCTTTTTCGCTGTATCTGATAGATATGCTCTATACCGTGGGGATCACGATCCTGTCACTCGCCATAGTATTCGTGATTTCGGTGGCAATCGCCGGCTACCTCCGGTTTAACCGCTGGCCTTTTCTCAACTTCGTCTACCGGCTTCCCCTGTTCATCCCCTTCTTGATCGTCGGGCACTCCATGAGGGTATTCCTCGCGCCCCACGGGATATTGAACCTGATCCTGAGCAGGATCACGGGCATCCCTGAGCTGCCCGGGCTCGCCTTCGGGTGGGGAGGCCTGGTGATTTCATACGTGTGGAAGCAATTCCCCCTGGCGACCCTGCTGATCCTCGGCGCATTCCAGTCGGTAGAGGACTCATATATAGAAGCGGCTCTAAACCTCGGGAGCTCCAGGCTGAGGGTCATCCGAGAAATCCTGCTGCCGATCTCCGGCCCGACAGTGCTGGTGGCCATGGTGCTCACCTTTGTATCGACCATAGGATGCCTCACCATACCGCTTCTCGTAGGAGCCCCCAAGCCCGTAATGCTCCCCGTAGACATGTCATTCAGGGTCACCTACTTCAATGATTGGGGCGTGGCCAATGCCCTGGGCGTGATCTCCTACGTCATCGTAATAGTCCTGGCGTACTACTACCTGAAACACATGGTCAGGGAGGAGGGGGCATGAGATGACAGGCGTGAAGGCAACCAAATGGTGGCGGGCCATGATCCTAAAGCTCGTGATAATCACCATCCTGGGGTTTGCGATATTCGGCCCCCTGGCAGGCACCTTGCTCTGGAGCTTCGCAATAAAATGGTACTGGCCCAGCGCCCTGCCGCAGGAGTTCGGGCTCAAATACTGGGCGAACGCCCTTACCGGACGTTCACAGGTCCTGGATGCCCTGTGGCTCAGTATTTCCATTGCCTTGATCGTCGTGGCCGTCGGGCTTCTGGTGTCAATCCCGGCCGGCTATGCTCTTGCCAGGTTCGATGTGCCATGGAAGAAGGTATTGTTGGTCCTCTTCCTCATGCCACAGGCATTCCCTCAACTTCCGGTTTTTATAAACATGTCGTCCATATTCTATCGCCTCAATATCGCAGGGACTGTAGCCGGGGTAACTGCGGCCCACCTGGTAGTTTCCCTGGTATATTCCGTATGGATTACCACGGCAACGTTCAAGTCGATTCCGGAGGTGCTGGAAGATGCGGCAATTAACCTTGGAGCAAGCAGGGTAGGCGCCTTTTTCAAAATCACCCTGCCGCTTGCGGCCCCCGGCCTCATCGCAAGCGCAATCTTCGTCTTCCTGAACTCCCTCGATGAATTCACAGGGACCTTCTTTGTCGGTGCACCGTATATCCAGACCCTGCCGATACTCATGTATACCGCGAGCATGGGCTATAACATGCAGGCGGCCTCGGTAATAGCCATAATGCTGACCATTCCTTCTCTCGTATTCATGGCCATACTCGAAAGATTTCTCAAGGCCGAATATATTCGGGGCTTGGGGGTGTAGCCTGTGGCGACACTGGAGATTCAAGGTCTCACAAAAACCTACGGACAGCTAAAGGCGCTGGACAACGTAAATCTGACGGTACAAGAAGGAGAGCTTATGGCGGTGCTCGGGCCAAGCGGGTCGGGCAAGTCCACCCTGGTTCGCTCAATAGCGGGGTTCGTGGCGCCCGATGCCGGCCATATACTGCTTGGCGGCCGCGATATCACATTTGAAAGGCCGGAGAAGCGCAACACGGCCATGGTATTCCAGAGCTATGCCTTGTGGCCCCATATGACGGTCCTTCAGAATATAACTTACGGTCTCAAGCTCCGGAGGCTCAGCCCGGAGGAAATTGCTCGAAAGGTCGAATGGGCGCTCGATCTCGTCGACCTTTCGGGCCTCGAGGGGCGATACCCGCGCCAGCTGTCAGGGGGGCAACAACAACGGGTGGCCCTTGCTCGGGCTCTGGTTGTGGACCCTGAGATACTTCTCCTGGATGAGCCCCTTTCCAACCTGGACGCCAAGATAAGATACAGGCTGAGATTCGAAATCAAGAAGCTCCAGAAAAGGCTGAACATCACCACCATATACATTACCCATGACCAGGAAGAGGCCCTGAGCATTGCGGATTCGGTCGTACTCCTCAAGGACGGCAAGGTCCTGCAGGCAGGGCGCCCTGAGGAGATATACTCAAACCCGAAGAATTCATTCGTGGCTGAGTTCCTCGGGGCAAGCAACGTAATAACCGACCTCGTGCTCCAGGACCGGGAAGGGCTGTATGTCATGCTCGGAGGGGCCAGGCTGCCGGTGCCAGCTTATAAACAGCCGGGCGAGGAGGTCTCCATTGTCATCCGCGCGGACGAGGTGGAGCTGGGAGGGGAAATGCCCGAGGGGGACCATGAGCATGTTTCATTCAGCGGCAAGGTCAACGACCAGATGTACCTGGGCTCGCGACGGAGGTATGAGATCGAGACAGTGGAGGGCCACTCGCTACTCATAGATTCGGACCGGGAGCTGCCTACGGGCTCTGTGATCCGGCTCTGTGTGGATCGCGACAAGATTTATATCTATTGATGGCTGCTGAAACCGGAGATCATGATATGGCAGAAGACATGCGAGAATTCATGATAGCTGCCGGGTTGCCTGAATGGGCGGCCGAGCATGTCATCACCAGATTAGGCATACATGACCGACAACAGCTTATAACCTCTATTGAGAGTGGACTGTTCCGGGCGATACTTGGAAACCGCTCTAACATTGATGACCACGTGATGCGTTTTTCCCGCATGGAAGACGCGCCCCCGCCGGTTCCCGCCTTTTATGCCGGGTGGCGGGCGAACCGTCTATTGAGGGTAATCACCCGGACGCCCGGGGTTAAGAGGGTAGAAATTGCAGGGGAACTGCGGCGAGGCTGTGAAGTGGTATCCCGCGCCGATATCCTGGTATGCACAGAGAGACCGGCCCGGCTGCTCGAGGAACTGCAAGGCTTTTGCGGAGATCGGGACGTGGTCTCCCACCTGACAATGCCACCCGGAATTGCAGATTCTTCGCGTCAAGTCGAGACATGTGGGGCTGGATCATGGATCGTCAATCTCCATGCGGGGAACCTGCCGATACGCATATCTCTTACCTGCTCCAGACATTTTGGGGGAATGCTCCAGTTCCTCACGGGGGCGCCCGGGCACAACCGCCTCCTCGCTCGCCTGGCAGAAGGAAGGGGGTTCCGGCTCGTTCGCGGCCTGCTTATGGATAGCCGTACGGGCGTGGAGGTGGAAATCGCTGACGAAAGAGATCTTTACACAAAACTGGGGCTTCCCTTCATACCCCCCGAGCTAAGGGAGGGCAAAAACGAGATCGAAGTCGCGCTCAATGGTCTCCTGCCAGCGTTACTCGAGCCGCAAGACCTTGCCGGCGACCTGCACACCCATACAAATTGGAGTGACGGATTGGAGTCGATCGAGGACATGGTAATGATGGGGGCCAGGATGGGGTATGCCTATATGGCCATCTCTGATCACTCAGCGTTTCACGCGTCGGCAAATGGCCTCTCAGTTGAACGGTTATTGCGGCAGTGGGAAAGTATCGGGCAGGTGCAGAGGAGCCACCCGGAGATTGCCATATTGAGAGGGATCGAGGTAGATATCCTCCCCGACGGGAGACTCGACCTGCCGGATGAGTTGCTTGCAAACGCGGATATAGTGCTGGCCTCAATCCATGAAAGGGCCGGGCAGGGAAAACATGAGCTGACAGGGCGCATCATCCGGGCCATGTCCAACCCTCATGTGGATATCATAGCACACCCAACCGGCCGGAAGATTGGAGAGGATGATTACGGCGTCGATACCATGGCTCTCTTGCAGGCTGCTCAGAGGACAGGGACCGCCCTCGAGATCAACTGCGCCCCGGACAGGTTTGATATCGACGACCGCCTGGTACGGCGATGCCGCAGCATGGGAGTTATGATGTCCATCGGCAGCGACTCCCACAGCACCGGCGAGATGTCCCTCGTATCAATGGGAATCAGAGTAGCCAGGCGCGGCTGGTGTGAGAAGAAGGACATCCTCAATGCCATGGACCTTCCTGCACTTCGCGAATGGCTGAGAAACCATAAGTTGCCGGAACGGGTTCGGGCAACAACAGGCCCTTAGGTCAGTGTGTGGTCAAGGGGCGAGTGATGAGGAGCCCCTTGCTGACAGCCATGGGGTTTAGTTAGATCCATTTGCGGAAATCCTGCACAATTTATTCCCATAAAAGAAGGAATATGACACAGCATATCGAATTTATTAAACATCGTGAGTGTAGGGTTGCCAGTGATCATAGTGGTCAGCGAATCTAAAGGGCGATAGTCACGAAACTTCAAAAGTCTTTCACCCCAGGTGGCAGTGAACCCATGAATACAAAACCTCCATGGAATGCACCCGCGGTATGTTTATCTCAACCAAGAAACAAACATGAAAATGACTAAGAAGGGGTACAATGTATGTCTCACAGCTCTAACTACCCCCTTGAAGCAAACGCGCAAATTGAAAACATCCCAAGGTGTTTGTTGAAACTCAAGGCGGCCTATGCCGGCCTCGGTCCTACGGAAAGGCGGGTCGCTGATTTTGTGCTTTCGCACCCTGAGGACGTGATTCGCCTTACTGCCCAAAGGTTGGCGAAGAGGGCTGGAACGAGCGATTCAACAGTGGTAAGGCTGTGCCAAAAGATTGGCTTTCGGGGTTACCCTGAGCTGAAACTCTCACTTGCGCGCGAGTTAAGTATCCCCAAGACGGAGGTATATCGGGAGATTGCCAAGACTGACGATATTCCCACTCTGATAAAAAAGGCATTCAGAATAGCTATTCAGTCCCTGAGTGATACCTGCGCGCTGCTGGATCCGGCCCAGGTTCAATGCGCTGTCCGCGCCATAAGAGCCGCCCGCAGGCTGGTGATCTGCGGGGTTGGGGGATCGGGAGCCATTGCTCAGCTGGCTCACCACAAGTTTCTTCGCCTCGGGATCGTATCGATATGCTGCACGGACCCTCACGCACTGGCTTTACTGGGAAACACGTTCCTGCAGGAAGATGTGGTTTTGGCGCTTTCTCATTCGGGCATCACCGAAGACATCGTGGAGTTTGTGGGATTAGCTAGACAGCGTGAGGCAAGGATCA
This sequence comes from Bacillota bacterium, assembly GCA_012842565.1. Taxonomy (GTDB): domain Bacteria; phylum Bacillota; class SHA-98; order Ch115; family Ch115; genus DUSO01. The sequence goes on from DUSO01000061.1 coordinate 11,442, forward strand.
TTTCCATCACCAACCAGTCACAATCGCCTCTCGCGAAACTGAGCGACATAGTGCTGTGTACCGCAGTGAACGAAGCACCGTCAGGCCCTGATGCAGGATCGTCGCGCGTTGCACAGATCGGGGTCATAGACGTCCTTTGTATGGCGCTAGCTCTTGGTGCGGAGCAGGGGATCGGGGGTGAAAGGTGAAAAAGGAGGAAGTCAAGGGATCCATCTGTAGGTTAAGACCGCAAACCAGGAGGAATACGGACGGATAGGAGGGTGGAAGTCTTGATGAAAGACAGAATCATATGCATCGCGTTGGCCCTTGCTCTTCTCTTCCTCAGCGCGACTGGTGTTTTCGCTTCGGAAAAGAAGGTCCTCCACATGCTCACCGCCCTGGATACCAATGAAGCCAAAATATACATAGAAGCCTTTGAAAAGGCTACCGGCATAAAGGTTGAATGGGTGAGGATGTCAGCAGGCGAGTGCCTTGCAAGGCTCAAGGCTGAATCCAAGAACCCACAGTTTAGCGTCTGGTTTGGAGGGCCTAGCCCGGAGTATGTCGCCGCAGCCCAGAGTAACTTACTCGAGCCGTTCACTCCCCCAGGCTCGGACTTCCTGAAGCCGCAATACAGGGACAAGGACTGGAATTGGGTTGGATTCTATTTTGGGGCTATCGGATTTGCCTGCAACACTGATTGGTTCAAAAAGAACAATCTACCATATCCGACGTCATGGCAAGACCTCCTCAAACCGGAATTCAAGGGACAGATATCGTTCGCTTACCCCTACACCTCTGGAACGTCATATACCATCCTCGCAACCATCGTGCAACTAATGGGCGAGGAACGAGGCTTCGATTACATGAAGAAGCTCGATGCCAATGTACATCATTACAATAAGTCGGGCTCAGCCTGCGTCACCCAGGCCGGACTCGGCGAAATCGCAATAGGCATATCCTTCTCCCACGACGTGCTTGCGAAGGGCACATCCAAAGGCTATCCCGTGAAGCTGATCTTTCCATCGGAAGGTACAGGCTATGAGATAGGCGCGATGGCTGTCGTCAAAGGAGGACCGGAGCCTGAGCTCGCCCGTCAATTCATCACGTGGGCTCTCTCCACTGAGTGCCAAGATCTCATGCAGCAATGGTTCCGGATTCCCCTCAACCCCAAGGCTAGAGTCGCAAAGGGGGCCGTTACGCCAGACCAAGTAAAACTCATCAATTATGATGATATATGGGCCGGCCAGAACCAGGCCCGCTTGGTGGAGAAGTGGAGAAGCCTCCTCAACAAGTAGATGGCGGGCGAGTCCCGAGAGGGGTGAGTTACAATCCGCCCCGGAGACTATGGGCAAGGTGATGATCCTATGATTACTTATGAGGGGCGCCTTTCAAGGCGCCCCCTGCGGGGTCACAGTATGATAATGAGGGAACCACTTGTAGTCCTTGCAATCCTGGCGATATCGGTTTCCCTCCTCATTTTTGTCATATACCCGCTCTTCATGGTCTTACAGACGAGCCTTACGAGCAATGGGCACATAGGCCTAAACGTCTTCAGGGAGCTTCTTTCCAAAAGCTATAACCGGAGGCCCCTGGTAAACAGCGTGCGCCTGGGAGCAATTGTTGCCCTCCTCGGCACGGTAATAGGTTTCATTTTTGCTTACGCCACCGTAAGAGTCAATATCCCATTTAAGGGATTCTTCAAAGTGGTGGCTACCTTCCCGATGATATCGCCACCACTCATAATGTCACTTGCCACAATCTTGCTGCTTGGCAATAATGGAGTGATAACCCGGCAACTCCTACATGGGCTGGTTGACTTTAAGATATATGGCCTGAACGGGTTGGTGCTGGTTGAGACCCTTGCGTACTTCCCTACCGCCTACCTGGTGCTGTCGGGCATCCTGCAGGCGATAGATCCTTCTCTTGAGGACGCTGCCCTGGATCTTGGCGCATCCAGATGGCAGGTCTTTCGAACAATTACGCTACCTCTAGCTACCCCTGGAATAGCGAGCGCGCTGCTCCTCATCTTCATCGAGTCTCTGGCTGACTTCGGTAACCCGATCATCCTCTCGGGTAACTACGAAGTCCTGGCGGTACAGGCCTATCTTCGAATAACCGGCCTGTATGACCTGCCAGGGGGAGCCGCCCTGGCAGTCATCCTCCTGGTCCCATCCCTGGCAGCCTTCTTCTTGCAAAAGTACTGGGTCAGCCGAAAGTCCTACGTGACCGTAACCGGCAAGCCCTCGGCAAGAGGCGCAAGAGACGAAGGGCCTTGGGTCCGTCGCGGGGTGTTTGCACTGTGTCTTGGGCTCACAGCCATTATTCTTGTCTTTTACGGTACTGTCCTGATAGGTTCTTTCGTCACCTTATGGGGAGCCAATTACAAGCTCACCTTGAGCAACTATCGCCACGTCTTTGTTGTGGGCTGGGAATTCATCAAAGACACACTATTCCTGTCCACTATTGCTACACCCATCACGGGAATCCTGGGCATGATAATCGCATTTCTGGTAGTCAGGAAGAGGTTTTTTGGCCGCGGTGCCCTTGAGCTTGCCTCGATGCTGACGTTTGCGGTGCCAGGCACCGTCGTCGGCATCGGGTACATCCTTGCTTTCAATCAGCCGCCGCTTATGCTGACGGGAACCGCAGCCATCATCATCCTCCTCTTTATCTTTAGAAACATGCCTACCGGTATCCAGGCAGGTATAGCCGCGCTGCAACAAATAGACCCGTCAATAGAGGAGGCTTCTCGCGACCTGGGGGGAGATACTTCCACTACCTTTCGCAGGATAACCCTTCCGCTGATAGCCCCGGCATTTTTCTCAGGACTGGTGTTTAGCTTTGTCAGATGTGTAACCGCCATAAGCGCCATAATCTTTGTCGTGTCAGGTAGATGGAATCTCATAACGGTTGCTGTCCTGGGCGCGATCGAAAACAGTGACTTGGCCCAAGCAGCTGCCTTTTGCGTCGTAATAATTGTGATGGTGTTGGCTGCTATCGGGATCATCAACCTCCTCGTCTATCAGCCATGGCGAAATGGATGGGGTGGACGATTCATAAAAGCCGACAACACCTTGGGAGGTCAAAAGGGATGGGACGCTACAGTGTCGAGTTGATCAACGTTACAAAAAAGTTCGAACAGGGTGCGGCCCGGGGCGAAGCAGTCACCGCCGTCGATAATATATCGCTCCAACTGGCAGAGGGGGAACTCTTGACCCTCCTTGGTCCGTCCGGCTGTGGAAAGACCACAACCCTGCGGATGGTCGGCGGCTTTGATATACCCACGTCAGGAGAGATCTTGTTGGAAGGCAAGGTTATAAATAATGTCCCGCCCAACAAGAGGGATACGTCCATGGTCTTCCAGAGTTATGCGTTGTTCCCGCACATGAATGTGTTCGAAAATGTCGCCTATGGCCTTGTGATGCGGAAGATGCCTGCTGAGGTGATAGTAAGCAGGGTAAAGCATTTCCTCAGCCTGGTAGGTCTGGAAGGAATGGAAAAGAGACCGCCGGGAGCCCTCTCCGGCGGCCAGCAACAGCGGGTGGCACTGGCAAGAGCCTTGGTTGTGGAACCCAAGGTGCTCTTGCTCGACGAGCCCTTGTCGAATCTCGATGCAAAGCTAAGGATCCAGATGCGGGTTGAAATCAGGAAACTTCAGCAGCGGCTCGGCATCACCACCATTTATGTTACGCATGACCAGGAAGAAGCAATGAGCCTCTCGGACCGGATCGCAGTAATGAATAGAGGCCGTATCGAACAGGTCGGCACGCCGGGGGAGATCTATGGAAGGCCAAAGACCCGGTTTGTAGCCGACTTCATGGGCAAGAAAACCTCGTTCATCGGCGGGACGGTGGCCGGGATGGAAGGCGATGTAACAATGGTAGAGGTCCTTGGTAAGGTCATACCTTTCCGCTCGATGGCAGGGCTTAAAACCGGCATGAAGGTTGAAATGGTGGTAAGGCCAGAGACCATCGATGTGCTCCCCCCGGGTGAGGGTGTCTTCTCCGGGCGTATCATCCATGCCACCTACCTGGGATCCCTGATAGCTTATGAGATCGACATGATGGGTCACACCCTGACGGCGGAGGTCCCAAACCCGCAGGAAAGAGAGATATTCTCTCCTGGCAGCGAGGTAGGAATAGCCTTCAGGTCCAGGAGCATTCACCTACTGCCTGCATAAAGGCGGGGACAGGTTCACGGAAGGGGTCAAGCAATTGCACTATCGGCTCCTTGTGACAGATATAGATGGTACCCTCGTGGACTCAAACCAGAGGTTGCCTCTGGAGAATCTTCGCAGCATTCGTTGGCTCATATCCAGCGGGCGACTGTTTACCTTCGCGACCGGACGCACCGAGGAATCAGCGCTGCCGTTTGCCAGGGAACTCGGCATAAACGCCCCTGCGATCCTCTACAACGGTGCCAAGATAGTAGATCTGGAGAGAGGTCGTATTCTCTTTGAACGCGCCCTCCCTCCGAAGGCCGCCCGTGAAGCCCTGGCCCTTGTGAAGCCCCTTTCAGTGCACGTAACCCTATATTTGAATGGGAAGGTATATGTTGAGAAGATCGACGATACTGTGAAGGAGTATATGCGAAAAGATCGCGTATCCTGCATTGAAGCCGGCGACCTGCAAGACTTCCTCGGTTCAATCCGGAATACCGGCCTCTCGCCCACCAAGCTTCTCCTGATCGGTGATGACGCTATACTATCTTCCGCCCAGCGAGCGGTCCAGCAACATGAGTTGCCAGTCCGCACGGTAAGATCTGAGCCGATCTATCTTGAGATTCTCCCCCTGGGGGTTTCCAAGGGAGAGGCGTTGAGGATACTCTGCCGGTATCTTCGCATACCCCTGGATCAGGTGGTGGCCGTAGGGAATGGACCCAACGACCTTGAAATGATCGAGACGGCCGGGCTCGGAGTGGCAGTGAGCAACGCGCACCCCATACTAAAGCAACATGCGGGCTTCATCGCGCCCTCCAGTGAAGAAGCCGGGGTGAGCGAGGTCATCAGCCGCTACTTCCAACTTGCCAGCTTCCCCGCATGATGGAATTGCACCCAGAAAATATAAATAAATGCTTGACTTGCCTTGGAAATTTCAGTATACTCTTTATGGGAGCAGTGTCGAAATCTGTAGAAGAGAGGAGCGTCAAAATGAAATCGACAGGCATCGTCAGGAAGGTGGACGAGCTTGGCCGGGTCGTAATCCCTATCGAACTCAGGCGCACTCTGCAAATTGCGGAGAAGGACGCCCTTGAGATCTATGTGGATGGGGAGAAGATCATCCTCAAGAAATATGAGCCGGCCTGCATCTTCTGTGGAAACGCTGATAATATCCGTAGTTTCCACGACAAAAACATCTGCAAGGACTGCCTGGAAGAAATGAAGAGCGTATCATAAGTCAAAAGCTACGTGACCAGGAGCGTGCCCGCCCATACCGGGCATACGCTCAATACGGGGAGGACCCTGCCCGGGGCACTCCCCGTGATCTATTCTGGCCGGTCCGTTCTTGCTGGTTTTTTCCGACTGGTCTATTCCGGCGTCCTCCCCCGGGCAGCCTCCGTGATCGTGCCTTTGTAAGCCCGGACGACCTCGCGGTAAAGCTCACGCCGTGAAACTCCCCTTTCTGAGGCTACCCTCTTTACGGCTTCCCTTATGCTCATCCCGTCCTTGACAAGCTTCATCGCTGCCTTAAGCGGGCTATCAGTGCCCTGCGCCTCGCCAACCTGCCCCCCGGGCTCTCTCTCCCCTGCCGGTGGCTTACCCCCTCCCTCAGTCACCTCTCCGCCCCGATCCGGCCGGGCTCCGATGACGATCACGATCTCTCCACGTATGTCCTGAGACCCTTCCCGCTCCATAAACAGGCGCCTAAGTTCTCCAAGGGTCCCTGAAAGGACCTCCTCGTGTAGTTTGGTTAGCTCGCGCGCCACGACGACTTCACGACCAGCACCCAGGCGATCCTCGAGATCCTCAAGGGTGCGAAGGAGTCGATGAGGGGCTTCAAACAGGACTATGACCTCCGGCATGCGCGCTATTTCCTCGAGCAGCATCTCGCGGCCTCTTCCTTTTCGAGGCAAGAAGCCCATGAAACTAAAGCGGTCGGCACGAAAACCGGATACCGCGAGCGCGGTAGTCAGAGCCGAAGGCCCGGGAACTGCTACCACCCGGAGCCCGCTCTGCCTCACACGCCGGACCAGGTCTGCGCCCGGATCCGAGATCCCGGGCATGCCAGCGTCCGACACCAGGGCGAGATTTTTCCCGCATCTTAACATCTCGATGACCTCGGGCACCCTGGCAGTAATGTTATGCTCGTGGCAACTGATGAGCGGTTTGGAGATATTGAGATGGGATAAGAGCTTCCTGGTATGACGGGTGTCTTCCGCGAGGACCGCATCCACGGATTTGAGGGTGTGGACAAGCCTTATGGTGACATCATCCAGATTACCTATAGGAGTCCCACAAATATAAAGAGTCCCGGGGGTGGAAGGCCCCATCCCGGTCGTGCAAGGCCCCGTCGCTATCATGGTCAGGTATACTCCTCCGGCAGGGTTTCTTCGTCTTCCAGGCTCTCGGCCTGCTCCGGTTCCGGGACTTCAGCCTGATCCGCGGCCGGCCGGGGCCCTCCCTTGCGGGTGATCTGGTCAGCCGGAAATTCGACGACATGCTCGGCATCCTGTAGCTGAACCTTGACCTTCCCCTTGAGGACATCCAGGCCTACGACGCGGCCCTTGCCCTGGCTCGTCTCAACCTCGGCGCCCATGGGGGGGAGCTTGGAGCGAAGCTCGCGATACACGGAGGCCTCGAACTTCAGGCAGCACATGAGCCTTCCGCATATCCCAGATATTTTCATCGGATTAAGTGGAAGATCCTGCTCCTTGGCCATGCGGATGGACACAGGCTCGAAGTCTCCCAGAAATGTCGCGCAACATAGAAGGCGTCCACATGGCCCGAGCCCCCCGAGCATCTTCGCCTCGTCCCTCACCCCGATCTGGCGAAGCTCGATCCTAGTCTTAAAGGTGCCGGCCAGGTCCTTTACAAGCTCGCGAAAGTCCACACGACCCTCAGCAGTAAAATAGAAGGTGATCTTGCTGTTATCAAAGGCATATTCCACGTCGACGAGCTTCATGGGCAGGTTGTGGGCGGCAATCTTCTGAAGGCAGATATCAAATGCACGCCTCTCCTTGAGTTTGTCCTCCTGGACCTTCTGTGCATCCTCAGGCGTAGCCCGTCTTACAACCTTCCGGAGTGGGTGCACCACCTCCTGGTCACTTACTTCCTTGGAACCTACGACGATCTGGCCATATTCAAGACCCCGAGCCGTCTCTACGATCACATATTCATCTACTTTGAGGTCCAGGTCTCCAGGATCAAAGTAGTATACCTTGCTGGTCTTCTTAAACCTTACCCCCACAACCGTCGGCATAGCGCGGCTAATTCTCCTTTCTACGGGGATCGCCCAGTAGCCTGTCTAACCGGAGAAGCACTGAGTCCATGCACAACCTTGCATTTGCATTTTGGCGCAACGCATTCAGAGCCTCCTGCAATATCTGGATGGCCGAGATCAGCTTGTCGGTGGAATTTTCGCAGGCCACTCCGGAGATTTCTTCTTGCCTGTCCCGGTTCAATAATAGTCCTGTGTCACCTGTCTCTTTTAAGATAAGTATATCACGATACCAGCTGGTCCACATCTCCAGGTACCCGACGAGGCTTGTACGATCCTCGGCCAAACTTTCAGATATCTTGAGAATCTCCAGGGTATCCCGTGTGCCGATCTTGCGCAAAAGGTCGAGGGCACGCTCGCGTGCCTGCCTTTCCTCACCCCGGGCCAGCCTTATCGCCTTCGCCGGAATGCCCCCGGAGAGTGACGCAAAGAGTTCCCTGTCCTGATCGGAGAGGTCGAACCTCTCAGTCAGGATAGCATTTATCTCCGGCAGGGACACGTGCCCAAATCTCACGACCTGGCATCTGGAAACTATCGTGGGGAGCACCAGAAACGGATTTGAGGTAGTCAGGACCATGACCGAGCGGGGAGGAGGTTCTTCGAGCGTCCTCAAAAGGGCGTTTGCAGCCTCTTCTGTCATCTTATCACTATCCTCGAAGACCCAGACCCGCCAGCCGGAGGTGTGGGCCTTGAGGCCTGCCGACCTCCGCACTTCCCTTACCTGTTCGATCCTAATAGTTGCCCCGCTCGGGGATACAACTGACACATCCGGGAAATTGCCGTCTGCTATAGCCCGGCACGTGGGGCACTGCCCGCAGGGGATACCTCCCTGGCATCCCCGGGAGCAAGAGCCTTCCTGGCAGTTAAGGGCCTTCGCAAACTCAATGGCGCAGGTCCGCTTCCCTACCCCCTCGGGTCCGATGAACAGGTAGGCATGGGCAATATGGCCGCTGGATACCGCGCGGTCCAGTACCGACAGCGCCTCTTGCTGTCCTCTGATATTGCACCGAAACACATTATCACCCCCGGGAAGGTCCTGCCACCACGCGGATGTGCCGCCCTGTCGGATCATCAAGACCCTGTAGCCTCGCCCCGCGCTCGCAAGCTCTGAGGAGATACTCTATCGCGGGCTCCACGATCTCCTCGCCCGGCCAGATGATGACAATCCCCGGGGGATAGATCGCTACCTCTTCAGCTGAAATCATTCCCGCCGAGCGCGAAACCTCCACCGGCCTCGATGGGGCAAAGAAAGCCTCCCTAGGCGGCACGCGGAGAGGCGGCGGCACCATGGCCTGCTCCAGAAGCCGCCGGAGGCGGTGGCAAGACCCGGGACCCCGAACGGCTCTCGCCCTTCCAAGGTCCTCCATCGCCGAGATCAACGCATCTATATCGCTCCCTTCATCCGCCAAGGTTATGACCAGGATGACATGCTCTTCGTCGGCAAATTCCACCTGGATACCATGATGCTTGCGCAGTATCTCCTCGGCCTGCCAGCCATTCAAGCCCAACCCGGAGACCGATACCACAAGCCTTGTCGGGTCAAGGCGGAATCCGGCCCCGGCTGCAGGCTCCTCAAGATCATCTTCGGTAAGGCAATGGAGCCCCGGAAGGGCGTTGATGGCCTCCCTTGCCCTGCTCGCAAGGCGGCAGGCCCTGGATACATCCTCATAGCCTGAGACCGAAGCTCTCCTCCTTGCGGCGTCCAGGGATGCCAGGAGGATATAGGACGGGCTTGATGTCTGGAGAATCCTGAGGGCCCTCTTCACCCTTGCCCGGTCCACAAAATCCCCCTTTAGGTGCAACATCGCCGTCCCGGTGAGAGACCCCATGGTCTTGTGGGTGCTCTCCACCACGGCATCAGCCCCTTCCAACAGGGCCGTGGACGGGCCGCCCCGCATGAAGCGGAGGTGAGAGCCATGGGCCTGGTCCACCAGCATTATTTTGCCGTAGCGTTTGACTTCTCTGACGATCCCATCGACAGGGGCACATATCCCGTAATAGTTTGGACTTACAATGCCCACTGCCCTGGCACGGGGGTATTGAGATAGGGCCCTGGATACCGCTCCTATGGTAACCCCCATGGAGAGAGAAAACCTGGGATGTATTTCCGGGGAAATAAAAACAGGCAGCGCACCGGAGAGCACTACCGCGCCGACAAAAGCGCGGTGGACGTCTCGAGCGAGTATTATCTCATCACCAGGGGCGCAAGACGCCATGACCATGGCGTGTATTCCTACCGTGCTGCCGTTTACGAGGAAAAATGTCGTGTCGGCCCCATTGAGCTCGCTTGCCAGGCGCTCAGCCTCGAGGATAGGCCCCCGGGGCGAATGCAGGTCGTCAAGGCCCGGCAGCTCGGTGAGGTCGATCGCCATCGCCCCCCGGCCCATGAGAGTACTGAATTCCCTGTCGGCCCCCCTGCCCGCCTTATGGCCGGGGAAGTGAAAAGGCTTTAGCCTCTTGCGGGAATGGGATATGAGCGCGTCCAGAAGCGGTGCCCGCCCATTCCCGTATGCTGAATTCGACATTTTGTGGCAGTTCCCCTTTTATGTGGCTTCCCAGAAATCCGAGTATTTCCTCCCCTGAGAGCCCCCACTCAGATGCCTCACCCACCCTCCGGGGGTTGAGCCTGTATATCAACATCTTGTCTGCCTTTTCCAGGTCGGCCACTGCATCAAGAAAGGATAACACCCTCGGCTCCAGGGTCCTCGAGGCGATCACCTGGTAATCCGCCTGCACATAGAATGTATCGTCCCATTGAAAAGAATCGGGTATCTTCCTGCCTGTAAAAACAGCCCGGCCCAACTCCGTCAGCCTGAAGACCGGATCAGGGGACTCCGGTGGATAATACTCATCCAGGAGGCCTATTCGGAAAAAGTCATTCAAGATACTTCGTATCCTGCCACGAATGGGCTTGCCTGCCGGGTCCAGGACAAACCGAGATTCAAAGGTAGATGCAAGCAAGCCCACCGTGGTACCGGAATGGGGTTTGAGACGCTTCAATACCTCAGGCAGCCATCCAAATGTAGCATCCTCACGGAGGACAGACTCACACCATGTTTTGCACATATCGCGAACCTGGTCCTGCCATGGGAGCATGATCCAGGCCTCCCCTTCACTGGTGATCGAAAGCGCATGGAGACTGGCCCTCCTGGCTAGCATGCGCCGGCACAAGAGGCCCCGTGCCACCCAGCAGAACCTGAGGGCCTCGGTGAGCCCATCATAACCATCACAACCTGAGGCCCCGACAAGATCCGCTATCTCCTCCGCCTGGCGTCTGTGTATCCTACCAGCGCGGGTGAGCCTGATCGGGTGCCTGCGGGCGTAGGTCAATAGGAGCACAACCCTGGTCAAGAAATCGCGGGTCCTCTCCAGGGATTGGTCGCCCCCGCGCGCAGGAAGAGGGTTTCCGGGTACGCTGACCTCCTGACTCAAAGATGACCACAGGACTTCCCTGACCGCCTCAGGGATTACATGTACTCTCTCGGAATCTACCTTCTCTATTTCCACAAGGCCCTTCTGGCAAAGATCCCCCAGCACCCTGATGCCCCGGCCGTTCTTCATCAAGAGGAGGTCAAGGGCCGGGTGCAGGCGATGGTAAGGTACATACCCTTTTTGATGCGATGCATAGAGAAGGAAATATAGAGCTTTGCTCTCGTCGGAGCTCAACCTCATGACCTTTTCCTCGTCCATAACCTCAACCACGTCCCAGAACCGGGACAGCATCAGAATTCACGATCCTGTAACGATAACCTTGTTCGGTAAGGAAGAGCTGCCGGTTGGCGGCAAAAAACTGCTCCCGGGAGTCCTTCGTCACCAGCGAATAAAAGTAAGCCACGTTATCCCCGGGCTTAGGCCTCAACACCCTCCCGAGCCTTTGAGCCTCTTCCTGGCGAGATCCAAAGGTGCCGGATACCTGGATAGCAACATTGGCATCAGGAAGGTCAACTGAGAAATTGGCAACCTTGGAAACAACCAGCCTGGAAAGCGAGCCATTCCTGAATTGGGCATAGAGCCTCTCTCGCTCGTGGTTCGGCGTATCCCCGGTGATAATCGGGGCGGAGATCATGCGGGCGATATCCCGGAGCTGGTTGATATACTGACCTATTATGAGCACGTGGTCGCTGGCATGCCGCCTCAAGAGCTCCATTATCACGGGCAGCTTGTTGGGATTTTCCGAGGCGATCCTGAACTTTTCCCGCTCATCCGAGACCGCGTAGGCGAGCCTCATATCTTGGACCAGCTCGACTCTGATCTCCAGGCATTCTGCCCGAGCAATCCATCGTTGCCTCTCCAGGACTTTCCATGGGACATCATACTTCTTGGGCCCGATAAGTGTAAATACCTCCTCCTCCCTGCCATCCTCGCGCACCAGCGTGGCAGTCAGCCCAAGCCTGCGCCTGGCCTGGATCTCGGCCGTAATCCTGAAGACCGGCGCAGGGAGCAGGTGTACCTCGTCATAGACGATCAGGCCCCAGTCCGAGCCGTTAAACAGCGAGAAATGCGGATAGTCATCTGTCTTGCGCTTCCTGTGTACAAGGATATTGTATGTAGCTATGGTCACGGGGCGAAGTAGTTTCTTCTCGCCGTTATACTCCCCTATGAGATCCGGAGAGAGGTTGGTCTTGTCCAGGAGCTCCTTGATCCACTGTCGGGCCGCGGTAACCCCGGTGGTGAGTACCAACGTGTGACATCTTAGCTTTTCCATTACTCCAAGTGCCACCATTGTCTTCCCGGCCCCACAGGGCAAGACCACGACCCCGCTGCCCCCCTCGGCGCTTCCCTCCGCATAGAAGGCGTCGACAGCTTGGCGCTGGTAGTCCCTCAGCCGAAATGGTACCCCCAGGCTATCGAATTCCTTGAGCCGAAAATCCAACGGGGCTCCGGAGACATACCCCGCCAGGTCTTTGGCCGGGTAGCCTATTTTTACGAGAGCCTGTTTTATCCTGCCACGTTCCCCGAGGGGCACCAGAAACGAGACCTCATCCTGCCGGTCGGATATATATTGGCGGACATTCCTGTCATTCCATATCTCAGCAGCTATTAACTCATCTTGAGCCTTGAGGATGATGTGACTCGAGTCAAACGGTTCGATCAACACCCGCCCATATCTCTCCGTATAGTCCACGATGTAACGGATAAGACCTTCTGGAATCTCGAACTTCGTATACCTCCGGAGAGATGCGATTATCGCCTCTGCGGTAAGGCCGCTTGCGGCTGCATTCCAAAGTGAAAGGGGTGTGATTCGATATGTGTGAACATACTCAGGGCTTTTCTCCAACTCAGAAAACAATGCTATTTCATCTCGGGCCTGCTCGAATAGCGGGTTTATAGCCTCGAGCAACAGGGTACGGTCGCTCTGGACGATTAACGGGTTGGATGAATTATAAACCAAGCTTGTCTCCTCCGGGATGGCAGGTGGTCACCGAGGTCAATAATACCACTAACCTCATTTTTATATTTTATCACTTCGCTGGCGCCCGCGCACGCATCGCAGGAGCGCGGGATAACACGGTAATGACCCTGTCAGGCGCAGGGGGGTTCTGAAAACGGCCGCAGGTCCCGGGCCGCAGTCCTGGTGTGACTGTGAATAGCGAGCCCCTTCTTGACTAATCCTAACCACGATGGACTTCAATCTCCTGCCCAAGAACACCGTGGGATACGAGCCCATCTGAGCTTGGGAAACAACGTCGCGGAAAGGGGCCTTGGTCGGACCTATGGGACGGATAAAGTGCTTTGTAGATGATTGCCACTACTGGGGGAGCGGCAATGAGTGCACAGCGGACCAGATCGAGGTCCGCAAAAACCTTGTGGGCCAGGGCAAGACCGAATTTGGAACAATGGGCGAAGGTAGCGCGGCAACCTCTCGCGATACTTGCTGCGGGACCTTCAAGCCAAGACAGCTAGGGGGACGGAACCGCTAGTCCCGGTCCTGCCGGCTGGTGCGTAGGATCATCTCCTGGCCTTGCCTGCGGGCCTGTCGCATCCGGGAGCTGCCCTACAGTATCTTGAGGCTGCGAAACGGGTGACTCTCCCTGGACGGTACCGCAGGCAGTATCATTCTTTGGCTCAGGGCATGGAGATGGCTGGCTGGTGGGCGAAGGGCCGGCTACGGGGCCGGATGACAAAACCGGGAGCTCTTGCCTCAACGCCAGGGCGGTAAACTCCGACGAAGGATTCCATATCATCCAAGTGCCTATGCCCAATTCGTGAGCGACCTTGATCTGTATCCTCACGTCTTCTGGACCATACTTGCGCCTCAGCGAGAAATCCTGAAGCCATGGGCGCATCAGGGCCCCTTTGCCTGCGATGCGGCCGAGCCCGTCTGAAAGGCTCTTCTTTACGGTCTCATATGGGTGGGCATCAGGATCCTCGATGCCGTAAGATCCGGATGCAAAATGTGACGGGTAGACCATGGGGCTTATATAGTCCACTACACCGGCGATCTCCTCGATCTTCTGCCCTATGCCCATATCGTCCGTGGCGGAACATGTAAGGCCGAAGACATCGGCGGACACGGCCACTTTATACGGGGCTAGTTGTTGCTTCGCATATTGCAGGAATCGGGTTATGGTGTCGACCCTCGTGGCCTCAGAATGGCCGGAAATCGCCTTGTAGGACTTCTCATCGGGAAACCTCACATAATCAAATTGTATCTCCTTAAAGCCTAACCTTGCGGCTTCCTTTGCCACCTCGACGTTATATTCCCATACCTCCCGCTTGGTCGGGTCCGCCCAGGCGATGCCTTTCCTGTCGCGCCATAGCTTGCCCGTCTCATCCTTTATGGCAAGGTCAGGACGCCTTGAGGCCAGGACAGGGTCCTTGAAGACAACGATGCGGGCAATGGGATATATGTTCTTTTCGTAACAGGTGTCGAGAAGGGCGCCGATGTCCTTCACTTTCTCGTGAGAAGCGCCAATCTTACCCGCAAGAGGAACCCCCGACTTGTAGGTAAGGAGCCCGGTATCATCCTTCACGTCTATGACGATCGCGTTGAGCTCTGTCTCGTCAATAAGCTGAATCAGTCGGTTGATCCGGCCGGGTATCCCCGCAACCCACCCGGTGGAGTAAAGTGCCTTGACCTCACCAGGGCGTACCGTTATCTCCGGCCTGGGCTCTGAGTGCAGCTCAGGCATTGTGCCTGCCGGTTGTGAGCCTGCTGGAGGGGCCTCCAGTGCCGCTTCG
>DUSO01000007.1 GCA_012842565.1 Bacillota bacterium
ATGAGATCGCGCAGGTTTTCTGGCCTGACGGGGTCGGGGAAATGGTTGGGGAATGACGGGTCGGACTCGCAGTATAGGGGTATGACATCGCAGCCCAGGCCCTCGATGATCTTGGGAGCAAAGAACGATGCCGTGCCGTTGCCGCAGTCTACCACCACGCGGAGCTTGCGCTGGCCCAACCTCACCTTGTCGAGGATCATGTTGATGTACTGTTCGCTGGGATCAGCAGAGGATAGATTGCCCCGCCCGCTTCGAAAAGAACCTAGCTCCGCCATTTGTCGGAGTCTCTGAATCTCCTCGCCATAGATGGTTGCAGGCCCGGCCGCAACCTTTAAGCCGTTGAATTCCGGCGGGTTGTGGCTTGCCGTTATCATGGCTCCGCCGTCGATGCCGTAGAGAATTCGTGAATAATAGAAGGCCGGGGTCACCACAATGCCTATATCGAGCACATCGCAGCCGGTACCGAGGATTCCCTCAGTAAGGCTATCACGAATGGCCGGAGAGGATGCCCTGTTGTCCATGCCGACCAGGATGCGCCTTTCGCCACGTCCTTGAATGTATGTACCGAGTGCCGACCCAATTGCTTTGACCACCTCAGGCGTCAGGTCTCGATCCGCCACGCCCCGGATGTCGTACTCACGGAAGATCTCCGGGTTCATAGCAACTGGCATGTGGTTGCCGCAGGACCTGCGGCGCCCCTCCCTTCATGGTGATGAGATAATGTAGCAGCATAGCCCTGAATAACATTTTACCATAGAAGACGCTGGCTTTCTATATTATGCCATGGTTTTCCCGCTGGCATTCCCGGATTGCATGTCACTAGAATATGTGCTATACTTATTTACGTGGAGGTGCGTAGCTCAGTGGAGTATCAGAACATTACGCTTTCCATCCCTAAGGATCTGTTAAGAAAAGTCAAGCATATCGCCATAGAGAAGCAGACTTCTGTATCCGGGCTTTTATCCAAGATGCTTGCGGATATCGTTCAAAGGGAAGATTCTTATGTTCAGGCCCGTAGCCGTCATTTGGCGATACTTGCGAGTGGCTTTGACATGGGGACGCAGGGTAGAATAACCTGGCATAGAGATGATATACATGCGCGGTGATTTCGGGCGACAGTTCGTCGACACAAATATTCTGGTCTACGCCCATGATGTTTCTGCAGGCATAAAGCACCACCGTGCGAGAACCCTCATCACGGATCTCTGGAATACCGGAAATGGATGTATCAGCCTTCAGGTGCTCCAGGAATTCTACGTGACAGTGTGCCAGAAGACTAGGAAGCCGCTCGGGCCGGAAGTGGCTGCAAGGATTATTTCTAGCTTGTCCCAATGGCACCTACATGTACCAGACGTAGAGGATATCCTCGAGGCTATAGATGTGCATCAGAGAAACAGGTTATCGTTCTGGGACGCTCTCATTATCTGCAGCGCGAAGCGGCTTGGTTGCGATGTGGTCTGGACAGAAGACCTTAACCCAGGCCAATCCTACGAGGGTATTAAGGTCCTCAATCCGTTCTCCGAGGATATTATGGAGGATATATGAATGTCCATAATGTCACTTCCGGCGCCCGCTGAACTCTTGAACCCGCTCATAGCTGGCCAGGGGCTTATCCTACTTCGAGTCGACCCCGGTCTGGGATCACGCTACCAGGTATGTTTTCATTCTCTTTCCCTAAGCCAATTCCGCTCGGCCAGGGCCTTGGCCGCGACCCACAGGGGGAAGCTCGGAAACACCCGGAATTGAGGCCCGGGCTTGTAGAGGTTGCCGAAGATGGCGATAGATGTTCCACCGCCGAGTTCAATGAAGCAGGGAATGATACCGGAAAACGATCGAACTTTCCCTTTCCCTTCGATCCTTCTTACAATATTCCCGGCAACCACCAGGGATTGCAGGTGAGTAATGGCACCCATCTTGGGCAATGGCAACCCCGATGGTAGCTGTACCTCCGCCGCATCCCCTATGACATATACGCCGTCGTATTGAGTAGCCATCGAATGGGGGTCTACTCTGACATAGCCGCCCTCACGGGAAAGCCCGCAGCGCCTTGTGATCTCAGGAGCACGGTGAGGTGGGATAAAGATCAGGAGGTCGTATGGTGCAACTCCGTCGCGAAACCTGATGAGCTTGCGTTTCCGTTCAACCGCGGTGAGGTGGCGATTTCCCTCGCATTTGATCCCCCGCTTCTCGAGGTTTTGACCAATGGCCTTTCCTACCAGGCTGCCTGCGGCCTCAAATGGCGAGGACTCAGGCGTGTACACGCTGATTCTGACGTTCCTATTCTTGTGGGCCTTGCGGAAATAGCCGTCGAGGAGCATTGCAGCCTCGTAAGGAACCGGGGGGCATTTCCACTGCCCGGGGGGCGCCACAATGGCGATTTCCCCGCCGCCGAAAGTCCTGAGTGCCTTTGTCAGGTCAATGACCCCGTCCATGGTGTATAGGTTGAACTCGCTTCCATTGTCCCCGCCCGGGGCATGCGATTTCCGGTCCCTGAGGCCCGGGATGAGTTCTGTGGCAAACTCTGCGCCGGGGGCGAGAACCAGGAAATCGTATGGAAGTTCTCCGTCCTTCATCTTGACATTACGTCGCTTGAGGTCAATGTCGACGGCCTCGCCTCGCTGCAGGATGATGCCCCGAGAACTAACCGGGTCGATACTTCTTGTTATGTCCCCCGGGGCGCGTCTCCCTACCATCACCCAGAGCAAAGAAGGGAGAAAGTACTGGGTAGTCTGGGGCTCGACTACTATTACCCTATGATCCTTCGAGAGGCCCTTTCGCAGCGCAATTGCCGTGGAAAGCCCGCCCATCCCGCCTCCGACAAGCACCACAACTGCCATGACGGCACCACCCCCGGCGTTTTAGAATATACCCATGAGGCGTTTTATAATATACCCATGAGTAGTATTCTGCAGAAAGGCCGAAAACACTCATTTTCCAGAGTACAGAGGGTCGAAGACACACGGCGGGAGGTTTGCAGCTGCCATCAGGGAAGAGAATGCCGGATGCCAGGACATATTTTAGTTTCTGAAGGCTACAAGGCAGGAAATCTGTCTTTGTGACAGAATTTGATATGGGAGTAGAACCAGTCCGCAGCAAGGTATCGGGAGGGTTTTTGCATGCGTCGTGCTGAGAGGATGAACCGTCTCGGGACAGAAAATGCATTCGAAGTCCTGGCAGAGGTAGCGAAGTTGACTGCAGCGGGGCGGGACGTGGTGAGTTTTTGCATCGGCGAGCCTGACTTCAGCACCCCCGAAAACATTAAGGCCGCAGGAATCAAGGCGATCCGGGAGAACCAGACTCACTACGGTCCGTCTGCAGGTCTCCTGCCATTGAGGGAAAAGATAGCCGAATATATTTCCAACACACGCGGGATCAGCGTCTCGCCGGACGAGGTTGTGGTCACACCCGGCGCAAAGCCCATTATATTCCATGGAATTCTCGCGTGCGTAGACCCGGGGGACGAGGTCATCTATCCAAACCCGGGCTTTCCCATATATGAATCCGTCATCAACTTCGTGGGAGCCAGGCCCGTGCCGCTTCCCCTTCGCGAGGAAAAGGGTTTCGGTTTCGACCCCGATGAACTCAGGAACAAGGTCAACTCGCGGACCAAGATGATAATACTGAATTCCCCTCACAACCCCACCGGGGGGGTCTTGAGCCGCCGCGACCTGGAGGTCGTTGCCGAGCTCGCGATGAAATATGATCTCTGGGTCATTTCCGATGAGGTCTATTCGCGAATCCTGTTCGACGGTGAATTCGCCAGCATCGCGAGCATCCCGGGGATGAAAGAGCGGACGATTCTCATAGACGGGTTCTCCAAGACCTATGCGATGACCGGCTGGCGTCTGGGCTACGGAGTCATGAACAAAGAACTCGCCAAGGATATAGCCCGGCTTGAGACCAACTGCGAATCCTGCACCGCCACCTTCACGCAGTGGGCTGGTGTAGAGGCGCTTACCGGCCCCCAGGATGATACCGCCGCCATGGTAAAGGAATTCATGGAACGGCGCGATCTGATAGTTGACGGGCTCAATGCGATCGACGGCATAAAGTGCCTCAAGCCCAAGGGCGCATTCTATGTCTTCCCCCACATCACCGGGGCCTGTCGCAAGCTCGGTTTTAAGAATTCAAAGGAGTTTCAGGAGAAACTCCTCTATGATGCCAATGTCGCGGTATTGCCGCGGAGTGCTTTCGGCATGCGGAATGAGGGCGAAAATGAAGAGTATATAAGACTATCGTATGCCACATCTAAGGAGAACATCGTAGAAGGCCTGAGGCGAATAGCATCCTTTGTAAAAGGAGCATAGTTGTAAGAGGATTCTGGCCATGTTTCGATCATTGCTATATTTCCGCAGGCCTGGGTGTTTTTTCGCCAAATTGAGGAATAATGGCATATGCGGCCTGTAGCGTAAGAAGACCCATGGTAGGCCGGAGTGGAGGTTTAGAGTAGTCATCATGGCAGAATGGTCTTGCAGTCGCCCGCTGGCGGAGATGACTCGAGATATAGTGAATGCGGCGATGGGGAGGGAGCCGGCGGACCTTGTAATCAAGGGCGGGAGCCTGGTGAATGTCCACACCGGAGAGATAATCCCGAATACCGACGTGGCAGCAAAATACGGCCGGGTGGTCCGCGTAGGCGATGCCTCCGACCTGGTGGGCGAAAGCACTCGCGTAATCTCGGGCGAGGGGTTCTACTTGGTGCCCGGGTTCCTGGACGGGCATGTTCACGTGGAGAGCAGCATGGTGACGGTCACGCAATTTGCCAGGGCCGTGCTGCCGGCCGGCACCACGGGCATATTCATGGACCCTCATGAAATCGCAAATGTGCTCGGCATGGAAGGCGTGCGGCTCATGATCGAGGAGGGTAGATGCCTGCCGCTCAAGGTATTCGCCACCATGCCTTCGTGCGTCCCTGCGGCACCTGGATTTGAAGATGCCGGGGCTGCTTTCGGGCCTTCTGAGATTGCAGAGGCTATGAAGTGGGAAGGGATTGCCGGACTCGGGGAGATGATGAACTTCCCGGGCGTTCTTTCCGGCGACCCGTCCGTTCATGGCGAAATCCAGGCCACTCTCGCTGCCGGCAAGGTTGTGACCGGCCACTACTCCATTCCTGAGATCAGCAAAGGCCTCCAGGCATATGCGGCTTCCGGGATCATATCTTGTCATGAATCGACCCGGAGGGAAGACGCGCTCGCGAGGCTCAGGTACGGGATGTATGCCAAGCTGAGGGAGGGCTCCGCCTGGCTTGACGTCAAGGCCACGATAAAGGCGATAACCGAGAGCAGGATAGACTCGAGGCACGCCATCCTGGTATCGGATGATGTCCACCCCGAGACGCTTCTTACTGTCGGGCACTTGAATCACGTGGTGAGGCGGGCGATCCAGGAAGGGCTTGACCCTGTCCGGGCCATTCAGATGGTGACCATAAACACGGCCGAATGCTTCGGCATGGCGCGCGACCTCGGCAGTATCGCGCCCGGAAGGTATGCGGATATCTTGATGTTGAGGGACCTGGCGGGCGTCGATGTTGCGAAGGTGATCGTGGATGGCGAGCTTGTGGCCGAGGATGGCAGGCTCCTGGTCGAGTTGCCCCGTCCCGAATACCCGGATTTTGCGAGACATTCGGTTCATCTTAAGAAACAGCTGGAGCCAGAGGACTTCGTGATCCGGGCTGAGCCCGGCCCGGTCCGGCCCGGCGGCGAGGGCGGTGCAGAGGGGGCTACCGTCCGGGTCAGGGCGATGGGCATCATCGAGGGGAAAGTCGGCACCCAAAATGTAGTGGTAAGCCTTTCGGTCGGGCGGGACGGGACGATTCCGGCCTCTGTAGACCTCGATGTGGCAAAGGCCGCGGTGGTGGAAAGGCATCACGCGACCGGCAGCATGGGGCTTGGTTTTGTAAAGGGATTTGGGTTTAAGGCGGGGGCTGTGGCATCTACCGTGGCTCATGACAGCCATAATCTCCTGATCGTCGGGATGAACGACCGGGATATGGCGTACGCGGGAAACGTGCTGGCCGGCTGTGGCGGCGGCATGGTAGCGGTAAGGGATGGCAGGGTCCTCGCGCTGGTTGAACTCCCGGTTGCGGGACTCCTGTCGGACAGGCCCGTTGAGGAGGTGTCGGAGAAGGTTAAGGCACTTTCGCGGGCCTGGCAGGAGTTGGGCTGTCATCTCGTCTCGCCGTTCATGACGATGGCGCTTCTGTCCCTGCCGGTGCTGCCCGAGCTCAGGCTCACCAACCGCGGGCTCGTTGACACACTCGCCTTCAAGTTTGTGAGCGCGGTCGTCTAGAAGACGCAGTTCGGGAGACGCGGCTGGGAAGTGCGGCTTTGGAAATACGGCCGTGCGTCCGGAAGACGCAGCCGCTATGCCGTTATCCCGCGCAGCCCGCCCGCGATACTGGCTCCCGCCACCTGGATGGCGAGCACGATAACCCACATGATCGCGGTCGCGAGCAATGCCTTTGCCTTCGATGTCTTCCAGAGAGCGGAGAGGCCGAATATACTTAAAAAGACGTAGATGGCCGTAAAGATGTTGAGGTTGCTTAGGAAAACCCCGCGCGGCGTCATAAGCTCGGAGGTCGGCAAGGTCATGCCAAACCCCGGGGTTACTGGCTTACCGACTGTGAGTATGGTCACTGCAGAGACCAGGCTTGCGAGGAATGTCGAGTAGTTGAGGTAGCCGGATACCGCGAGGCTGCTCCTGAAATCCAGTCTGCTTCCGAGAATAGCTCCTGTCCCCATGAATACCGCGGCCCTGATAGGCCACCAGACCAAGAGCGTTATCAGTGTGGATACAGACGCTATGATGGCCGAGACCTGAGAACTTACCGGTATAGATGGCGCTTGGCCGGGCTGCGACTCCGGCATTTCCTTGATTGCGTGCATTGCCCCTGGTATTGAAAGGGCGGCTGCGAGGATGATGAGGATAACCGGGCCCACAAAATCCGGCTTCTCCACAATGGCCTTGAACGTCCCGCCAGGGTCGACCAGCAGTGCAAGAAGCCTTTCAAAGGTACCCCTGCCGTCGAGATTCCTGTCGTTCCCGCCTTCCCGGCCATCGCCCGGTCCTTTCTCGCGAATAGCCATGATTTGTGTCCTCCCTTTCGCTCGTCAACATAAAGGGTTGCTCCCTTTCATAGAGTATCTTATGCATGGATGGGGGATTTCCTGTCGGATACGCCGTTCGAATAAGGGAGGACCCTTTCAAGTCTAAAAGGAATGGGCCGGTCCCCGGGAGGCTTGCTCGTCAACAAGGGGGAAGGGATTGATTTCCTTGCAGAGAAAATTGTGGCTCGGAGCCCTTTTAGTCATTGCCATAGTAAGCTTCAGCGTATTTCTGGGGAGCCGCGACATGGGAAAGCCGGCGACTGTGGTGGACACAGGCACGGTAAAACGAGGGGCTTTTTCCGTCACGGTCTCCTGTTCAGGCGTTGTCGAGCCCAAGAGATATTCCGAGGTGCGGAGCGCCCTTTCTGGCAGGATCGAAAAGGTATTGGTGCAGGAGGGCGAGGTTGTATCTCAACGACAGCTCCTGGCTACATTTGATGTCCGGGACCTCACGATACAGCTCAAGGAGGCGGAGGCGGCCCTGGCCGGTGCCATGGCCGACCTTGCTGAGCTTTCAGCGGATACGGGGCTCGATGACCCGGAGGTCCGGCAGGCGAGGGCCCGCCTTGATGCGGCTAAGGCCAGGTACAAGGAGGTTTCTTCCGGTCCGAGTGAGGCCCAGGTTGCCCAGGCCAAGGCCTCACTTGAGGAGGCCTCGATTGCACTGGCGGAAGCAGAGAAGGCTCTTAGTACAAGTAAGGCTCTCTATGAACAGGGAGCCATCGCCAAGAATGAACTCGAGAATGCAGTATTCAAGGAGAAAGCGGCCAGGGCACGCTACGAATCGGCAAGACTACAGTATGAGGAGATGCTCAGGGGGCCTCGCGCCACTCAACTGGAGGTTGCACTCTCTGAGGTAAAGGAGGCGGAGATCGGGCTATCTATAGCCCTGGAGGCGGCCAAAAACAGGGCCGGGAGAAGGATCGCAACCGGCATGAGACTAAACCAGGCCAAATCATCCCTTGCTGCTATCCAGGCCAAGATCAGGGCTTCCGAGGTAAGGGCGTCAACCTCCGGGATTGTCACGGACCTCTCATGCACCGGGGGACAGGCGGTTCCCGAGGGGGCCCTCCTGATGAAGATAGCAGACGTCCGTAATGTCATAGTCAGGGCCAAGGTGGACGAGGTGGATATAATCAGAGTGAGCCCGGGACAGCCTGCGATCATTATGTCAGATGCGGTGGCCGGCACCGAGTTCAAAGGCCGTGTATCGAGGGTAGCGCCGGAGGCCGTGCAGGAGAATTCTGTGCCCAAGTTCCAAGTTGATGTAGATGTCATGGATCCGCGAGGCCTCCTCAGGCCCGGGATGAGCGCTGATGTCGAGATCACGGTGTATAGCCGCGACAACGCCGTTCTTGTGCCCAGCCAGGCGATTGTCGAGCGTAATGGAGATGGATGGTCCGGCGTTGAAGGTAATGGCGCGGGGGCGCCGGCCCTGACGAATAAGGGCGGCCATATAAGGAAGGTCGTTCTCGTAGTGAGCGACGGGAAGGTTCGTGAGGTGCCTGTGGAGACCGGCGCGGAATCCGCAATCGAGGTGGAGGTCACAAGGGGCCTCGCCGGCGGCGAAATGGTGGTTACCGGTGATTACCAGGCCCTCAGGACCCTGAGAGATGGGGACCCGGTCAGGCCTCGGCAAAAAGCCGGGTCAGGCAGGGGCCTCGAAGGCGGAGTCAGGGTCGAGGTCGGGCCGGCAAACGGCGGAAGCAGAAGGGATTGAGCTACGGTGGAGATACCGTTACCCGGGGGAAATAGCGCGGGAGACATCATAGTTGTGGAGGGGGTCTCCAAGGTATACAATACCGGCCATGTGAAGGTCAATGCCCTGAAAGACGTGAATTTGAGTGTACGTAGCGGGGAGTTTGTGGCTATCATGGGCCCGTCGGGCTCCGGCAAGTCTACCCTTATGAACATACTGGGCTGCCTGGACCGGCCTACGTCCGGGTCATACCGGCTGGACGGGAGAGAGGTCTCGAGCCTGTCTCCCGACGATCTTGCCATTGTGCGAAACAAAAAGATAGGGTTTGTGTTTCAGACATTTAACTTGCTTCCCAGGCTCACTGCCCTGGAGAATGTCGAGCTCCCGCTGATCTATGCCGGTGTCGGGCCGGGAGAGAGGCGCGAACGTGCTCTCGCGGCACTCGAATCAGTGGGCCTGAAGGATAGGGCCAGGCACAGACCAAACCAGCTATCGGGAGGGCAGGCGCAGCGGGTCGCGATCGCCCGGGCGCTGGTGAATAATCCGGCGATCATACTGGCTGACGAGCCCACGGGCAACCTGGATTCGAAGTCGGGGCAGGAGATAATGGGCATCATCATGGAGATGAATGTGCGCGGGATCACGGTCGTAATGGTGACCCATGATGATGATATAGCCGGCTATGCCGGCAGGATCATCTACCTTAAGGATGGCGATATAGTCGGCAGTGAAATGAAGAACGAAGGGAGGAAGGCCGCAACGTCTACGATTCTATGATCGCTCGCGAGCGGCGCTATCATGGGGTTCATGGAATACCTCCGGCTTGCCATCTCCAGTCTATACCAAAACAGGCTCAGGTCGCTTCTTACCCTTCTCGGCATAGTGATCGGCGTTGCATCAGTTATCACAATGGTGTCCATAGGGGAAGGGGCGAGGGTGGAGGTAGTGGGGGAACTGGAAGGGCTGGGTTCAACCATGATCTTTATCCAGCCTAACTACCTGGACCAGGATGTAATGATGGGCAAGCCGGTGGCCATGTCGCTGGAAGACGTCGACCTTATGAAAAGGTCGTCTCCCAGTCTCTCATATGTGAGTCCGCAGATTACTGCGCGCGGAATTGTAAAACTCGGTAACAGGGAGAAGAGGACGACGATAGTTTCTACCAATGACGAGATCGCGTGGATGCAGGGCCTTGGTATGGCTGACGGCAGGTTCCTTTCCGAATCCGATATCCGGAGCAGGAGGACCGTCTTGGTGCTGGGGTGGCAACTCGCTAACGAGCTTTTCGAAGGCGAAAGCCCGGTTGGCAGGCGGGTAAGGGTCAATGACGTCGCATGCGATGTCATCGGGGTCATGAAGCGCCGCGGGCAGCGTGCCTTTTCCGGTGGGATGGACTCCGAGGACATGTATGCGTATGTGCCTGTGACCCTCGCGCGGCGCGCAATCGGGACAGAACGCGTGCAGGTTGTGCTCGCTCAGGCCCGGGACGTTGATTCGGTCAGGACGGCAAGGGAGGAGATCGAGGGATTTCTGAGGAGGAGGTTTGGAAGGGACCATAAGTTCCGCGTCGAGAGCGCGGAGTCAATACTGGAATCCGCAAAGGTAATCATCGGGGTACTCACGGCTATCCTTGGCGGGATTGGCAGCATCTCGCTCATTGTGGGCGGGATCGGCGTGATGAACATCATGCTGGTCACAGTCACGGAGCGCACACGGGAGATCGGCATTCGAAAGGCCATCGGTGCGAGGAATAGCCATATACTGCGACAATTTGTGATGGAAGCCGTGGTCCTCTGCCTGGTAGGGGGCGTCCTCGGGACCCTGCTGGGGGCACTTGGGGCGCACCTTGTCGCGGCCCTCTCCCCGGTCCCCGCTACGGTGTCGCCGCTGGCAATCGTTGTCGCATTTGCGTCGAGCAGTCTCGTAGGGCTCATCTTCGGGGTTTACCCGGCATATAAGGCCGCAAATCTCGA
Organism: Bacillota bacterium; assembly: GCA_012842565.1. GTDB lineage: Bacteria > Bacillota > SHA-98 > Ch115 > Ch115 > DUSO01. The sequence goes on from DUSO01000007.1 coordinate 10,779, forward strand.
TCCTATCCAGGCTCTGCGGTACGAATGATCGTATCGACCAGCCTCGTACTTTGGGGGATTTCCTGTCCATCTGTCAGACGATTCTGGGCTAGCGGGGACAAGAATCAACACTTTCCTGAGAGGTCACCGTGGTATAATCTGCCCCGGAGGATAAAAGGCGCTTAAGAGAAGGGTTGAGGTACGCCATGGTGACAAATGTCAGGAGTAGCCAGCGTGAAAGCGGGCGCGCCCCGGGGCTGGCCAATATGGCGGG
>DUSO01000062.1 GCA_012842565.1 Bacillota bacterium
AAGAAGGGCTGGCCGACGCCTTTCAGAGCACCGATTATGCAGGGATGCTGCTGGATGGAATCAAGCGCTATGCTGAGGAAGGTGTCCTCAGCAAGTTTGAGAGGGATTCGGACAACTTTCTCATGGAATACCTGAAGGGGGCCAAGTATATACCATTTGGCCCGGAACCGGTCATAAGCTACCTGCTTGCGAAGGAAAACGAGGTACAGACACTCAGGATGTTGCTCATCGGCAAGGCCAACGGGTTGCCGGGAGCGGTCATCAGGGAAAGGTTACGTGATACCTATGTCTAAGATAGCCGTGATCGGGGACCGGGATTCGGTCCTCATGTACAGGACTGCGGGAGTAACAGTCTTCCCGTGCGCGAATGCAGAGGAGGCCGGAGAGGCGCTCCGCTCAATTGCCAGAGAAGGGTATGCATGTGCCTTCCTGACCGAAAACCTGGCGGGGGAGTTGCAGCCTGTGCTCCAGGAGCTTGGGCACGCCCCGCTTCCAGCCGTCTCGCTGATCCCGTCCGGCAGCGGCAGCCTGGGCCTGGCTCGGGCCAGGCTCAAACGGATAGTGGAGAAGGCCGTTGGAGCAGACATCCTATTCCAGGAAGGGGCAGGCAAACATGAATGAGGGCAGGATAGTCAAGGTCTCCGGCCCTCTTGTAGTTGCCGAGGGCATGTCGGAGGCCAAGATGTATGATGTGGTAAGGGTTGGTGAGGCCCGGCTCGTGGGAGAGATAATCGAGATGCGTGGTGACCGGGCTTCAATTCAAGTCTATGAAGAGACGGCGGGCATCGGCCCCGGGGACCCGGTCATCTCAACCGGCGAGCCCCTCAGTGTTGAGCTGGGGCCCGGGCTTATCGAGTCGATCTATGATGGAATCCAGAGGCCGCTTTCGGTCTTGAAGGAAAAGTCCGGGGACAGGATACAGCGCGGAGTCGAGGCCCCCGGTATCGACAGGGAGCGTATCTGGCATTTTGCGCCCAGAGTAAAGAAGGGCGATAAGGTCGGGCCCGGCGATATCCTCGGGGTAGTGCAGGAGACCAGCGTAGTCGAGCACCGCATTATGGTTCCCCCGGGCATCGAAGGCATCGTCGAGGAGGTATTCTCGGGGGATGCAAGGGTTACCGATACCGTCGCAAAGATAAAGACCACAGCAGGCTTAAAAGAGATATCGATGCTCCAGCGCTGGCCTGTAAGGCGCGGGCGACCCTATAGGGAAAAGCTCGCTCCGGTGGAGCCCCTTATAACCGGGCAGAGGGTCATTGATACATTCTTCCCGGTAGCCAAGGGGGGGACAGCATGTGTTCCCGGGCCGTTCGGCAGTGGCAAGACCATTATCCAGCACCAGCTTGCGCGCTGGGCTGACGCTGATATAATCGTCTATATAGGCTGCGGCGAGCGCGGAAACGAGATGACAGAGGTGCTCATGGATTTCCCGGAGCTTACGGACCCGCGGACAGGCGAGCCCTTGATGAAGAGGACCGTGCTGGTTGCAAATACCTCGGACATGCCGGTCGCCGCGCGTGAGGCCTCTGTCTATACCGGGATAACCATAGCCGAGTACTTTAGAGACATGGGATACAGCGTCGCCCTGATGGCCGACTCCACATCCCGGTGGGCCGAAGCCCTCCGGGAGATTTCCGGGCGGCTGGAGGAGATGCCGGGTGAGGAAGGGTATCCTGCCTACCTTGGTTCGCGGGCGGCCGAGTTTTATGAACGCGCCGGGCGCGTAAAGTGCCTGGGCAGGGGCGAGGGAGATGGCGACAGGATCGGCACCCTGACTGTGGTGGGAGCAGTCTCCCCGCCGGGCGGCGACCTGTCGGAGCCCGTCACCCAGGCGACCTTGAGGATCGTCAAGGTGTTCTGGGGACTTGATGATGCCCTGGCTGCGAGGAGACACTTCCCGGCTATCAACTGGCTTACGTCATATTCCCTCTACCTGGACCGCCTGGAGGAATACGCAAGGGCTCACGTGTCTGAAGAATGGGGAGAGTTGAGGGCGGAGGCCATGAAGATACTCCAGGAGGAGGCCGAGCTCGAGGAGATTGTCCGCCTGGTGGGCATCGACGCCCTGTCGACACGAGACAGGCTTACCCTGGAGACCGCGAAGTCAATCAGGGAAGACTTCCTGCACCAGAATGCCTATCATGAGGTGGATACCTATACATCTCAGATGAAGCAATACAGGATGCTCAAGGCGATAATGGAGTTTCATCACAGGGCCCTGGCAGCCATCGAGGCGGGGGCACCGCTTGCGCCCATCCTTGAACTACCTGTGAGGGAGAGTATCGCCCGGATGAAGTACGTGCCTGAATCTGAGCCGGAGAGATTTACTCAGATAATGCAGGAGATAGCAAGCCAGGTGGCAAGCGTGGGTGGCGCAGGGGGTGAAGAAGTTGCTTAAGGAGTATCTTACTATAAGAGAAGTCGCCGGCCCTCTCATGTTTGTCGATCAGGTGGAGGGCGTGAAATATGGGGAGCTCGTGGAGATAGAGCTGCACACGGGAGAGGTAAGACGGGGCAGGGTCCTCGAGGCAGCCGGAAACACCGCCCTGGTGCAGCTTTTCGAGGGATCGAGCGGCCTCAACCTGGCGAGCGCCAGGGTGCGGTTCCTCGGGCACGGCATCGAGCTTGCCGTATCGCCCGACATCCTGGGCAGGGTATTCGACGGGTTCGGCCGGCCGCGTGACGGCGGCCCGGCGATCATCCCCGAGGCCAGGCTCGACATCAACGGCAACCCTGTCAACCCGTATGCCAGGGACTACCCGTCTGAATTTATCCAGACCGGGATCTCCGCCATCGACGGCATGAATACGCTGGTCCGCGGGCAGAAGCTCCCTATCTTCTCTGCCTCCGGGTTGCCGCACGCCGCGCTGGCCGCCCAGATCGCCCGGCAGGCAAAGGTGCTGGCTACTGGCGAGAAATTTGCCGTGGTATTCGGTGCCATGGGGATTACCTTCGAGGAGGCCGACTATTTTATCTCGGACTTCCGCCGGACGGGAGCCATCGAGCGTGCAGTCCTCTTCATAAACCTTGCCAATGACCCGGCCATCGAGAGGATAGCGACTCCAAGGATGGCTTTGACCTGTGCCGAGTACCTGGCATTCGAGAAGGACATGCACGTCCTGGTGATTCTCACAGACATGACGAATTATTGCGAGGCCCTCCGCGAAGTGTCGGCAGCCCGTAAGGAAGTGCCGGGAAGGCGAGGATATCCAGGCTATCTCTATACCGACCTGGCCACCATCTATGAAAGGGCCGGGAGGATAAGGGGTAGGGCCGGCTCCATAACGCAGATCCCGATCCTTACCATGCCGGAGGACGACAAGACGCACCCGGTGGTGGACCTCACCGGGTACATCACTGAGGGGCAGATATTCCTGTCGAGAGACCTCCACAGGAGGGGCATCTATCCCCCGATAGACGTGCTGCCCTCCCTGTCACGCCTGAAGGATAAAGGAATTGGCAAGGGCAAGACCCGGGAGGACCATTCGGATAACATGAACCAGCTCTATGCCGCCTATGCCAGAGGGAAGGAAGCAAAGGAGCTGGCCGTGATCCTGGGGGAGGCAGCCCTCACCGATGATGACCGTAAATTCGCGAAGTTCGCCGATGAATTCGAAAACAAGTACGTCCGGCAGGGAGAGGATGAAAATCGCACTATCGAGGAGACCCTTGACATTGGCTGGAAACTCATGGCCATGCTCCCCAGGAGAGAGCTAAAGCGAGTCAGGGACGAGTACCTGGAGAAGTACCTGCCCAAGGAATAGGAGTGGTTGCAGGGTATGGAGATCAGGGTTAATGCAACACGGATGCAGCTCCTGAGAACCAGGAAGCGCCTCAGGACGGCTGTCCGTGGCCATAAGCTGCTGAAGGACAAGCGCGATGAATTGATGAAGAAGTTCCTCGACCTCATAAGGAGGGCCCGGTCACTCCGTGAAGAGGTAGAAAAGGAACTGTCCCTGGCTTCGCGTGACTTCGTCCTGGCCCAGATGGCGATGTCCCGGGAGGCTGTGGAGGAAGCCCTTATGTCTTCGGCTTCTCAGGCAGACCTCAAAGTGAGGATGGTGCCGGCAATGAACGTCCGTGTGCCGGAATTCTCCTGGGAGTCCCCTTCCATGACAGCCCGGGAGGCCTATCCTTATGGATTTACGACTACTGTCAGCGAGCTCGACCGTAGTGCGTCTATCCTAGCAGGTATCATGCCAAAGCTGGTAGAGCTTGCCCAGGTGGAGAAGGCATGTGAACTCCTGGCGGATGAGATCGAAAAGACCCGCCGGCGCGTAAATGCATTGGAGTATGTGCTCATCCCGCGTCTTTCTGAGACGGTACGTTATATTACCATGAAATTAGACGAAATGGAGCGCGGGAACGCGACCAGGCTGATGAAGCTCAAGGATGTGGTGCGCGCCAAAGGAGCCTAGCGTCCTCCAACCCGTCTCGGCCCGGTCAACCGGGCCGGTCCATGCACCCACGAAGTAGCGGGACCGTATAATGTGAGAGACGGAGGGGATACACATGCCGGCGCGTATAGGGCCTCTTCTCGGATTAGCCCTGGGCGGCGGTGGGCTCCGCGGGGCGGCTCATATAGGGGTGCTCCAGGTATTCAGGGACGCTGGTGTGCCGGTCCGCATGATCTCGGGGACGAGCGCGGGCAGCATCGTGGCCAGCCTCTATGCATCCGGCGTCGATCCGGATGCAATGGAGGAGGCGGCCACCAAAGTGGCGGTGAATGACCTTGTCCGCCTCAGGGTGAATCCGAAATTACTCATACGGATGATAGTCAAGGTGATCTGCGACCTCCTGGGCCTCAAGAGCAGGAATTTCTCAGACGTTCCCAACGGGTTTTTCGACCTGGGCCCTCTCGAAGACCAGTTGCGAAGGGCAACCGGCAACAGGCTGTTTTCCGAGCTGGATATGCCGCTCGCCGTGGTTGCCACCGACATAAATACAGGCGAGACTGTGTTCTTTTGTGGGGAGGATCGTGTCCCCCCCGAGAAGCCCAGGAATTCGGTCTTTATAACTGATGTCCCGGTGCCGCTAGCCGTGCATGCGAGTTGTACTATCCCGGGGGTGTTCCTGCCGGTTAAGGTGCATGGAAGGACGCTTGTCGACGGGGGGGTAAAGGACATAGTGCCGGCAGAAATCCTGCGCGGGATGGGGGCCCATGTGATTCTGGCCGTCGACCTGGGATATGCCGGCCAGCAGAAGGAGCCTGTCGACAATATCCTCGAGGTCGTGACACAAGCAGTTGACATAATGGGCAGGGAACTTGCCGAAATACGCCTGCAGGAGTATGCTGATATCGTAATCCGCCCCGAAATCTATGATGTTGGGCTCACCGACTTCGACAGGATACCGGAGTGCATAAGGCGGGGCAGGGAAGCTGCCAAGGCCGCCCTGCCAAACATCTTGCAGCTTCTGAGGGCCAGGGGGCTGGAGCTCGACCGGGGCCTATCCAGGCGGCCATGATGGCGTCATGGCCATGGTAGTATCACCGGGAGCCTTACGGAATAGGGCGGTTGCAGCGCGGGAATAAGATAGTATGGCCGTCCTGCGATGCCAGGATTACGGCGATCCTGCCCTGTAGTCGAAGTCAGGGCGCTTCAGGAGGTTTGGGCCCGTGTCTTTTGGACAAACTCTCCCCAATGGGCTTAGAGTGGTAGTCGAAGAGATGCCGCATATGAAGTCCTGCGCTGTCAGCATCTGGATTGGCGTTGGATCAAGGTATGAATCAGAAAGGATAAACGGCATTTCGCACTTCGTTGAGCACCTGCTTTTCAAGGGGACCAGGAAACGCCCGGACAATCAGGCGATTTCCATGGCCATCGAGAGCGTCGGCGGCATGATCAACGGGTTTACGAATAAGGAAGTTACGTGCTACCTGGTGAAGGTGCCGGCTCAGTACCTGGACCTCGGGCTGGACGTGCTCTCCGACATGGTGGTCTACTCCCTTTTCCTTCCGGAATCCATTGACCGGGAACGTGGGGTGGTCATAGAGGAAATCCGGATGGTGCATGACAAGCCGGACAATTGGGTGCACGTGCTCCTGGACCAGCTCATGTGGCCCGGCCAGGCCTTCGGCCGGAGCGTGGCGGGCACTGAGGAGGTCATAAAGAGCCTTTCCCGGGAGGATATCTTGCGATTCGTCGAGCAGTACTACTCTCCCGGCAACATAGCTATAAGCGTGGCGGGGCAGTGCAAGAGGGACGACGTAATCCGGAAAACCGGTGAACTGTTTGGGGACAAGGTCAAGCGGGAGATCGGGGCTCGTGAACCTGTCGTGGGTGACCAGTCGAAACCCAGGGTGGATTTTGAGCCCAGGGACACCAAGCAGACCAACCTTGCCTTTGGCTTTTACGGGTATCCCCGGCTTCACCCGGACAGGTATGCCATGGAGATGTTGAATGTAGCCCTCGGGTGGGGGATGAGCTCCAGGCTTTTCCAGGAAGTCCGGGTCAAGAGAGGCCTGGCATACGTAGTTGGATCCCAGTACAGCTACTACATGGATGCCGGGCAATTCAAGGTGTATGCCGGGGTTGATCCCCGCAAGTCAGTGGATGCCGTGAAGGTTATAATGGAGGAGCTTTCCCGGGTGAGCAGCGAGGGCATTTCCGAGGAAGAGCTCGGGAAGGCCAAGGAGTTTTATAAGGGTAGCCTCTTGCTCCGGCTCGAGGATACGCTAAACCTGTCTCTCAGGATCGGTGAGTCGAGCATCCTCACGGGACGTGTGGTACCCCTCGAAGAGGTCATCAGCAAGGTGGACGCGGTCACTGTCGATGACATCAGGCGGGTCGGCAAGGATGCAATCAGGATGGACAGGCTGAATCTGGCTGCCGTAGGACCTGCCGGCCAGGAAGAAGAAATACGCAAGTCAGTGGGTGCATAATTGGAGGGAAGTTAGTGAGTGCGCCGAATATCGCGGAAAGGGTGAGAGAACACATCCGGCAGCGCCTTGGACAGGCTGTCGAAAGGGCGACGGCTCAAGGGTGGCTTATGGGTGTAGGCCGCCTGGATCCAAGAGAAATCCCTGTGGAAGTCCCGCGGGACCGGGCTCACGGTGATTTCGCCAGCACAATCGCGATGGTCCTGGCGAGGAAGGTGAAAGAAGCCCCTCGCGCCATAGCCGAGGTGCTCGCCCGGTCCTTTGAATACCCGTCGGAATATATCAACACTGTAGAAGTGGCGGGTCCCGGCTTCATAAACTTCGGGGTCAATACCTGTTGGCTCCATGAAGCAATAATTGCAGCTATAGAGGACGGCGAGTCCTATGGCAGGATCGACCAGGGCGGGGGCCTCAAGGTCCAGATAGAATTTGTGAGCGCAAATCCAACGGGGCCCATGAATGTAGTAAATGCCCGGGCTGCCGCCGTCGGCGATGTCCTGGCCAACCTGTTTGACTTTGCCGGGTATGACGTAAGCCGCGAGTACTATATAAATGACGCGGGCAACCAGGTGGATGTCCTCGGGGAATCATGTGAGATCCGCATGCGCCAGCTTATGGGCGAGGATATTCCCCTGCCGGAGAGGTGCTACAAGGGAGAGTATATATCGGACCTGGCCAGGAGAGCCCTTGAAGAGCACGGCGAGGAAATCCGGCGTATGGACCCCGGGGCGCGCAGGGAGTTTTTCAAGGAGTTTGCCCTAAAGGCCATCCTGGAATGGCAGAAGGCATCTCTCGAGAGGTTCGGCGTCCGGTTCGACACTTGGTTTAGCGAGAGGGTGCTCGTTAAGGCACACGAGGACGAAGAAGTGCTGGACATCCTCAGGAAGGGTGGTTTTCTCTACGAGAAAGACGGGGCGGTGTGGTTTCGCTCTACCGATTTCGGCGATGACAAGGACCGGGTGGTGGTCAAGAGCGACGGCACCACTACCTACCTCCTGAGGGACCTGGCTTATCATAGAAACAAGTTCCGGCGAGGTTTCGAACACATCATTGATATCTGGGGACCTGACCATCACGGGTATGTGGCGAGGACCAGGGCCGGCATACAGGCGATGGGCTACCCGCCCGAGGCCTTTGAGGTCTTGCTCCTGCAGCTTGTCACCCTCTACTCCGGGGGTGAACAGGTCCGCATGTCAAAGAGGGCCGGCGAGTTTATCACCATGGACGAACTCATCGATGATGTCGGGAAGGACGCAGCCCGGTACTTCTTTGTAACGCGGAGCACCGACAGCCACCTCGATTTTGACTTGGAGCTTGCACGCAAGGAATCACAGGAAAATCCGGTATATTATATCCAGTACGCGCACGCGAGGATAGCAAGCATATTAAGACAGGCGAGCTCGATGGGCATCAGCGAGAGGCCGGCGCGGCTGTGCAGGCTGGATCTCCTTGATCAGGACGTCGAAAAAGAGCTCGCCAGGATGATCTGTCTCTTGCCCGATGAGGTTGCAGCGGCAGTAAGGGAAAGGGCGCCCAACCGGATGGCGCGGTATGCGTTGGATCTTGCGGGGATATTCCATAATTTCTATAACAAGTGCCGGGTTATCGGCGAGGACGAGGAGCTCATGCAGGCCAGACTCGCCCTCGTGAGGGCGACTAAGGTTGTCCTGGCAAATGTCCTCAGGATCCTTGGCATATCTCAACCCGAACGGATGTGACGGACAGGGAGTGATGGCCTGTGCCTTCAAGGGCCCGGGTCGAGGTCCGTAATGCATGGGGGGTCGTTGTGGGGTCCATAAAGGGGGCATACGCTTACCTGGGAACCGTCTTGCTCCTCAGCGTCATATCCTTTCTGTGGTTCGCGGCAGGTACGTTTATTGCGGCCCCCATCGTCAGGTTTGTGCCGCTGGCCATAGGTACCGGGTTCATCCTATCCGGCCCTGTTTTTGCAGCCGTGGCTTATACGGTAAACAGGGTGCTGGACGGCGAGGATATCGGTGTCAGGGACTTCGTCTACGGACTTACCAAGCTCTGGGCCAGGGGCCTCGCGTTGACCTTGTGTTACGGGCTCATGACGGCTGTGCTTCTGGCGGATGTCGCCTTCTTCCTCGGCAACAAGATTCCGTGGGTTAAGTTCATAGCCATCCCGGTGATATATGCAATCATATTCGTCGGAATGATGTTCAATTACTCCTTCCCGATACTCGTATTGCAGGATCCAGGGCTTAGGAAGATATTGAAGCGATCGGCTCTGCTATCTCTTGACAACCCGGTATTCACCATCATGATCTCTATAGTATCCCTTGTGATCCTGGCGGCATGTATCATTTTCGCCCCGGCGCTCATGCTGGTTTTTGGCGGGCTCTTGGGCTTCCTGCAAGTAGGGGCTTCACGTGAGCTCTTCAAGAAATATGGGCTGCTCCCCGGGGAAGATGCCGGCGGCCGGGAAAATGGCGGGACGGCATCGGCATAGCGGGATGCTGCCGGTGTGAATATGTTCGAGGAGGTCGATGGGTGTGGACAGGGTTAGAATACGTTGGCTGGGGCATGCTTGTTTTCTCATCACGGCGCCCGATGGTACCAGGATCCTGACTGATCCCTTTGATGAAACAGTGGGTTACAGGGTGCCTGATGTCGAGAGCGAGATCGTAACCGTAAGCCATGACCATTTTGATCACAACAATGTCAGGTGCGTGCGCGGAAACCCTGTAGTGGTCGACAAGCCTGGGGAACATGAAGTGCGCGGGATCAAGATCTCCGGCATCCCGACATTCCATGACGAGGTTCATGGCAAGAAACGCGGCACAAATACGGTCTTTGTCATGGACGTCGGAGGGTTTCGTCTTGCACACCTCGGGGACCTGGGCGAGAAGCCTGCCAAGGAGGTCCTGGACGGGCTAGGTCATGTAGACATCCTGATGATACCGGTCGGAGGATACTACACCATTGATGCCGGAACCGCGTCGGAGCTCGTAGAGGAGCTTGAGCCTTCCATTGCGATCCCGATGCATTACAAGACGCCTGCAATATCATTCCCTATCGCGGAGGTAGATAAGTTCCTGGCAGGCAAAGAGCGCGTGGAAAGGCGCCACACGACAACGCTTGAAGTATCCAGGCCGGAGCTTCCCCGAGAGACCACCATTGTGGTGCTCGATTACGAGTAGCCTTGATCGGGCAACGAGCCGGTGAATTCCGCAATTCCGCAGGCCGATAATGGATTCTGCAGGGTCGCTGAAATCTCGCAGGCCGGCCTTGTGGCAAACGCCTCTTTGTGATAAAGTATTTCAGTGTGTGCCCAGTATCGCTGGTGCCGGCCACAACCTCAGGTCTTTCTAGAGAAGGGGCTAGACAATATGGCAAAATACATCTTCATAACCGGCGGAGTTGTCTCCGGGCTCGGCAAGGGCGTCACAGCTGCATCGATCGGCCGTTTGCTCAAGAGCCGGGGCTTTAGTGTAACGGCGCTGAAGCTGGACCCATATATTAATGTAGACCCTGGCACCATGAGTCCCTACCAGCATGGGGAGGTCTTTGTCACCGACGACGGGGCTGAGACGGACCTGGACCTCGGGCATTACGAGCGTTTCATGGATGTCGGCCTCGGAAAGTCCAATAATATAACCACCGGTATGATATACTGGTCGGTGATCACCAAGGAGAGGCGCGGCGATTTCCTTGGTGGCACGGTACAGGTGATACCCCACATAACCAATGAGATCAAGTCCCGCATAACGCGCGTCGGCGAGGCGGCCGGCGTAGATGTGGTTATAGTCGAGGTGGGCGGGACCGTCGGGGACATCGAGAGCCTGCCCTTTCTCGAGGCTATAAGGCAGTTGAGGAGCGATCTCGGGCGGGACGAGGTAATGTATATACATGTGACCCTTGTCCCGCACCTCGCGTCCGTTGGGGAATTGAAGACAAAGCCAACGCAGCACAGCGTCAAGGAGTTGAGGAGCATCGGTATCCAGCCCGACGCCATTGTCTGCCGGTCTGACAGGGAGCTCTCCCAGGAGGTCAAGGCCAAGATAGCCCTGTTTTGCGATATCGCACCGGATGCAGTCATACCCAACGTGGATGTGGAGACTATCTACGAGGTCCCGCTGGTCCTGGAGAAGGAGAAGCTGGACGAACAGATAATCAGGCGGCTGGGACTGGAGTCAAGGTCGAGGGATCTTGACGAGTGGCGCGAGATGGTAAGGAAGATCAAGAATCCATCCGGGCATGTCGATATCGCTATCGTGGGCAAGTATGTCTCCCTGCCCGATGCCTATCTGAGCGTGAGCGAGGCCCTAAAACACGCAGGGATCGCCAATGGTGTTGAGGTGAAGATACACTGGGTAAATTCCGAGGAACTGGAGACCACGGACCCGGCCATAGAGCTGGAGCGAGTTCACGGGATCGTCGTGCCTGGCGGCTTCGGGTACAGGGGAATTGAGGGCAAGATCCGCGCCGCGAGATTTGCGAGGGAGACAGGTAAGCCCTATCTCGGCTTATGCCTGGGCATGCAGTGTGCGGTGATAGAATTTGCGCGCAATGTATGCGGGCTTGAGGGCGCGAATAGCTCCGAATTTGACAGGGATACCCCTCACCCGGTCATTGACCTCCTACCGGAGCAAAAGGGCGTCGAGGATATGGGTGGCACAATGCGCCTGGGCTCGTACCCATGTGTGCTTTCCCCTGATTCGGTCAGCCTCCGTGCATACAGGCAGCACCTGATTTATGAGCGTCACCGTCACCGCTATGAGTTCAACAACGACTACAGGGATATGATGGTAGAGAAGGGCCTCCGGATCGCCGGAGTCTCGCCTGACCGCAGGCTTGTCGAGGTTATTGAGCTCAAGGACCATCCCTGGTTTGTCGGGACCCAGTTTCACCCGGAATTCAAGTCCAGGCCCAACAGGCCGCACCCGCTGTTCAGGGATTTCGTGCAAGCCGCTGTCAGGGCCTCACGGGACTAAATTGGGGCCGGTACCTGCTGAATACTGCGTGAATGTCCAGGAGATAATGGAAAGGAGGAATGTCGGCCTGGCAGGAAGATGGTTGCCTTCAACGCAGCCTCCACTGTTATCCCGGGATGATGCTTGATATTCATGATGACCTGTAATAAGCGCCTTCCAGTTGTCTTCCGTATCTCATTGCTAACCCGTATTCTGTCTTTTTGAGTCGGTTTTACAGATAACCTACGTTTTTCTACCGGCACCGGCGGACCCATATCCGGATCTGCCAAGATTTCAAAGCATCAGGAGGATATTCTATGGACGAAAAAGTGAATATTGCCGAACTAGAAGCTAAAACCATACCCGAGCTATACGATGTAGCTCGTTCTCTCGATATAGCCGGGTACAGTAAAATGAGAAAGAAAGAGCTCATCTTTGAGATATTGAAGGTCCAGGCGGAGAAGGAGGGCTACCTGTTCGGAGAGGGCATACTGGATATCATGCCCGATGGGTTTGGATTCCTTCGTGTGGCGGGGTTATCTCCGAGTCCGGACGATATATATGTATCGCCGTCGCAGATAAGGAGGTTCAACCTGCGCACAGGGGATTTCGTCTCCGGCCAGGTGCGTCCTCCCAAGGAAAATGAGAAGTACTTCGCCCTCCTCCGGGTTGAGGCCGTAAACTCAACGGACCCGGAGACGGCCGGCAAGAGGCTCCACTTCGAGGACTTAACGCCGATCTATCCAAACAAGAGGCTCAGGCTCGAGACCACCGCCCATGACATAACCACCAGGATGATAGATATCATCGCCCCGCTGGGCAAGGGCCAGAGGGGACTTATAGTATCTCCTCCTAAGGCAGGCAAGACCACCGTCCTCAAGAAGATCGCAAACGCCATAACCCAAAACCACCCGGAGGTCGAGCTCCTGGTCCTGCTGGTAGACGAGCGGCCTGAAGAGGTAACAGATATGGAGAGGTCTGTGAAGGGGATAGTCACGAGTTCGACTTTTGACCAGCCGGCCGAAAACCATATCAGGGTTGCGGAAATGGTCCTCGAGCGGGCAAGAAGGCTCGTGGAGCACAAGCGAGATGTCGTGATACTCCTCGACAGTATCACCCGGCTGGCACGGGCTTACAACCTGGTCGAGCCCCCCAGCGGGAGGACGCTCTCAGGCGGCCTGGATCCGGCAGCGCTACACAAGCCCAAGCGGTTTTTCGGAGCCGCCCGCAATATCGAGGAAGGCGGGAGCCTGACAATCATAGCCACTGCCCTCATCGATACGGGCAGCAGGATGGACGATGTGATCTACGAGGAATTCAAGGGCACCGGCAACATGGAATTGCACCTGGACAGGAAACTCGCCGAGAGGAGGATATTCCCTGCTGTAGACATCAACAGGTCGGGGACCCGCAAGGAGGAACTCCTGTTTACCGAGGAGGAGCTCGAGACGGCCTGGCTTCTCAGAAAGGCCCTGGCGAGCCTTGGCGTCGCGGAGATGACGGAACTCCTGCTCGATCGGTTGACCCATACCAGGAACAATGAAGAATTCAGGAAGCTCATATTGAAGTCCCAGTTTGCTGAGAATATCCGGGCCATCAGCCAGTAGGCCTGGGACGGGGCCGGGGAGGGCTGAGAAGTGGTCTTATACCCATCGGGGAGCAGGAGAGACTGTCTCCGCTACGTTGTAGTCGGGCTTATCGGAGCTATTATCGGCGGGCTCATGGTGGCCCAGTTTACCTCCAGCAGTGTCGAGAAGCATGTCAGAGAGATACTGAAGGACTATGTCCCGCCGGGTGACGCCGGCCGTGCCGTGCCGCCGTTGAGCGGGGAGATCATTCCAGAGGCAAACGTGACCCGGGTTGCCAAGGTTGTCGGCCCTGCCGTTGTTAAGATCTCAACCTTAAGAGAGCGCATCGTTTACAGTTTCTTTTTCGAGAGAATGGTCCAGCGAGAGCAGGGGCTAGGGTCAGGCGTGGTTATCGATGCGGCCGGCCACATCCTCACCAACTACCATGTCGTCGAAAAGGCGAAGACAATAGGTGTGGTCTTCCCCGACGGCCGCCAGTTCGAGGCCAGGGTGGTTGGTGGTGACTACTATACTGACATTGCGGTCTTGAAGGTGGATGGCAACGACTTACCCGTAGCTTCGCTGGGAGATTCGAGCGCCACCGTGGTGGGGGAGCTTGCAGTTGCCATAGGCAATCCTTATGGTTTTGACCACACGGTTACTGCCGGGGTCATAAGCGCGCTGGGAAGGTCACTTCCCTTGGATGAGAGCAGGGGTATCTACCTGGAAAACTTAATTCAGACAGACGCACCCATAAATCCTGGCAACAGCGGTGGAGCCCTTGTCAATTCCCGTGGGGAGGTCATAGGCATCAACACGGCCATCATCCAGCAGGCGCAGGGAATAGGATTTGCCATACCCATCAACACCGCGAGGCGGGTCGCGAATGAGATCATCGCCTATGGCAAGGTCAGGCGGCCGTGGATTGGCGCCGAACTCTGGGCTATCACGCCCGACGATGCCAGGGAATATGGGCTGCCGGTCAAACAGGGCATAGCGGTTTTGGGTATCGTGAGCCGGAGCCCGGCTGATATGGCAGGCCTGAAGAGGGGAGATATCATTATTGAGGTCAATGACAAGAAAGTAACCGACATGTCAACCCTTACTGGGGAGATATCATCCCTCGGGATAGGGTCCGAACTGAGGCTAAAGGTACTGCGCGGGAGAACCAGCCTGATCATTTCTGTTATCATCGGAGAGATGCCTTAGAAGTCTGTCCGGTATGGATTCCGGGCGCCTTTTGAGCTGCCGGGTGCAGCTTTGCGGGCATTCCATCCCATCTCGTTTACCAGCAAAAGTTATGTCCCCCAGAGCAGGAATTGTCAACCACGCAAAGAAGAGATATTATAGTCAGCCTCATAATATCGGGCGCGGGCAGCCTGCTATGCCAAGTGGCGGGATGAACGTGCCCTAGCGGGTATTCAAAATAGGGGTAACCATCCGGGGGGAGGGATGGCGCAGAGGTTGCATCTATCTGGTGTGCGGGCGTAACCCGCAACCGCCACCCCGCCTTGAGGACCAGTCACATGGCGGCACGGGAGAGGACTTTTGAGTAGGATTTAGAAGTCAAGCATCAGGAGGGGGATTCTAATGAGAAGGTTGACGATCTTTGCATTGGCGGCAATCCTCATTATGGCGACCTGTACGAGCTTTGTGGCGGCTGCCAAGCCGCTCCCCAAGATACAATTCTTGAGCGGGGATACCCAGATAGCAAAGCTCTACGCCCAGGGAATTCAGGAGATGATAAGGAAGAACCTGGGCATTGAGATGGAGATCGTCGCTGTCGATTTTAAGACACGTCTCTCCAAGATGCGGAATGGCGATTTCCAGATAGTCTTCGCCGGCTGGGGGGCAGACTACGATGACCCCATGACCTTTGCAGATCTCTGGATAACGGGAAGTGCCTTTAACGACGGCAAGTGGAGCAACAGCACTTATGACTCCCTGATCAAGGCAGCCAAGAACTCCAACGACCAAAACCTCCGTATGAGGGCAATGGCCAGGGCTGAGAAGATCCTCTTGGACGAGATGCCCATCGCTCCAATCTACTGGCCTCCCCGGAACTACATTGAGAAACCCTATGTTAAAGGAATAGTAAGGCGCCCGACCGGTGCCGATATCGAGTGGAAGTGGGCCTACACCGAGGGCAGGCCCGGCGGTGACAGCAAACAGTACCTCAACCTCAACCTGGGTGAGGAGCCGCCGGATCTTGACCCGCAGACCAGCACGGACCAAATATCTTTTGAAATACTGGGCGCAGTGCTGGACGGCCTGGTGAGGAAGAACCCCGAGTTTAAGATAGAAAAGGGCTCCGGGCTTGCAACCGACTGGACCGTCTCCAAGGACGGCATCACCTACACCTTTAAGCTGCGCGATGCCAAGTGGAGCGACGGCAAGCCGATCACGGCGTATGATTTTGAGTATGCGTGGAAGCGCGCCATCGACCCGCGCACTGCTTCCCAGTATGCATACCAGTTCTATGTGATCAAGAACGCAGAGAGCGTCAACATGATGGATCCTAGCAAGGATGGAGACAAAGCCATCGACAAGGCCCTCGACACCGTCGGCGTAAAGGCGCTGGACGCAAAGACTCTCAAGGTGACGCTGGAGCGGCCAACGCCCTACTTCCTCGACCTATGCGGTTTTATCACCTTCCTGCCGGTACCCAAGCACGCTATCGACAAGTGGGGCGACAAGTACGCGGCCGATGCCGACAAGATGGTATTCAGCGGGCCCTTCTACATCGCCGAGTGGAAGCACGAGAGCAAGATGGTCTTGAAGAAGAACCCCAATTACTGGGATGCCAAGAACGTGAAGCTCGAGCAAATCAACCTCGACATGTTCAAGGATATCAATACTCCTATCAACATGTTTGAAGCGGGCGAACTCGATGCTATCGGGGTGCCAGGATCCCACATCCCAATGTATAAGGATAAGGGCATGAAGACGATCCCCGATGCAGCATCGTGGTATCTCGAATTCAACTGCCAGGATCCCATCTTCAAGAACGCGAACATGAGGAAGGCCTTCTCCTATGCCATCGACAGGCAGCTCTTCGTGGACAACGTGTTGAAGAACGGAGCGCTCCCGGCGACGGCCTACACACCGCCTATCATTCATGACCACAATGGAGCTTCCTTCCAGGAGAAATGGGTAGGCGATATCTTGCCCAAAAAGGCAGATATTGCCAAAGCAAAGAAATTCCTGGAAGCCGGACTCAAGGAACTGGGCTACACGCTGAAGTAAGCGTCTTGCCTGGCGTTTCGCTGGACGGCCGTTGGGGCTGCCATAGGCAACCCCAACGGCTTACATGCGTAAAGAAGCACAACGGTGGGTAGGGGGGAAATGGCTTGGGCCGTTATATCCTCAGACGCTTTGCCTTTTCAGTTGCGGCACTCTGGGTCATAGTTACTCTCACATTCTTGCTCATGCACTCGATACCCGGAGATCCTTTCATGGGCGAGAAGGTTACCGAGGCTATCCGCCTCAACATGCTTCGTAAGTATGGTCTTGACAAGCCCCTCTGGCAGCAATACCTTGTCTACATTGGCAACCTGCTTAGGGGGGATCTCGGTATCTCGCTCAGGATGACCAACCGGACTGTTAACGACTTAATAAGAGAGGGGTTCCCCGTTTCGTGCGTCCTGGGCCTGGAGGCCTTAGCCTTCGCCGTTACCACGGGACTGTGCCTTGGTACCCTGGCTGGCCTCAAGCACAATAGCGGTTGGGACTACCTCGCGATCGTCGTAGCCATCATCGGCATATCCGTGCCCAACTTCATCACCGCGTCGATATTGCAGTACGTGGTTGGGTATAGGCTGAGGTTACTGCCAATTGCCAGGTGGGGTACCTTTGAGCAATCCATCATACCTGCCTTCTCCCTGGGCCTGGGCACGCTCGCAATCACCGCCAGGATGATGAGGACCAGCATCCTGGATGTTATTAACCAGGATTATATTAGAACGGCTAAGGCCAAAGGGCTTTCGGAGGCGGAGATAACGTGGCGCCACACGCTTAGAAATGCCATACTCCCGATAGTCACCATCATGGGACCGCTTATAGCGGGGATCACCACTGGTTCGCTCCTTATCGAGCAGATATTCGGGATACCCGGGCTGGGCAAGTACTATGTCCAGAGCGTCTACAACAGGGACTACACCCTCATCCTGGGGACCACGGTGTTCTACGCGACGATCCTGGTGGTGATGAATTTCCTGGTGGATGTCTCATATGGA
Source organism: Bacillota bacterium (assembly GCA_012842565.1). Lineage (GTDB taxonomy): Bacteria > Bacillota > SHA-98 > Ch115 > Ch115 > DUSO01. The sequence continues at coordinate 17,621 of DUSO01000062.1, forward strand.
TTCATTGATCCTCGTATTAGACTTCTGAAGGGGAGGGAGTGATGGCATTGGCAATATCCGGGCGACTTTCGCCAGAGATGTTTCAGCCAGTTGTCATAAGGGAGGAAGAGGCCGAGGCCTTGACGCGACCAGTTATATCCTACTGGCAGGATGCATGGCGGAGGTTTAAGAAAAACCGCCTCGCCATGTTTGGACTCGGGCTTTTGTGCTTCATGTTGGCCCTCTCCTTTATCGGGCCGTATCTCACACCCTATGATTTCCGCGAGCAGAGCCTGCTCGAGTGCAATCTACCTCCTTCGAGCACCCACTGGCTTGGTACTGACAATCTTGGACGAGATATCTTCGCCCGCCTGTGCTACGGTGCGCAGATATCTTTGTTTATAGGCATAATGGCCGCCTTCCTTGACCTCGTGATCGGGGTGATCTACGGGGGAATCTCGGGATACTTCGGCGGGCTTGTGGACGACATAATGATGAGGATCGTGGATGTCCTCTACGGCATACCATGGCTCATAATCGTGATCCTGCTCCTTGTCGTCATGTCGCCCGGGATCTGGACAATAATCCTGGCCATGAGCATCACCGGGTGGCTCGGCATGGCCAGGCTCGTGCGGGGCCAGATACTCCAGATCAAGGAACAGGAGTATGTCCTGGCGGCTCGCGTGCTGGGTGCGAGCCCGGCCGGCATAATCATACGCCACCTGATACCCAATGCCATGGGCGTTATCATAGTAAACCTTACCTTTACAATCCCCACTGCCATATTCGGCGAGGCCTTCTTGAGCTTTATAGGCCTTGGGGTGCCTCTTCCCCTGGCGAGCCTTGGCTCCATGGCCAATGATGGCTATCAATACCTGCTGATCTACCCGTACCAGCTCTTTTTTCCCGCGATAGCCATCTGCCTCATAATGCTGGGGTTTAACTTTGTTGGGGACGGCCTTCGCGACGCCCTTGACCCAAGGCTCAGGCAATAGTTAAGGAGGAAATGCCCGGTGGGTAGACTGCTCGAAGTCACTGATCTCAAAGTCTCATTCTATACTTATGCTGGCAAGGTACACGCGGTTAGGGGCGTATCCTTTTATTTGGATCGCGGCGAGACGCTGGCCATCGTCGGGGAATCCGGGTGCGGCAAGACCGTCACCGCTTCAAGCGTGATGAAGCTGATCCCTTCGCCTCCCGGCAAGATCGAGGGCGGGAGCATCATCTTCGACGGGCGGGAAATCATCGACCTGTCCGAGAGAGAGATGCAGCATATCAGGGGAAAGGAGATCGGCATGATCTTCCAGGACCCAATGACCGCCCTGAACCCTACCATGACAATAGGTAGGCAGATCACCGAGGCCCTCATAAAGCACCAGAAGATGAGCCCCGCCGATGCGAAGAAGCGGGCTATCGAGACCCTCGAGATGGTAGAAATCCCAAACCC
>DUSO01000063.1 GCA_012842565.1 Bacillota bacterium
CAAGGGTGATGTGATATACATTCCGCGTGCTATCCGGGTGCAGGTATTGGGGAGTGTACGTGCGCCCGGGGTATACGTGCTTTCGGTTGGGAGTCGTTTGATGGATGCGATAGCAAAAGCGGGGGGCTTATCCGAGGATGCGGATGCGTCAGGCGTGCTGCTCACGCAGAAGGCGGATGGTGAGAAAGGCGCGGTCGGGGGGACGGTCACCCGGCTGATCCAGGTAGATCGTATCCTTGAGCAAGGCCAGAGTGAAGAAAACCGTGGATTAGCTGATGGCGACATGATATTCGTTCCCAGAGTTAAGCGAGAAGTGGTTGTCGTCGGCGAGGTGGCCAAGCCTGGGGTTTATAGAATAGATAAAGGGAGCCGGTTGATGGATGCAATAGCTCTTGCCGGTGGTCCTACACCCAGGGCAGCCCTCGAGGCAGTGTGCATCTTCGAACAGAGCCGGATATCGAGTACAAGAGAAGTGCAGATAGGGATGAATAACCTCCTCTTTCAGGGAAATGCCGTTGATAACCCACCGATAAAGGCCGGGGATATTATCTACGTGCCGGAAACCAAGAGGCTCGACTGGAGCAAGGTATTATCGTTTCTTTCCGGTTTGAAGTTGGTGAAGGACTTGTTCATGCGTTAGTCCTTCCGGATAACTCCACTGGCCCAGCGAAGGATCGAGGATGAGAGACAAGTCATTCTCCACGGGATTTATGTCTTGTTTTCTGGGGGAGAATTAAGGGGGTAAATTGTGACACCATTATGGACCAGGATGAGGTGGATCTACTTCAATATCTGAAAGTGCTCTATAAGTGGAAATGGGCAATCCTCGTGCTGCTAGTATCAAGTTCTCTCACGGCATTTATCGTGAGCAGCAGGATTACCCCGGTCTATCAGGCCTCCGCAAGCGCGATGGTCAAAGCTGACGTAGCTTCGGCCGGATTCCCATTCCTTGAAGGGGCCCCGGGTCTTGCGAATAATGCGGCTCAGAATTATGTAGAGTTGCTGAAGAGCCGGACTATGTTAGAACTTGCCATTTCGCGCTTAGGGTGGGATGTGCCTGTTGAATCTGAGGAATTCCAGAAACTCAGGGAGGGTATCTCGGTTCAGCTGGTTTCAGGGACCAACACCCTTAGGGTTAGTGCAGACTCTACTGATCCTGTAAAGGCTGCACTTCTCGCGAATACCATGATAGATGTATTAATTGAACAGAGCCAGAGGTCAAATCAGGAATCTTTCAGGTCGGCGCGGGAATTCATCGAGAAGCAGCTCAAGATATCAGAAGGCCAGTTGAAAAGGGCAGAGCAGGCATTGCTTGATTATAAGACCTCCCAGAGGGTTGTGGCGCCCACAGAGGAAACCAAGGCTCAGATAGAAAAGATAGTCTCCCTCGAAACCGCCCTCGCTGAGACACAGGTGGCACTGGAGGAGGCGGTCGCCAACAGAGACCAGATCCAAAAGGCATTGCGCTCCCAGGACCCTACCCTGATGACCTCCGAGACTATCGTCGGAAATCCCCTTGTGGAGCAATATAAGGCCAGGCTAGCGGATCTCGAGGCATCCCTTGCCGGCGCTCGAGAAAAATATACGGACAAGCACCCTTACGTACTCAGCCTCAATGCCGAGATAAGGGAGATAAAGGACAGGCTGAGCCAGGAGGTTGAACGCGTTGTAAGCGCCCAGACGAAGGCCTTAAATCCCATCCATCAGGAGCTGGTCTCGCAGCTCATCAAAGCCCAGGCACAGATAATGGGCATGGAGGCGAAAAGAGAGGCCTTGCGGGCCCTTATAGCAGAAAGCGAGGCGGCCTTTGCGGCCATACCAGAGAAAGAACTCAACCTCACGCGGCTCATGCGGGAGCAGCGGGTAGCAGAGGAGATATATGTAATGCTCCTCACCAAGTATGAGGAGACAAAGATAACGGAGGCAATGAAGCTGGCAGATATCCAGCCGCTCGACCGTGCTATTGTGCCGCGTGATCCAATAAAACCCAGGAAGCTCCTGAACGTAGCTATTGCTGCCTTCCTCGGGCTTTTTGTAGGCATCGGCCTTGCTTTTATAATGGAGTTTATGGATATATCATTTAAGAGCCAGGATGAGGTCGAAAGGGTGCTTGGCTTGCCTGTGCTTGGTTTCATACCCAGTATGAAGCGTTTTAAGGGGAAGCGGGCAATATCGAATAGGACTGTGTAGGATTGGTGGTTCATATGAAATCAAAAGATCATCCAGAAAAGATGTTGATCGCATACCATGACCCGCGCTCACCAGTGGCCGAAGCCTTCAGGACCCTCAGAGCCAATCTCCAGTTCGCGGCATTGGACGGCCCTCTCAAGAGCATCCTTTTGACGAGTGCCGGCCCCGGTGAAGGTAAGAGCACGGTAGCTGCTAACCTTGCAATCGCAGTAGCACAGGCAGGCAAGAGGGTGATACTGGTTGACGCAGACTTAAGGCGCCCTCGGCTCCATAGCTTGTTTTCACTTCCTAATGGCATTGGGTTGACGAACCTGCTAATACGTAATGCGGGCATGGAGGCCTTGCAGGAGACCAACATTCAGGGACTGCGGATTCTCACGAGCGGTCCCCTGCCACCGAATCCGTCTGAGTTGCTGGGATCCGACAGCATGACTTCGGTCATCAAAATGCTGGGGGAGGATGCCGACCTTGTTATATACGATACGCCTCCTATAATTGCGGTCACAGATGCCGCTGTGCTGGCTCCAAGGGTTGACGGGACTCTCATAGTTCTCAAACTTGGCGCGACGTCCAGGGATGCAGCCGTCAGGGCAAAGAACCTCTTGCAGGCTTCGAGGGCTAGGATGCTTGGAGTAGTAATCAACGACGTAAAGGGTGCGGAAACTTACGGCTATTACTACTACTATTACGCCACTGATGAATCACGATACAAAGCGCAAGGCAGCGGGGTGCAGGCCTAGAGGCAGCAGGTGACGTGCAGGTGACAGAGATTGATTGATATCCATACGCATATCCTTCACGGCGTTGATGACGGACCTGATACCATCGAGATATCGATAGAAATGGCTCGTGATGCATTCTCAAGCGGGACAACCATAATAGTTGCGAGCCCTCACATCATCCCCGGAGCGTTTGAGGCGGACATGGTGACGATCCTTTCAAGGGTGAGGGAGCTAAACTCCGCCTTAAAGTCCAGGAGGATACCGGTCTCGGTCCTGCCCGGTGCCGAAGTTGCATTAGAGTCAGACGTTCCTCAACGGCTGGCCTCCGGGAGACTATGCACTATTGGGGGAGACTCCCATTATCTTCTCCTGGAGCTCCCATTTCAGGGTATCCCTGTTTTTTCCGAACAGGTTATCTTTAAGTTGTCGTCCAGGGGCTATGTTCCTGTTATCGCACATCCCGAGAGAAACAACAGGATCATATCGGACCCCAATATCTTTTTGAGGTTTGTGCAATTGGGCGCGCTGGGCCAGGTCAACGCCGGGAGCCTTACCGGTGAATTTGGAGCCCATGTCCGGAGGGCGGCGGAGATACTGGTGACCTGCGGCATGGCTCATGTAATTGCCAGTGACGGTCATTCGGTGTCTACCCGTAGATGCCGGCTTGACCGGGCGCGAGATAGAGTCATCCGCCTGGTAGGCAGGGAACGGGCCATGCAAATGACAGAGGAGTTCCCGAAGGCCATCATCAATGATATAGATATAGAGCCTGGGGAGGCGGAAGCATACCGCCCGGCAAAGAGATTTGTATTTGGGTGGGGGCGCCGGTAATGAGGATCGGATTCATCAGGAAATCGGCCATAATCACCGTATCCCTTATGGTCAGCCTTCTGGCCGCATGTCTGGCCGCATCCGGCGAGGTCCCACATGCCACTTGGGGTGGCGGGGCCCATTTTGTCTTGACCCTATCAGGGAATGAACCGGTCGGCCCTAATATTGAGTTATTTAGCTCTCTATCGACATCCATCGACACGGCGAAGATATATCCCGACATTGTCGTGGACTCGGCGGGTGTTTC
>DUSO01000064.1 GCA_012842565.1 Bacillota bacterium
GGGAGCCGGTCCTTCCGCCTGGCCCGTAAAGCGGAGAAAGGAGATGTGAGAAGTAACAATGACGAGGCTTTCAGGCGATTCGCAGGAATTGTTTGAGAAGGTGCGCCCCTACATAAAATACTGGGACAAGCTGGGTGATGCGATCGATCAATTCATCGACATAATGCTGAACTACAGGCAAAGTGGCCATCCAGGTGGCTCGCGCTCCAAGGTGCATGCGATGGTCGGAATGCTGTTATCAGGCGTGATGAGGTGGGACGTGCGTGAGCCAGAGAAGAGGTTCTCTGACCGTTTCATCCTGGTCGGAGGCCACACCATCCCGCTTATATATGCGGCGATGGCAGCTCTATGTGAGGCAATGCGGGCCAAGTACGAGAGGACTGGTAACCCCAGGTATTTCATCCCCCCGGAGAAAGCGCTTTATGCGAGAGAGCTTGTTGGCTTCAGGCACAGGGGTGGGCTGCCCGGGCACGCAGAGGTACATAACAAGACCCTGGTCCTTAAGTTTAACACTGGACCCTCGGGTCACGGGTCGTCCGCCGCTGTCGGGCAGGCATTGGCCTTAAAACGGGCCGGGGCGGACGATGTTAAGGTGTTTGCTTTTGAAGGAGAAGGAGGGCACAGCGCCGGCATATACCATGAGACGAAGAACTCAGCGTGGGGGCTCGGCCTGGATAACCTCTATTTCCTCATCGACTGGAATGACTATGGTATAGATGACCACCCCGTAAGTCGCGTGATCTATGGCACACCTGAGACGTGGTTTAGGTCATATGGATGGAGGACCGTGGGTACCGACCAGGGCAATGACTGGGAGAGCGTGGCCAAGACGCTGTTCGAGCTCCGTTTTGGACCAAACCCCGATAAAGTGCCAAGCATGGCATGGTTTAAGACCAAAAAGGGCCGCGGCTATCTCGTATACGATAACAAGTCGCACGGTACCCCGCATAAGCTCAATAGCCCCATATTCTGGGAGACAAAAAAGCCCTTTATGGATAAATACGGGGTCACGTTCGAAGGTTATGGAGAGCCTGCCCCACAGGATAAGGAGGAGCTTAACCGGCAGTTCCTCGCCAACCTGGAGGTAGTGGCCAGCGTTATCCGGTCCGACGATGAGCTTGTCGACTATATTGCGGATACCCTCGCAGACCTGGGAGATAGCGTCCCCGAGGATATCCCCGGGCTGCGTGTCTCATTCGAGCGTAACCCCCTGAGAGACAGGGAGCTTTATGATTTCAGGAACTACCCCGCCGATCTCTACGTAAAACCCGGGGAGAATGCTGCAAACCGGCAGGCTTTAGGGAACTGGGGGGCATGGGTCAACGCCTGGTGCCACAAGAAATACGGGCGCCCGCTCTTCCTGGTTGCCTCGGCAGACCTGGCTGAATCCACACTAATATCCGGTTTCGGGAAGAAGTGGGGTGACTTCCCGGGCTACGGTTGGTATGATCGGCATACCAACCTCGACGGCGTTATCCTGCCGCAGGAGATCACCGAGTTCGTGAATTCCGGGATAATGGCCGGGCTTGCAACAACCAATTTCGAGAAGGATCCACGGAAGGATTTCAATGGATTCCTCGGCGCCTGCTCCACGTACGGGTCCTTTGCTTATCTGAAGTACGGGATGATGAGGCTTCTGAGTCAGGTGGCGCAGGATTCTCCGCTCAAGACGGGCAAGGTGGTCTGGGTTGTAGGCCATTCCGGCCCTGAAACCGCCGACGATTCCAGGACTCACTTTGGCGTTTTCGCCCCCGGGGTCACGGAGCTCTTTCCGGAGGGCAAGATCATCAACATACATCCGTGGGAATACAACGAGGTTCCCGTAATGCTGGCGAGGGCCCTCGAGGTGGCCGTAGAGGAGGACATCCCGATAATCGCCATTCACCTGACGAGACCGTCCATCCCGATCCCGGATCGTGCAGCGCTCGGGATTCCCTCCCACTTTGAAGCCGCGAGGGGCGCCTACATCATGAGGGATTACAGGCCCGGCGCTCCAAAGATGGGGACGGTGATAGTCCAGGGGACCAGCACTACCGAGGGGATATGTAAGATACTGCCCAGGCTCGATGAAGAAGGCCTCAACGTCAAGGTGATCGCCGCAGTGAGCTATGATCTCTTCATGCGCGAGCCCGAGGAGTATCGCAATAGAGTGTTGCCGGCTGAAGATTGGGCAAACTCCATGTGCATCACCAACATGGCGAGGCGTCTCATGCACAACTGGCTCTATGACAAGAAGGCCGAAGAGTATACGCTGTCTTCTGACTGGGACAATCGCTGGCGTACAGGCGGCACCGTTGACGAGGTCCTCGAGGAGGCTCACCTTACCCCGGAGTGGCTGCTAAAAGGGATAAAGCGGTTTGTCGCCCGGTAGCTGTACCGCTGAAACCCGGCAAATTACACCCGGGTAAAAGCCGCTGAGATTAAGCCATCAATTAGCCATTAAGCCCAGGAATTTGAACCGGGCAAGGTGATGTGCTATAATCGTTTCGTGTGCCTGACGAAAGAGGTGGGAGACTTGAAGAAGGATATACATCCCAAATTCTACATCACCACGGTCACCTGTGCGTGCGGTGAGCGCTTTGAGGTAGGGTCCACGAAAAAGGACCTCAAGGTAGAGATATGTTCCAAGTGCCACCCGATGTTCACGGGGAAGCAGCGGATCGTCGACACAGGAGGCCGGGTGGAACGGTTTAAGAAGAGGCACGGTCTTTAATCAGCCCGGAGCACCGGGATGGATTAAACGCGCTGCTAAAGACAGAGCCCTGTGGCTCTGTCTTTAGCAGTTGGGGGGCATGATCTTTGAAAGAGGGTGTCCAGTATGGCGGCCAGGCCGTGATCGAGGGGGTAATGATGCGCGGCAGGAACACCATGGCTGTGGCCGTAAGAAGGGCTGATGATCAGATCATGGTCATAAGGCGCCCGGTCGGCTCCGTCCAGGCCAGGTACCGTGTGCTCAGGCTTCCTATCTTGCGTGGAGTGGTCGCGCTGGTGGAATCCCTGATACTTGGTGTACAGGCACTGATGTTTTCCGCCAGTGAGTTTGCCGGCGAGGACGAAGGCGAAAAGCTCAAGCCATGGGAGACGACGCTTGCCATGGGGGGAGCCCTGGTTGTCTTCGTGGTCCTCTTTGTTATACTGCCCAACCTGCTGGCCATAGGGGTGCAGCACCTGGGTGCGGGGCCTGTTGCGACAAGTGCGGCCGAAGGAGTTTCGAGGATAGCCATATTCCTCGCATACATTTTCGGCATTTCAAAGATAAAGGACATTCAAAGGGTCTTTGAGTATCACGGAGCCGAGCACAAGGCCATATATACCTATGAGGCTGGTGAGCCGCTCACAGTGGAGAACGCCCGGAAGCATAGCACCTTGCACCCCCGTTGCGGGACGAGTTTTCTCTTGATTGTGATGGTAGTCATGATCCTGGTGTTTTCACTGATAGGGACCAGGTCATTTCTTGTGAGGCTTGGCCTCAGGTTGGCCCTTTTGCCGCTGGTGGCAGGACTATCCTATGAGCTTATCAAACTGTCCGGCAGGAAATCTGTGAGGGAGTCGTGGCTTTTACGGTGGGCCATCGCTCCGGGGCTCTGGCTCCAGCGGCTCACCACCCGGGAGCCGGACGAAGGGCAGCTCGAAGTGGCGATAAAGGCCTTAAATGCCGTGCTCGAGCAAGAGGCGGAGGCCGGCTGAGGTCAAAAGGGAAGGGCTGTTTAGGCCGGGGGAGGGTGACCGGCCGGAGGTAAGGTGATGGAGATGCTGGATAAGCTTGATGCGATAGAAGAACGTTATCAAGAGCTGGAGAGAGAGCTCAGCGACCCGGCGGTCGTAATGGACCAGGAGAGGTTTCAGAGGTGCGCCAAGGCCCATGCCGAGCTTGAGGAGATCGTGACTCGTTACCGCCAGTATAAGAAGGTGGTGAGCGACCTGGAAGGCGCCAAGTCCATGTTGTCCGGCCAGCTGGACAGCGAGCTCCGTGGGCTTGCGGAGGCGGAAGTTGAGGAACTGAGCAAGAAAAAAGAAGAACTTGAGCGCAAGCTAAAGGTGCTCCTCCTGCCCAGGGATCCAAACGATGAGAAAAATGTCATCATGGAGATTCGTGCCGGCGCCGGCGGGGAAGAGGCGGCCCTTTTTGCGGCAGATCTCTTCAGGATGTATTCCCGGTATGCCGAGCGCCAGGGCTGGCGCGTGGAGCTCATGAGCAGCAGTCCAACAGATCTTGGAGGATTCAAGGAAGTCATCTACGTTGTAGAAGGGCGTGGGGCATATAGCAGGCTGAAATACGAAAGCGGCGTACACCGGGTACAGCGGGTGCCGGAGACTGAGGCCGCGGGGCGCATACACACCTCGACCGCTACGGTTGCGGTATTGCCGGAGGCTGAGGAAGTCGAGATTGAGATAAGGCCCGAGGACCTCAGGATCGACGTCTTTAGGTCTACAGGGCACGGTGGGCAGAGCGTTAATACTACCGACTCTTCGGTCAGGATCGTGCACTTGCCCACGGGGCTGGTGGTGACATGCCAGGACGAGCGTTCCCAGCTCAAGAACAAGGAAAAAGCCATGCGGGTGCTCAGGGCACGCCTCCTGGATATGGCACAGCGCGAGCAGCAGGAGGAGATAACCGAGGCGAGGCGGTCACAGGTAGGTACCGGTGACAGGAGCGAGAGGGTGAGGACTTATAATTTCCCTCAAAACCGCGTCACCGACCACAGGATAGGGTTTACCACTCACAGGCTCGAGGCCGTAATGGATGGCGAACTCGATGAGTTGATCGATGCGCTCTTCACTGTGGACCAGGCTGAGAGGCTGAGGAAGATTGGCTGAACTGGTGCGCGAACTTGCGTGCGTACGCGCCCGCCGCGCCGCCGGCCGCACTGCCGGAAGCCTTCTCCGCGAGGCCGCGGTCAGGCTCCGCGACGCTGGGATCAGGACAGCACGACTGGATGCAGAGGTATTGTTGGCCCATGTGCTGGGCTGGCGCAGGGAGACTCTCTATACCCACCCTGACCGGGTCGTGGATGATCGGGCTGTGGCGGAATTTGAGGCTGCCATTCAAAAGCGCCTGGCCCGCGTTCCAGTAGCCTATATCCGGTCCAAAAAGGAGTTTATGTCCCTGGAATTTACTGTAACCCCGGCCGTATTGATTCCGAGGCCGGAGACGGAGGTCCTGGTTGAATCCGTCATTTCCCGGCTTGAAGGGAAGGACTCCCCCCTCATCATGGACCTGGGGACGGGGAGCGGGGCCATAGCCGTGGCGCTTGCAAAATTCCTCTCAGCGGCCAGGATTGTGGCGACCGACATATCACCGGCTGCGCTCTCGGTGGCAAGGCTAAATGCCGGGCGTTATGGCCTTCAAGACAGGATACACTTTGAGGTGGGCGACCTTTTCGAGCCTTTGCACGCTGGAGAGCACCTTGGTCGTTCTTATCTCGGCAGTTTCGACGCTATTGTTTCCAATCCTCCCTATATTTCCAGGGGGGAGATGAAGGAGCTCGCCCCGGAACTTTCCTATGAACCCCGGATTGCCCTGGACGGTGGCCAGGATGGTCTCGATTTCTTTCGAAAGATTCTTGCCGGCGCGCGCAGTTTTCTCAAGTCATCCGGCTTTATCGCCCTCGAGATATCCAACTTGAGGGCGCAAGAGGTGAAGGTAATTGCTGACGGCCTCGGGTATTCTACCAGTATCTTGCCTGACTATTCCGGCCGGGACAGGGTTCTGATCGCCGGGGGGGTGTTATGATTGCGGCCCGTTGAGACCCGGGTGCTGGTTGTCGACCCAGACAAACCCGACGTTGCGGCGATCAGGTATGCGGCCCGTATCCTCCAGGATGGCGGGCTTGTGGCATTTCCTACCGAGACTGTGTACGGCCTCGGCGGGGACGCCACCAATCCCCGGGCCGCCATGCGCATTTTTGAGGCCAAGGGGCGCCCGCCCGACAACCCATTGATCGTCCATATAGCCAGGCGAGAGGATCTATGGCTTGTAGCGAGGGACGTGCCGCAGGCGGCGCAGGACCTGGTGGAGAGGTTTTGGCCTGGTCCACTCACCATGGTATTGCCTCGTACCGGGATGGTGCCTGATGCTGTCACAGCCGGGCTAGATACAGTGGCCGTCCGCATGCCAGACCACGGCATTGCCCTTGCGCTGATAGCTGAGGCGGGGGTGCCGGTGGCCGCCCCAAGCGCCAATACGTCCGGCAAGCCCAGCCCAACCACCGCGGACCATGTCATACAGGACCTTGCAGGCAGGATCGACCTGGTAATAGATGGGGGTCCGACTCCTGTGGGGGTTGAATCAACCGTCATAGACATGACATCCACCCCGCCTGTCATACTGCGGCCGGGCGGGGCCACCCGGGAAGACATCTCCGAGGTCCTGGGCGAAGTAATGGTAAGCCCTGTGGCGCTTGGCACGAAGATGCCCCTCTCAGAGGGGGTGCCGCGATCGCCGGGAATGAAATACACCCACTACTCCCCTGACGCCGAGGTCCGGCTTTTTGAAGGAGATCCCCGCCGGGTTGTACCGAGGCTCCAGGCAGAGGCCAAAGGGCTTATCGCCATGGGCAAACGGGTCGGGATAATGTGTACGGATGAGACGAAGGGCGCCTACCAGGGTCTGAGCGTCTTGGTAAAGAGCGCCGGGAGCCGGAGGGATCTCTCCACTGTCGCATCCCGCGTCTTTGCCCTCTTGAGGGAGTTTGACAGGGACGGGGCCGATATCATCCTCGTTGAGGGGGTTCCCGAAACCGGCCTCGGCTTTGCCATCATGAACAGGCTCCGCAAGGCCGCCAGCATCACGAGATAGCACCACGTCCGACCTTATCGTGGCGTCCAGCCTTATCATGTGGGTATCATACGGGTTGGTCCCGGGGCAATGTTAGCATGGTGGCTATTGCCACCGGGAATCTTTTGTGCTATCATTATTCGTGAAAAAAGTTACGAACTTTTGTCATCTGGCCGGGGGAGGGCGTCTGATGCTGGCGCTATCGGTATGCGTGGGCAGCTCCTGCCACTTGAAGGGTGCTTATGAGGTAATCAAGATATTCCAGAGGCTGATCGCTACATATGGCCTGCAGGACAGGGTAAGTCTCTCCGCCACCTTTTGTCTCGGGCACTGCACGGAGGGCGTGACGGTCAAGGCCGGAGAGGAGACCATCACATCGGTGAGGCCTGATACGGCGGAAGAGGTATTCGTCACCAGGATCCTGCCTGTGGCCATCGGGGGGCAAGGAAAGTGGGCTTGATAACGACCATAGAGGCCAGGTGCAAGGATTGTTACAAGTGCGTGCGGTCATGTCCGGTAAAGGCTATAAGGATAAGGTCCGGGCACGCAGAGGTAGTCCATGAACGCTGCATCCTGGATGGTCGCTGCACGGTCATATGCCCGCAGCGCGCGAAGAAGGTGGAAAGTGACCTGGGCCGGGTGAAGGAGTTTCTGAGTTCGGGCCGCAAGGTTGTCGCCGGGCTGGCACCTTCATTTATCACGGTGACGGGGATGATAACCCCGGGCAAGCTTGTCTCGGCCCTGACGGCCCTCGGGTTTTGGAGGGTCCAGGAGACGGCCCTTGCCGCAGAATTCGTGGCCCGCGAACATGCAAGGTTGATATGTGAGGGCAGGAGGCCGCTGATATCCTCTTCGTGCCCGGCCATCATCAATCTTGTCGAGAGGCACTACCCTGAGTTTATCCCCTACCTTGCCCCGGTAGCCTCCCCAATGGTGGTCCAGGGCAGGTTGGTCAAGTGGGCGCTGGGCCGGGACGTGGTTTTTGTGTTCATCGGGCCATGCATCGCCAAGAAGGAGGAGGCTAGGGATAAGCATGTGAGGGGCGCAGTGGATGCTGTGCTTACCTTCGACGAGCTATACGGGTGGATGGAAGAAGCCGGGATTGACGCCGGTGCCTTGCCTGAATCACCCTTCTGGCCGGGTCCCCGCTGGCTTCGGGACATGCTTGTCAGGGGAGATACAAGAGCGGGAGGCCCCGGACTCGGGCGTTTCTTTCCTGTCGCGGGGGGGCTTGCAGGTACTGCGGGAATGGATGCCGGTCTCCTGGCGCGGGACGTGATCACGATAAGCGGGATTGAGCAGTGCCTGTCCTACCTGTCCCGCTTCCCCAGGGAGGATGAACCTGCACTGGTCGAGGCCCTCGCCTGCGAGGGCGGGTGCCTGGACGGTCCAGGCCTAAGGGAGGCGGCCTTGAAGGCCGGCCAGGATCTTTTTGCACGCCGTGAGAGGCTGCTCTCCTACGCGGAGCAGGAAGCCCCCTATGGGAATGACGCTCCGGCCGGCGTATCCTCTTTGAGCGCAGGGCCGCGCGACGAGCCGCATGACCGGGACAATGACCGGGACGTGGACAGCAAGGCGCCCTCTGGTATGCCGCCCGGGGTGCTGCCATTAAGGAGGGCGTATAGCAGCAAGAAGGTATCCCTGCCGCAGCCGGGTGAAGAAGATATCCGCCGGATCCTCGAGGCTACCGGCAAGTTCACGGGGGAAGATGAACTGAACTGCGGGGCTTGCGGCTACGACTCCTGCCGTGAAAAGGCCGTTGCTGTATTCCAGGGGATGGCCGAGGTAGAGATGTGTATCCCATATATGCGGAAGAGGGCCGAATCCATGGCGCAGGCCACCTTTGCCTTTGCTCCCAACGGGATAATCATCGTTGACAAGAACCTTGCGATCCTGGACGTAAACCCTGTCATCGAGAGGAAGTTCCTGATGAGGAAGGAGGCAGTCAAGGGCCGGAACCTGGAAGACCTGCTCGATGCACGCGTATTCAAAGAAGCCGTGGCCAAGGGGGGCATTGCGACCGGCGAGGTGAGCTACCCGGCCTATGGGATTGTGACTTCGCAGACGGTGGTATATGTCAGCGAGGAGGACATGGCCATAGGGATACTGGCCGACATCACCGAGGAGAAAGCCCGCGAAGAAAGGCTCAGCAAGATGAGGGAAGAGACTCTCACAAGCGCCCAGGATGTCATAGCGAGGCAGATGCGAGTCGCGCAGGAGATCGCTGGCCTCCTGGGGGAGACCACGGCGGAGACAAAACTTGTCTTGACCCGGCTCATGGAGCTCATGAGACAGGATGGGGGCGGCAGGGGATGAGCGTGTTTGTGGAGATAAGCCATTTCAGCCTGCCCAAGCATGGGGAGGAACTCCCGGGCGATAGCATTCATGTGGCCCGTACCCCCGGCTCGGTCATTGCCGCACTAGCGGACGGGCTGGGGAGCGGGGTCAAGGCGAGCATTCTTTCTACGTTGACCACAAGGATCGCCGTGACGCTTCTAAAAGGCGGGGCCAGCCTGGACAACGTGGTGGAGACCCTTGGGAGCACGCTTCCCACCTGTAAGGTGAGGAAGATCGCCTATTCAACGTTTACGATAGTCCAGGTGCTGGACGGAGGCGATACCTATATCGCCGAGTTTGACAACCCGCCGACGTTCATCATACGTGACGGTCGTATATTCGACCCGGGGACCAGGGAGCTCGAGGTCTCCGGCAAGAGGGTCAGGGAAGCAAGGCTTAAGGTGGTGGATGGTGACTTCATCGTGCTAGTAAGTGACGGTGTCATTCATGCAGGGGTTGGGGGTGTCATGAACCTGGGCTGGCAGTGGTCGAATGTCGCAAGATATCTCGAGGAAGTCTGCCAGGAGGGAGTAAGCGCAGATACCGTGTCGGAACGGCTCTCAAGGGTAACACATCACCTCTACGGCGGGAGCCCCGGAGACGACGCAACGGGCATAGTCCTCCACGTCAGGAGACCCCGTTCTATCACGGTACTGGCCGGGCCGCCGCGCGACAGGAGGGATGACAGTGTCGTAACTCGCGAGCTCCTGTCAGAGCCGGGCAAGAAGGTGGTGTGCGGCGGCACAACCAGCCTCATTGTAGCAAGAGCCCTCGGCACAGAGGTGGATGTCGACCTTGACACGATGACCCCGGATCTTCCCCCGTCGGGAAGCATCAAGGGAATAGACCTGGTTACCGAGGGGGTCATCACGCTGTCGAAGGTGCTGGATATAGTCAGGTCGTCCGGGAGCGTCCCCCTTTTCAGGCGCAACGCAGCCGAAGAACTGGCCGGGATGCTGCTGGACAGCGACAAGATAAGGTTCATCGTGGGCGGGGCTATAAACCCGGCCCACCAGAACCCTGGCCTCCCGCACAATCTGGCCCTCAAGGCTCAGGTTGTATCCGAGCTCGCGAGGCTCCTGGAGCAGCGGGGGAAACAGGTTGAGCTGGAGTTTCACTAGGGGGCCTGTGCCGTCACCGCCAGGGGCCTGTGCCGCCTGGTGGGACACCACGGCAGGTCATGAGATTTTACAAGATCCGGAGGAGGAGAGGCAAATGTCCCACGTAACTGCAAAGGCGTTCACACCCAAAACAGAAGTCTCCCGGGAAGGTGAGGTGGGGCTTTCCCCTGTCGAGGTGCGCAGGGTGGAGGGACGCCAGTTTGAAAAGGTAAATGAGATTATCCAGAAATATGGCAGGGACCCATCGGAGCTTGTCACGATACTCCAGGAAGTACAAAAAGAATACAGGTACTTGCCCGAGGAGATCATGACGTATATCGCGACCGCCCTAGGCATCCCGCCATCCAAGGTCTTTGGGGTGGCCACCTTCTATGCCCAGTTTTCCCTGGAACCCCAGGGTAGGTACGTGATACGAATGTGCGATGGCACGGCCTGCCATGTGCGCGGCTCCCAGCTCGTCCTCAAGTCCATGCGCAAGAAGCTGGGACTGAAGCCGGGCGAGAAAACCACAAAGGACCTGCAGTTTACGCTGGAGACCGTATCGTGCCTTGGAGCCTGCGGCCTTGCCCCCGTCGTCATGGTAAATGACAAGATCTACGGGCAGATGACTCCCGAAAAGGCCGCAAGGCTGCTGGATGAGCTTATGGCGGAGACGGCCGGAGAGGCCGGGGAGAGGAGAGAAGCCAAATGAAACAACACGATGAGATTGTCCAGGCGGACCGCGGGCAAGAGTTTCCTAATAGCTACGAGAGCGGGTTTATCTCTACCATTGAAGATCTAAACCGTGCAAGAGATACCTTCCGGTCGGCTTTCGGGAGGCCGGCCAAGCGTGTGCTGGTGTGTGCCGGGACTGGCTGCATGGCCAATGGTTCAGAAATGGTCTACAGGGAGATAAAGCGCATAGCCGGTGAACTGGGCCTGCTGGTGGATATAGAGTTTACCGGGGAGGATGGCGTCGCCGTGACCACAAGCGGCTGTCACGGGTTTTGCGAGATGGGCCCGCTGGTTAGGATCGAACCGGGAGCCATCCTCTATACCAGGGTGAAACCCGAGGATGCAGAGGAGATTGTAAAGAGGACGTTGGTTGCTGGCGAGGTGGTAGAGAGGCTTCTCTACCACGACGCGGCAGGGAAGGCATATAAGGCTGAACGGGAGATTCCATTCTATGCCCACCAGAAGCGGTGGGTATTGTCGAGGTGCGGCAATATCGACCCGGAGGATATACGCGAGTATATAGCCAGAGACGGGTATCAAGCGGCCGCTAAGGCCCTCTGCGGGATGAAGCCCGAGGAGGTAATCGACCTCATAACGGCCTCCGGGCTCAGGGGCAGGGGGGGAGCCGGGTTCCCGACCGGCAAGAAGTGGAGCTTCACCCGCAGCGCCCCGGGAGACACAAAGTATGTGATATGTAACGGGGATGAGGGTGACCCGGGGGCTTTCATGAACAGAAGCGTGATGGAGGGAGATCCCCACAGGGTGGTAGAAGGCATGATCATCGCTGGTTATGCCATTGGAGCCCACGAGGGGTATATCTATGTCAGGGCTGAATACCCGCTGGCCGTGCGGCGCCTGAGGAAGGCCGTCCGCGATGCCAAGGAGTGGGGACTCCTGGGCGACAACATCCTCGGGAGCGGTTTCTCCTTTGACATAAAGATCCGTGAGGGAGCCGGGGCCTTTGTGTGCGGGGAGGAGACGGCGCTTTTGGCCTCAGTAGAGGGCAAGCGCGGGATGCCGCGGCCGAAACCACCCTTCCCGGCGACACACGGCCTTTTTGGCAAGCCGACCGTGATCAATAATGTCGAGACTCTGTGCCACGTGTCATCCATTGTGATGAATGGTGCCGATTGGTTCAGGTCAGTGGGCACCGAGGGCAGCCCCGGCACCAAGACATTTGCCTTGACGGGACAGGTAGTGAATACGGGCCTTATAGAGGTGCCGATGGGCATTACCTTGGAGGAGATCGTCTTTACCATAGGTGGGGGCATCCGGGGCGGCAGGGAGTTCAAAGCCGTACAGATAGGTGGCCCGTCGGGTGGGTGCCTTACAAAAGAGCACCTCAAGCTGCCCCTGGATTTTGAGTCTTTGACAAGGGCCGGTGCCATGGTCGGGTCGGGCGGCATCGTTGTGATGGATGAGAGCACGTGTATGGTGGAAGTCGCCCGGTTTTTCATGAACTTTACCCAGAATGAGTCCTGCGGCAAGTGCGTCCCATGCAGGGAGGGCACCAGGAGGATGCTGGAAATCCTCGAGAAGATAGTAGCCGGGGAAGGGACGACCCAAGACCTGGAGCTCCTGGAAGAGATCGCCTGGACCGTAAAGTATGGCTCACTTTGTGGCCTCGGCAAGACGGCGCCTAACCCGGTGCTCACGACCCTAAAACATTTCCGGGACGAATACCTGGCCCATGTGGTGGACAAGAAGTGCCCTGCGGGCGTGTGCCAGGCCCTCAGGGTATACCAGATCACAGAGCGTTGCCGCGGGTGCGGTAAGTGTAAGAGAGCGTGCCCTGTCGGGGCCATTACAGGCGAGGTCCGCAAGCAACACGTCATCAATACAGCTGTGTGCACCCGGTGTGGTACGTGCGCCGAGATTTGCCCGTTCGAGGCAATCAAGGTGTCCTAAGGGGGGCGAAGGCAGTGGGAATGATAATAGTGGATGGACAGCAGGTTGAAATAGATGGCGAAAAGAACCTCCTTGAGGTAATCCGCAAGGCCGGCATAGACCTCCCGACCTTCTGCTACCATTCGGAGCTCAGCGTCTACGGGGCATGCCGCATGTGTCTCGTGGAGGTGGACGGAGGTGCGCCTGTCGCAGCGTGTTCGACTCCGCCAAGGGACGGGATGGTAGTCAAGACGAACACCGAGAGGCTGAGGAAGCTCAGGAGGATGATAATCGAGCTTTTGCTCGCAAACCACGACCGCGACTGCACCACGTGCGAGAAGAACGGGAACTGCAGGCTCCAGGAGATCGCGCTCAAACTCGGCGTACGCGAGATCAGGATGGGCAAGCGGGATACCAGGCTTTCCAAGGATATGTCGAGTCCTGCCCTGGTGCGGGATCCCAACAAATGCATCCTGTGCGGCGACTGCGTCAGGATGTGTGAAGAGGTGCAGGGCGTGGGAGTGCTCGACTTTGCGCACCGTGGGTCCAAGGCTA
>DUSO01000065.1 GCA_012842565.1 Bacillota bacterium
CACGGCAATCCGGGCGCAGGGGTGATCGCGGCCATGCTTTCGGCGCTTGCACTGGGAACAGGGCTCCTGGCACGTTGGCTTCGGGCGCGAACGGCCAGGGAGGAGAGGATACGTGCTGAACGAATTGAGCGCCTCCGAGTCAGGCTAAATGACTCCAAACAGGAATTTGCCGGGTTTGTCAGCGACCTCTGGCCGCTATACTGCACGGTTGAAGAGTCCGCAAGGGCCCCGGAGCTTTGCGGAAGAGCTGATTGCTCAGCTGATTTCTCAGCCTTGAAGGAAGTCTTGGAGAGCGTAGAAAGGGCATTGAGCGGCGAGCCGTATGACCTGACAGAGGCGGCGAAGTCGCTCAAATGGCTCGGGGATGAAATCTCGCGCCTGCGTCATAATGAGGAGGCCTACCTGCAATTCCGGCGAAATGAGGAGGTGGATGCCCTCATTTCCAACCTCGAACGAGAGCGCGATCAGGCTATTGGTGACCGCCGGGAGATAGAAAACGAAAGGAAGAAACTGGAGGTATCGTCCAGGCTAGCGGAGCTTGCCCTCCAGGAATCCGCTCTCAGAGCGCAGCTTGCGCAGATGGTGCGGGAATGGCGCATAAACGCCCTGGCACAGGGCCTCCTCCGGGAGGCGCTCTCCGAATACGAGAGAACGCGGCAGCCCGCGGTTCTGGAAATCGCGAGCAATAACTTTCGAACCATTACACAGGGGCGGTATGACAGGGTGGTCCAGTCCGGCGGCGGGGCCTTTGAAGTTGTAACCTCCGGCGGGGAGCGCCTCGGCGTCGAGGCCTTGAGCCGGGGGACACAGGAGCAGCTGTACCTGTCGCTACGCCTTGGCCTGGCGCTGGATTTCGCCCGCAGGGCTGTATTTTTGCCATTGATCATGGACGATGTCCTGGTCGATTTCGATCCAGGCCGGGCCCGGGCTACGGCGTCCCTTTTGGCCTCCCTCTCCGGTGAGCTGCAAGTACTCTTTTTCACCTGCCACCCCGATACCGCCGGACTCATCTCTGCGACGGTACCGGGAAGCAGGGTGATACTTATGGACTATGGCGCACGCCCGGACCCATGACGCGAACCGGGGGCTCCGGGACGGCACGGGATTGTGATACGTGCCCGGGTCATTGTCTGCGTCATGACGCGCCTCCGGTCGCATAAAGCAGCCCGTACTCTATACTGTCTACAAGGGCTCGCCAGCTTGCTTCGATGATATTGGTCGAGACACCGACTGTGCCCCAGGTTCGATGGTCGTTGGTGGATTCGATCAGCACCCTCACCTTGGCAGATGTACCTGAGGCTTCATCTATGACCCGGACCTTGTAATCAGTGAGCTTTATGCTCTTTAGCTGTGGGTAGACGTCCTCGAGAGCCTTTCTGAGGGCCCTGTCCAGCGCGTTCACCGGCCCATTCCCGTCTGCTACCGTATGGATGAGCCTGTCGCCGACCTTGAGCTTGATGCTGGCTTCCGCCACGGGCTCGCCGTTAGATTCGCGTTTTTCAACAATCAGCCTGAAACCTTCCAGCTCAAAAAGGCTGTCATGGATGCCGACGGCCCGTCTCAAGAGCAATTCAAAGGATGCCTCCGCCCCTTCAAACTGGTAACCCTGATATTCAAGCTCTTTGACGGCGTTGATTACGGCCTTTGTGCCGGTGGAATTACGCTCGAGCGGGATGGCAAGCTCCTGTGCTTTATATGCTATGTTGCTTGCCCCTGCAAGCTCCGAAACCACTACCCTCCTGTTATTCCCGACCAGATGGGGACTTATGTGTTCATAGGTCTCAGGGTGTTTCATCAGCGCGTTGACGTGGACACCGCCTTTATGCGTAAATGCGCTGCGCCCCACGAAAGGCCTGTGCAAGTCGGGCCTGAGGTTTGCGGCTTCGTCGACGAAACGGGACAGGCTTACAAGCTCGGCCAGCTGCCCTTCTGTCACGCAGTCTATGCCCATCTTCAGCTTCATGGAAGGGATTATCGAGCAAAGGTCGGCGTTCCCGCACCGTTCCCCGTACCCGTTGACAGTGCCCTGCACATGGCTTGCGCCCAGTTCAACCGCGATGAGGGTGTTAGCAACGGCGACGCCGGAATCGTTGTGGGCATGGATCCCGAGCGGGCAGCCAAGGCCATGGATGACATCGCGAAAGATCGCGCTCAATTCCATCGGGAGGGTGCCGCCGTTAGTATCGCACAGGACGACAACATCGGCTCCCGCGTCGCGGGCCGTCTCAATGGTCTTCACTGCATAGTCGCTATTTGCCCGGTAACCGTCGAAGAAGTGTTCGGCATCATATATGACTTCTATGCCGTTACGCTTCAGGAACCTTACGGAATCCTCGATCATCCTGAGGTTTTCTTCCAGGGTTGTCCCCAGGGCATGGGTAACATGGAAATCCCAGCTCTTCCCGAATACCGCCGCCGCCCTCACGCCGGACTTGAGCACTGCCAGCAGGTTAGGGTCGTCTTCTGCTTTGATTTCCGGCTTCCTGGTGCTGCAGAACGCGGAGACCACAGCATTCTTGAAGGTCAAGGACCTGACGCGGTCAAAGAATTCTGCGTCCTTGGGATTTGAGCCGGGCCAGCCACCTTCAATATAGTCGACCCCAAATTCGTCCAGGCGCCGGGCTATGAGGAGCTTATCCTCGACGGAAAACGAGACGCCTTCCATTTGGGCTCCATCCCTGAGCGTTGTATCGTAGATCTTTACTCTACGTTGCTGCATTGCTTCTCACCTTCTATTATTGGCCGAGAGAGGCAGGCTCGGCAGGTGCAGGCTCGGCCTTTTGGCCATATTCTCTGTTCAATAGCATTTTGTTGATGGCGTTTATGTAAGCAATCGCACTGGCCTCGATGATATCTGTGCTTACCCCGCGGCCGGTAAACAGGTTGCCGTTGTCGCGTATCTTTACTACGACCTCGCCCAGCGCGTCTTTGCCACTCGTAGCGGCCCTGATGGAATAGTCGACGAGCTGTGTCCGCTCACCGGTAATCCTGTCTATTGCCTTGTAGGTGGCATCTACGGGGCCATCTCCGCAGGCGGCCTCTTCAACCAGCTGGCCGTCTCTATAGAGGCGTACGGTCGCCGTTGGCACAGTCTTGTTTCCACTCACGACTGTAAGGTAATCCAAGGATAACCTGTCCTGAGACACTGCATGGCGACCTTCGACTATCGCCTCGATGTCCCTATCGGACACTTCTTTCTTCTTGTCAGCGAGCGCAATGAATTCCTCGTATGCCCTGTTGATTTCCTCGTTGGTCAAGACATAGCCGAGTTCCTTTAGCCTTTCGGCAAAGGCATGCCTTCCGGAGTGTTTTCCGAGGACGAGCCTGCTCCTCGTAAGCCCGATGGACTCGGGCGTCATAATCTCGTAGGTCGTTCTTTCTTTCAGTATCCCGTCCTGGTGGATGCCTGCCTCGTGTGCAAAGGCATTGTCACCGACTATAGCCTTGTTAACCTGGACAGCTATGCCCGTAAATGTACTTACCATCCGGCTTGTGCGGTAGATCTGTTCCGTGACAACCCGGGTCACGGCATCGTAGTAGTCACGCCTGGTTGCAAGGGCCATGACGATTTCCTCGAGAGCCGCATTCCCGGCCCGTTCGCCGATCCCGTTGACCGTGCATTCAACCTGCTGGGCCCCGTTTTCAATGGCAACCAGGGAATTGGCGACCGCGAGGCCCAGGTCATTGTGGCAGTGCACGCTCAATATGACCTTGTCGATGCCTTTTACGTTTTCCTTCAGATAGCATATGAGCCGGGCAAATTCCTGCGGAGTGGCATACCCCACGGTATCGGGGACGTTCAACACGGTCGCCCCGGCCTTTATGACCTCCTCGAATACAGTCTTGAGGAACTCGGGATTGCTTCTCGTGGCGTCCTCTGCCGAGAATTCAACGTCCTCCACATACGATTTCGCGAGCTTCACTGCTGCAACCGCCATCTCGAGGACCTGGGCAGGCTCTTTTCTTAGCTTATACTTCATATGTATATCAGATGTGGCTATGAAGGTATGAATTCTCGGGCGCCTGGCATGCCGGAGGGCCTCCCATGCGCGGTCGATGTCTGTCTTGGTAGCTCTTGCAAGAGCTGCGATGGTTGGCCCCGTGACTTCCTCTGCGATCGCCTTGACTGCCTCGAAATCACCGGGTGAGGCGATCGGAAATCCTGCTTCGATCACATCGACGTTTAGCCGGGCAAGCTGGCGGGCGATCTCTACCTTCTCCTTGACGTTCAGGCTCGCACCCGGCGACTGTTCGCCGTCCCTCAGAGTCGTGTCAAATACCTGGACTATTCGAGGCATAATGATCCCCCCATCCATCTGCAACTGGGTTGAGGTATATTAAAACCCCTCGCCCCGGCACATCTGCGCGATGAGCCTGAAGGGCGAGGGGTAACTCTCGCGGTACCACCTTCATTCATCCCCGCCTCGCGGCAAAGGACCTTTTGGGGTACTCTTCGTACCCCGGCGCGGTAACGGGCGCACCAGGAGCCCGGCGCAGCCTACTGAGCCATACGCACAGCATCCATCCATCGAGCCTTGCCGAGCCACACAGCCCTTCGCACACAGCCCCTTGCGGGTTTTGCATACGGCCTTTCAGCTGGCAGTTCGGGGGTGAGATTCAGCCTTCTGGCAACGCCGCTTTGCACCACCCGCGGCTCTCTTGAGTCTGCCACGGAGGCCTACTAGCCCCGTCATCACCTTTTGGGTATTTGCGATTCGAATGTATTGACTGGAGCTTACCATAACCGGGGCCGTATTGTCAACTATTTAGAACAGGCTGGGCTGTTGTGAAACCCCTCATTTATCCCGGAAGCTATCCCTTGCCATTCTCCCGCTGGTAATTCTTTTCCCGCCGGTACTTCCGGCTAATTTCCAGATAAAACCGGAAATTCTGCTCACTCATAGTGTACGGGACGCCGCCTTCCTCGCGAAGGATGAAGCCACCACACGGGGCTCCCGCAGTTATTACGTCCCTTATGTGCCTTTCAAGCTGGTCAGAGTCCATCTCCCCGATAAACTTGCTGATGCCCCCGAAGAATGTAATGCGGTGTCCATATTTCCGTTTGAGCTCAGCGAGGTTCATCCCATCGCTCGGTCCCACGGGGTTTAAGATATCTATCCCGGCGTCCACTATCATCGGCATGATCTCATTGATATTCCCATGGCTGTGTATATTCACATAGGCACCATATGAATGGCAGAGCGCCGCGAGCCTTGCGTGCCACGGGAGGAAGTACTTCTCATACATTTTGGGCGATATGAACATCCCACGGTTATGCCCGAGATCATCGCAAAAGTCGATGCAATGGATACCGGTGTCGAGGAGGTTTTTTGCATCTTTTAGATTGAATTCCCCGATCATGTCAACAAGTTGTCTTGCGAATCCCTCATCAGTGACCATATCCATGAGGAAGTCTTCAAAGCCCCTGAGAAAGTACCAGACTCCCGAAAAGAAGCCATTGATCTCTGCTGTCGTAAAATAGCCCCGCTGCTTGAAGTAGGAGACATCCTCCGCTATCCCTGAATAACGAGAGGTCTCTGCGAGATTCGGCTTGTACATGTTGTCGACCTCATAGTTCCGGGTAAACCCAGGTCGGGCCGCCGGTTTATCAGGATCCGGCATCTCGAATCTATCGAGATCTCGGGGATGCTGGATTGGGCGGCTTGTATACTCTCGCCAGTAGGGTTTCCGGTGGATCACCCATCTGGCTCCCGTTTCGAACTCAATCACGGAACGGTCTGGGGACTTTTCAACGGTTCGCATGAGGAACCCTGACCTTGCCACGCGGACTATGAAATTATCCAGGAATTCATACTGCTGTATTAAGGCCTCCCTCCAGTCCTGTGCCTGGACCGGGGGCAGGAATTTCTGTTGGGATTTGTCATCGAAGAATTCCACCTGATTGGGTATAACCTCGGGCTCCTCGTGTCTCAGAGTGGCAAGAACGCATTCAAGCTTGTTCAAATTCATACACCCCCTGCTATCCCTTGAGTCCTGTCAGTGTGATACCTTCGATGATGTTGCGACGAAATACGGCGAAGACTACCAGGATAGGCGCCACCGAGATCACCGATCCCGCAGTTATGCAGCCGTAATCCACAGTAAATCTGTGCTGGAACATCCCGAGGCCGAGCTCCATTGTATAGAGGTTTATATCATTCGTGATGAGAAGGGGCCAGATAAAATCAGACCATGCATTCCGAAATGCAAAGATGGATAGGGCCGACAGCGCCGCCTTGGAGAGGGGCAGTATGATCTTCGTGTAGATTCCGAATTCGGAGCACCCGTCGATCCTGGCAGCGTCCATGAGCTCGTCTGGAATGCTCAGTATATTCTGCCGCATGAAGAATATGCCGAAGCTCATTATCAGGAGTGGGGCGACCAGTCCCTGGTATGTACTGAGCCACCCGAGGTCCCTCATGAAGAGGTAGAATGGGATCATGTATGATTGGAACGGGACCATGGCGGTGGCGAGGATGGCGATGAAGATGATGTCGCGGCCCGGGAACCTGTACTTTGCAAAGAGAAAGCCAGAGAAGGAAGATGTGAGGAGAATACTCAAGGTGGAGATGCCCGAGACCAGGAAGCTGTTTATGAAAAAGCGGAAGAATGGTGCAGCCTTCATCGCATCTACGTAATTCTTAACAGTAGGGTGCAGCGGAATAAATCGGGGTGGCCAGGAGATCACCTCGGCCGGCGGCTTAAAAGAGGTAGATAGCATCCAGATGAACGGCAGCACCATGGTCAAGGCCCCTGCCGCCAGGATGACCTGTACCGCAATGCCTCCCGGTGAGAACACAGCCCTCCTGTGTCGCAGTATTACATCCCCGCGAGTCGCGGTAGACCGCATGTGAATCCCTCCAAGCAACTACATCCTCGACGCCCAAGGTATTCGTGTTGTCTTGCTATCCTTATTTCTACGGGCCTTGAGATGAAGTATCCTCATGCCTCAGGAACGCAAACTGCAAGACGGTAAGCACAAGCACAATGAGGAGCAAGACCGCGGCCTGTGCGGAGGCGTAGCCCATCTTAAAATATCTGAACCCGTCCTCATACATGTTATAAACCAGTGTTCTCACGGCATTCCCGGGGGCTCCCTGGGACCCGGTGGTCATCACGTATACGGGTGTAAACACATTGAACGCGTCTATGGTAGACGTCACCAGGACATAGAGAATGATGGGCTTGAGAAGGGGCAGGGTAATGTAACGGAATGACTTCCACCCCGACGCCCCATCTATAGCAGCCGCCTCGTAATATTGCCGGGAAATAGCCTTGAGGCCCACAAGAAACATGACCATATTATAGCCAAGCGCCTTCCAGATGCACATGACAATGATGGAGAAGAGGGCCAGGTTGGGATATGTGAGCCACCCAACCGGCTCTATCCCAAAAAAGGACAGAATGTAGTTGAGGAGCCCGTATCCGGGGTCATATATCCATTTCCAGATAATAGACACTGGCACCATGGGGGTGACGACAGGGATGAAGTATACAACCTGATAAAACGCGCTCATCTTCCTGCGGCCGCTTAGGGCAGATGCCAGGGCAAGAGACAATACCGCTGTCATGATTACTGTGCCGAACGCGAATAGGGTCGTGTTTCTCAACGACAAGAGGAAAAGGTCGTCTTTCAAGAGGGCCCTGTAATTGTCAAAGCCGACGAATGGCTTTATGGGCTTGATCATGTTCCAGTTGTAGAAGCTAAGCTGTAGAGTGGAAAAAAGCGGTCGTACCCTGAGAATCACAAATAGAAGGATGGTCGGCAAGAGGCCCAGATAACAGAAGAGATAAAGCTTGAGTTGACGCCTGGATGCCCGGGCGGACCGGCTGGTAGATGTAGACCGGCCACCAGACGGTCTTGCTGCATACTCACTTTTCACAGCAAGGCCTCACCTCCTTGTATGTCAGGGGCCACCCCCTTGTGCGGATGGCCCCTGACCTTTACTTATCCGCAAGTACAGACCTATTTCCCCGCATATACACCATTCGCCCTCAGTATATCGTCGGTCTCCCTGGCGGCATCGGATATGACCCTGGCGATCTTGCCCGGGTTATCTACCAGGGAAGCGTCAAGGAATGCCTGGATGAGCCTCTCCGAGAGTTTGGTCTGGATCTCGTCATAGCAGGCAAGCGATGGGTAGGCATAGAGCTGGTACCCTGCGGGAAGGGCCATGAAGGCCCGGTATTGTGGCACCTGCTTGTAGATTTCCTCGTAGTCCACGTCGGTCCTGCAGGGGAACCATCCTACCTTTGACAGCAGGTACTTTTGGTATTCGGGCCTCATCATGAAGAGGACAAAGTCCCAGGCAGCCTCCGGGTTCTTTGAGCTCTTGGTCACATAGAAATTCATGAGGGTACAGATGGTGCCTGCACGCTTGTTTTTCGGGAGCGGAGCTGTATCAAACTGCACGCTGGGCGCGTTTTGTTTCATATACCCTACCACCCACGATTCCCTGGTAAACATTGCATGGGTCTGGAGGGCAAAGCCTTCGGCATCAGCCTTGATCTTGTGGCTGTCCACTTTATACTTGTGTATGAGGTCGATGTATAACTTGAGGGCGGACCTCCCTGCATCGTTGTCATAGCCGTTGCGCCATTTGTCCTTGCTGACCTGCTCGACGATGCTGCCGCCGGCCGGGTAGACCCAAAACCACCATTTCTCAGTGACGCCGCTCCCGCCGCCGGACTTCCTCAGGCTGATCCCCGCCCTTGAGAGGTTGCCCTGGGCGTCATACTTTGCGAGCTTCCTGGAGAAGTCTATTACCTCCTCCCATGTCGTCGGAGCATGGGAGAGGCCTGCTTCTTTGAACATCTGGGTATTCCAGAACATTACCTGACGTCCCTGGAAGAATGGGACCCCGTAGGTTTTACCTTCCGATGTATTGAGGGTTACATAGAACGGATCATACACCCCGCTCTTCAGGAACTTATCTACTTTGGGCGGATTCGGGTCTATGAGCCCCGCGTCAATGAATTTCTGCATCACATAGGTGCTGGTTTCGATGATATCAGCTGCAGTGTTTGCGGGAATAGCTGCCGAGATTTTCTGCTCGTGTTCCCGGAGAGGATTTGTCAGGAAGGTTACCTCGACTTCGGGATTCTCTTTTTTGTAGTCCTCTATGACTTTTTGGTAGAAGGGGGCCATTTCAGGGTATCCACTCCAGATCGCAAGCCTTATAGCCTTCCCCGACGCCGCGTTGACCGGCGGAATCAGGCAGGCCAGGGCCATGAGACATAGGAGCCACAAAAACCCGACCTTACGCATCTTTAACATGGGACCTCCTCCTCCGTCTTTCAAAATTGCTTCCCTCAGGTCAACTTGTGAGGTGAATACAGACTGTCACACGAAGTCAAGGAACCCGAGGCACTACCCCCTGTCTCAACACCTCCTCCGGCGCTTTCCTGCCACTCAAGGACATCGAATAGGTGGGTCGGCCCAGGTGGACTGAAGTAAGTAGGTTAAATTGCTAATAGAGGCGCCATTAAGAATTGTTCGACGGCGTACGGGGTATTCCTCCCAATCCCGCCCTCTGTAGCTGCATAAGCGGAGCCTCGGTGGCCCCATAAGCGAAGGTCCTGACCGGCCGGTCTCTGTTGGTCTCTGCGGCTTCACAAGAGGAAATTCTGAAATCCATGAGCGGGTTTCCTTCGCGGGTTGTGATGCATAGCATGAAGTGTCGGCGAGGGGATGAGCGTGCTTGGGAGGCTTGTTGCCTCGCCGGTGCATAATCGCGCGGGGAGGTGGCCCACGAGTGGAACGTTACCCGGTGCTGAGGATCGTAGTAGGGCTTTCCAACGTGATAGCCTATGGCCTTGCGGCACTCCTGGTAGTCGTGGGGGGGATACTGGGGGCCATCCAAGAAAGCATACTCACCCTGATAGGCTCAGTCATACTGGCGTTTCTCGTATGGCTGGGGATGAAGGCCTATTCCGAGGTGATCCAGGTTTTTGTCAACATTGAGAAGAATACCAGGCTATACCAGGACATCCTGCCACTGGCCAGGGGGCAGGACGAGATCAAAGGAGGTGTGAAGACGCCACAGGCATGAATTACGAATAACACCGGCCGGCGCCCCAAACCCCTTTACGCTGCCGGACAGGACAGCGCCTTTGGGCAAGGCTTCATGCGGCGGGCGCCGGTCGGTGCCTCGAGCTATGCCCGTATCCCTGCCCGACTTCTCTTCCCAGGGAAATGATCATCTCCACGGCGAGTTGGTAGCCTCGGGCTGCATCTATGTCGACACGATTCTTGCCCGGATAGATCTCGTACAGGGCTTTATACTCCGCCGGAGTGATGTCCGGCATGATTACATTGGCCCCGGCCCTGAGGGCTTTTTGCCGCCCATTGGGATCTAAGGTCCCGCATGCCGTGGTCGCCGGCAAGTGAGCCCATGGCATTACTATGCGGCATGTAGCCAGCACCTTTAGGACTGTCATCATGTCCCCGGGGGGATACCCGGCCAGGGGGGTGGCAGGGTGCGGGATGAAGGGGCCGATTCCTGCCATTTCCACATCTAGGTCCCGCATAAGGCAGATGTCCCTGGCCAGGACATCGATGGTCTGGCCGGGCAGGCCTACGATATTTCCAGACCCCACCTGAAACCCCAACCGGTGCAGGTACTTGAGCCTTTCAACCCTTCCATCGAGAGTCATTCCGGGGTGCAGCCGGGCATACAGATCAGGATCTGCCGTCTCATGCTTGAGCAGGAACCTATCGGCACCAGCCGCCCTCATCTCTTCGTATTCGCTGAATTCCCTTTCCCCTATCGACAAGGTGATCGCTACATCGACCTCTTGCTTGATAGATTCCACCATCTGTCGGATCATGGAGGCCGAATACCAGAGATCATCCCCTGACTGGAGCACTATGGTCTTGAATCCCAGTTTCGCTCCTTCTCTTGCCGCGGCAACAATATCCCTGAGAGGCATCCTGTAGCGCCTAAGGCAGGTGTTATCGCGTCTTAGGCCACAATACCAGCAGTTTCTCGCGCAATGGTTTGAAAACTCGATAATTCCCCTGAGATGGACCTGGTTACCCATGAATACCTTACGTGCATAGTCCGCCGTCTCAATCAGGGTATTGATTTCTTCCTGGTCGCATGCAGAGAGTAGCGCCTTGATGTGATGATCACCGAGAGGACATGTCGGAGAAAGGCCCGGCCCGCCTTTGAGCTGGTCCAGCCAGCTCTCTGCCGTCTCTATGGCTTCAAGGAACTGACTTCGCATCCTTCAAGACCCCCTTGTCGTCAGGGCGCCCCCTCCGCTCAGGGAAGACTTTACGCAGTTGTGTTACCGCAATCATACTACCATTTGTGTAGGATTCCGGCAAGACAACAAGATAGGATGCGGTAGACACGAGACGATTCGGCGGACACACGACGGAGCAGACCATGCAGCAGGGTACAGCGTACCGTCCCCTCTGATCTCGTGTTATACTATTCGGGGGAGTGTGGGTCTGATGTCCTGTGGAGACCTTAAACCTCGCGAATTCGACGAAAGATTCATGCTGGAGGCCATCAGTGAGGCACGAAAGGCCCTGGAATTAGAGGAGGTGCCGGTCGGCGCCATAATCGTCCATGATAATACCATCGTCGGGCGCGGCCATAATCTAAAGGAAAGCCGCCGGGACCCAACCTGCCATGCCGAGATGATAGCTATCCGGGAAGCGGCCAGACATTTGGGCCAGTGGAGACTTTCAGGTACCACCATCTATGTGACCCTCGAGCCCTGCCCGATGTGTGCCGGGGCATTGGTGCAGGCGCGGGTGGACCG
>DUSO01000066.1 GCA_012842565.1 Bacillota bacterium
AGGCAGGTGGAAGGGGTAAGGGTCCGCTGGCTGATAAGCGAGAAGAACGGCGCGACACGATATGCGATGCGGGTGTTTGAAGTTGACCCGGGCCGCACCATTCCCCTGCATAACCACTGGCAGGAGCAGGAGATGTACGTCCTGGAGGGGACGGGCACGATAAGCGATGGCGAGAGGAAGTGGGAGCTCTCGCCCAATACGGTGATCTTCGTGCCGCCTGATGAGCCGCACGAGATACACAATACCGGGAGCGGGGTTCTTTGCTTCATCTGTGTGATACCTCTCAAGAAATAGGATACTATCCCGTTGAATGAATCCAGCACATGGCATGCATCAATGGCCCAGCCGCTAGAGCAACAATGACAGCGGCAACCTCGGCGGCCGCTATGTATGGTGGCCCCCCGACAGCCGTCCGCAGTCTCAGAGCGGTTTCGCGGTAGTCCTCCACTCCAGCCGGGCGGGCACATCGAAGCATCGAAAATGCACGGCGTATT
The DNA here is from genome assembly GCA_012842565.1 of Bacillota bacterium. Lineage (GTDB taxonomy): Bacteria > Bacillota > SHA-98 > Ch115 > Ch115 > DUSO01. The sequence goes on from DUSO01000066.1 coordinate 495, forward strand.
TTCAAAGCGGCTTTTATGGAGGGAATAGACGATGTTAAACGGAATCATTAATCTCAGGAGCGATACACAAACCTTGCCCACTGAGGAAATGTTGGAGGCTATGGTCAAGGCCCCTCTGGGGGATGATGTCTATCAAGAGGATCCTACCGTAAGGCAGTTGGAGGAGCTGGCGGCCAGTGTGGTGGGCAAGGAGGATGCCCTGTTCGTACCTAGCGGGACCATGGGCAACCTCATCGCCCTCAAGGTTCACACTCATTCAGGGGAAGAGGTAATCCTGGAAAAGGACGCTCACATCTACTACTACGAGGCCGGGGGCCTTGCCGCGGTGTGCGGGTTGACCCCGCGCCTGATAGCCGGGCGCCACGGAGTTATGGACCCCGCCGACGTGGAGCAGGCGCTGAGGCCCAGCAACATTCACTACCCCCCGACATCGCTTCTCTGCTACGAAAACACCCATAACCGCGCTGGCGGCACGGTCGTAGATGTCGAGACCAGCAAGGCTTTGTTTGAGACTGCCAAGCGACATGGTCTGGCAGTCCACTTGGATGGGGCTCGAATATTCAATGCGGCCCTCTATCTTGGGGTAGATGCTAGAGTCCTTGCAAGCTATGCAGATTCGGTTATGTTCTGTCTTTCGAAAGGTCTAAGTGCCCCGGTAGGCTCGGTACTGACCGGGACCAGGGAATTCATCAAGCGGGCCAGGCACGTCCGCAAGATGCTTGGCGGCGGCATGCGCCAGGCGGGAGTGCTGGCGGCGGCAGGCATAATCGCCATCACAAAGATGCGGGATAGGCTCCGCGAAGATCATGAGAACGCCCGCAGGCTGGCGCTGGGAGTGGCCCGGATACCTGGGCTTTCGGTTGACCTTGGGACGGTCCAGACCAATATGGTAAACGTCTTGATTGATCCAGAATTGATGTCTCTGGACGAATTTGTAAAGAAGCTGGAGTCGCGCCGGGTACTGGTTAGCACCAGGCCTCCTCATGGTATAAGGATGGTGACTCACCGGCATATAACTGCAGATGACGTAGATACAGCACTGGGGGTGATAAGGGAAGTGGTCAGCGGTAAATAGTCTCCAACATCATAATGATGCAGGGATGCAGGAATTCCCGCCATGGATTGTAGTTATCGGAGGGTACGGGGTCTCTTCTCTGCCAATAGGGGCCCTCGTTTGTGTCGGGCCCTGCGAATTAGCGCCTTTCGTATTTGTCTCTTGTCTACCAACGGGGATCCTCGCTCCGCCAACGGCGGACCTTTACCTGTGGCAGGCTTCCAGTTTTGCAGGCCTCTGCCCGGGGCGGGTTACTTGCCTTCCATGTTGGGGTGGCTGTGCGGCCACCGGGGCGGAGCATCTACTGCTTGAGTGAGCGGCTCCATAATTAGGGAAATATTTTCTCCATTTTTTTTGCAGATTGATTGAAGGAATTCTGCCCGGCTTGTAGAAATTAATATAGCTGCAAAACAAAGTTTTATAATGTGAAACATGGTAAATGCGCATATATGAATGTATTTAGGGGGGTAGCGAGGGTGGATAAAAAGCTCAACATAGGTGTCATTGGCCTCGGACTTATCGGCAGCCTTCATGCGAGGATACTCCATGAGTTGCCTAATGCAAACCTGGTCGGCGTGGCTGACGTTGACGAGGCCCGGGCCAGGGATTACGGGAAGGCGTTTTCGTGCGATGCATACCGGGATTACCAGGACCTTCTAAACCGGCCCGATCTCGACGCTGTCAGCATCTGCGTGCCTGAGGAATACCATGTGCCCCCTGCGGTTGCCGCAGCTAAGGCAGGAAAGCACATCCTGATAGAAAAGCCGATCGCCAAAACAGTAAGAGAGGCTCGCGAGATAGAGTCAGCGGTAAAGGCCGCAGGTGTAAGACTTATGGTGGCCCATGTGCTGAGATTTGACCCCCGTTACGTCCAGCTTCATGATGCCATCGCCCGCGGGGATCTCGGGGAACCCATAAGTTTGAGGGTAAAGAGGAATAACCCGGTCATGTCTGCCCAGAGGCTTAAAGGTAGGGTCTCGCTACTATACTTCTTAGGCGTTCATGACATCGACCTTATCCGCTGGTACGCCGGAGCTGATGTAACGCAGGTATATGCTCAGAAGGTCTCGAAGCTCAATGCCCCGATAGGGTGCGAAGACAGCGTCATAGCCGTGTTCAACTTCGCCAACGGGGCTATCGGCTCCGTAGAGCTTTCATGGGCCTTGCCCAACAACATACCTTCCGGCATTTATTCCGTAGCCGAGGTCGTTGGGACCAAGGGCGCAGGCTACGTGAATATCTTTGATCAAGGCCTGCAGCTGTATCCGTCCGAATCAGCCGCTACGTTCCCTGATACGCTCCACTGGCCGGAGATCAACAACGTCATAGTCGGGGACCTTCGGGATGAGCTGGCTCATTTCGTGCAAAAGACCCTGGACGGCGGCGAGTATGCCATGCCTACCGAGGATGCTATAAAAGCAGTTGCCGCTATCGAGGCCTGCTTTGAGTCCATTAATTCGGGAATGCCAGTCAAGGTAAAGTACTAGGCTTGGGGTCCTTGAGGGGGAAGAGTAGTGTGAGCGTCAATTCGCTTGCGGCCTCAAAGGGCCGCGCCGGTGGGGATAGGGGCCATGTCGGTAAAGTGGCGGCCTTTTTCCAGGCCTACGGGCCGCTCGTGTTGCTGGTTGGGTTCGCGGGGATTGTGACAATCCTCAATCCCCGCTTTCTCAGCATCACCAATCTCCTGAATTTCTCGGCCCAGATCGCCCCCATGGCCATACTGGCGGTAGGAGCGACCTTTGTGATAATCTCGGCGGGAATAGATCTCTCCGCGGGCTTTGGGATTGCGCTGGCCGGGGTCATTACCGGGATAACCATCGCTTCGGTAAACAGTTTCTGGCTTGCGGTGCTTACCTCCTTGCTGGCCGGGATGGCTTTAGGCCTGGTAAATGGTTTCTTCATTACCATGACGCGTCTTCAACCCTTCGTTGTTACCCTCGCCACTATGTCTATGGTACAGGGCTTCATTTACATCTTCTCGAGCGGCAGGGTCATATTCATATCCAATGAGGCCTTTACCTTTGTGGGCCGGGGCTTTATCGGCCCCCTCCCTACGTCTGTAGTCATAATGCTAGGCGTATACGTCCTTGGCTACATACTGCTGAACAGGACAAAGCTCGGGACGTACACCTATGCGATCGGGGGCAATGAGAATGCGGCAAGGCTCGCTGGCATAAACGTCGAGGCCTACAAATGGGGAATCTACGTTTTGAGCGGTATCACAGCCGGCATATCATCTATATTGATTGTCTCGCGGCTTGGGCTGATAGCTCCCAACATTGCCGGCACCAGCATCCTTCTTGACGCCATCGCCTCGGTTGTCCTGGGGGGCACAAGCATCCAGGGCGGCAGTGGTACCATCCAGGGCACCCTGGTGGGCGTGCTCATCATGGGAATCATCGGAAACGCCCTGAACCTGCTGAACGTGCCGCCCGCTTTCCAGGATGTGTTCAAGGGGGCCATAATCGTCGCTGCACTCTTACTGGACCGCCTTATGCACTCCAAAAAGAAGTAGACACACGAGGGGGGAAACCCATGGGTTGCGGCTATATGGACAAGGTTCTCTGGGTGGATCTTGCCAAAGGGACGCTGGAGGACCAGGCCCTGAATGATGACCTCAAATTCAATTTCCTTGGTGGCTATGGCATTGGGCTCCGACTTATCTACTCCAGGCAGAGGGCTCAGGTCGATCCGTTGTCGGGGGAAGCAATAATAGGGCTTATGACCGGCCCTCTCACAGGGACCGGTGCCGTGATCGGCACGCGGTATACGGTGCTGGCCAAATCCCCCCTGACGGGCACATGGGGAGATGCTAATTCGGGCGGTTATTTCGGTCCCGCACTCAAGATGGCTGGCTACGATGGGGTCTTCCTTACCGGGACGGCGCAGCACCCGGTCTACATCCTCATAGACAACGGGAAGGCCAGTATTCATGACGCAAGGCACATCTGGGGCAAGACGACCTATGAGACCGAGGATATCCTCAAGAGGGAGCATGGCAAGGACATCCAGGTAGCATCCATTGGCCCGGCGGGAGAGATGCTCAACCGGTTTTCATGTGTCGTCAACGATAAGGGACGCGTGGCGGCCAGGTTTGGGCTCGGGGCGGTTTTGGGTTCGAAGAATGTCAAGGCTGTCGTCGCCAAGGGCAACCTGCCTGTGGAGGTTGCGGACCCGGAAGCGGTCAAGGAATTGCGCAAGAAATACGTAAGGGAGATACGAGTGGAAAAGGTCGGATTTTCCTCGGGTTACCTGATCGGCACTCCCGGGTATACCGCTGCAGGAGCGCTCAACGGCGATAGCCCCGTGAAGAATTGGAAGGGCGCAGGCAGCGTCGATTTTACCCAAGAGGAGGCGGAACACCTCCATTATACTAAGCTCTTCGAATACCGCACCAGGAAGTACGGGTGCTGGCGGTGCCCCATAGTGTGCGGCGGTGTGGTGAGCATAAAGGAAGGACCGTTTGCGCTGGAGGAGGCCCACCAGCCGGAGTATGAAACGATGGCCGCCTTTGGTAGTAATTGCGGCAACTCGGACCTGGAGTCGATAATCGCCGCCAACGATGTATGTAACCGTTACGGGATAGACACCATTTCGGCTGGAGCGGCTGTAGCCTTCGCTATCGAGTGCTATGAGAATGGTCTCATAACAAAGGAAGATACCGGCGGCCTCGAGCTCGCCTGGGGCAACGGCGAAGCTATCGTGGAATTGACCAAGCAGATAGCCCTGGGCAAGGGGCTCGGCGCGATCCTATCGAAGGGCCTGGACAAGGCCGCAATGGAGATAGGGAATGGCGCCGAGGATTTGGCTATTCATGTGATGGGCGAAGGAATAGCCATGCACGACCCGAGGTTTGAACCCGCCATGGCTGTCATCTACAAGATGTTCCCGGGGAAACACATCCAGGCCTCGCAGTTCTGTAAGCCTGCGGGCTTTGGTCCCGATATTGCAGACTTTGGCACGAGGCGCGAGGAACAGGCCGGGCGCGGCAGGGGGCTTAGGGTCCTGGAGTGCTTGTGCAATGTAGTAAACTGCGCCGGGGCCTGCCTTTTCGGCTATCTGTCTACCAACTACCAGTCCATACCCGAGTTCCTCACTGCTGTTACCGGTCTCGAGTGGACGCTTGACAGGGCCATTGAGGTCGGGGAGAGGATTTCTAACTTGCGCCAGGCCTTCAATATAAGGGAGAAGGCAAATCCTGTGACTGCGAGATTCCCGGCGCGCGCCCTCGGGATCCCGCCCCTCGAGGCCGGGCCGACGGCCGGTTTTACTGTCGACCTCGACCTGATCCTCGGGGAGTACCTTGATGCGATGGGCTGGAGCAGGGATGAGGGCAAACCCTCCCGGGCCAAGCTACAAAGCCTTGGCCTCGAGGATGTAGCCCATGATCTCTATGGCGGCTAGAGAGCGCTGTGGGGGCAGGCTGCCCGGCAACAGAAAGGGGGCGGTACTCGTCGGGAACACGAGGTCGTATGCGTAGTGCGGTGTGCGGCGTGAGGTGTGTAGTCTCCGTTGATATCTAGTGAGTGGCCAGTATGTATGTGATGCCGATCCGGTTCGTCATCCAGTCGTGATTGTTAACCAGGAGACATGGAAAGGAGAAACGGGAGATGCGTAAACTCAGCCGAATAGCAATACTCATAGTTGTTGTCGCGCTCATGGCGACCATGGCGGTAAGCGTGGGTGCAGCAAGCAAGCCCAAGCTCGGGGCCGTCATGATCGATCTGACCCACCCATTCTACGTCAGAATGATGTATGCTGGCAATAAGGCCGCCCAGGACTATGGCGTTGACGTGGTATGGAAGAGCGCCGAGGGCAGCCTGGAGAAGGAGCTGGCCCTTGTCGAGAATTTCGTCCAGCAAAAGGTGGACGTCATCCTCATAGACCCAATTGACAAGATAGGCGTAAAACCCGCCATCGAGAAGGCCAAGGCCGCGGGTATTCCGGTTATTACCATGGGCAACCTGGTAGAGACCGACTGGAACGTAAACACTCTCTACAACGACTACGAAGACTGCAAGATGATAGCGAAGTTCGTCGGCACCAAGCTGAATGGCAAGGGTAACGTGGTCGTTATCATCGGCAACAAGGGCAATTTCTGCTCCGACCAGCGCGAGGCCGGGTTCCTCGAGGGCATCAAGGCATATCCGGGCATCAAGGTGCTTTCCATACAGCCATCCGATTGGGATCCTGTCAAGGGCATGAGGATAATGGAAAACTGGCTTGCGACCTATCCCAAGATCGATGCGCTCTTCTTCGTATCTGACGCCGTCGGAATGGGCGCCATCCAGGCGATCAGGGCCGCCAACAGGATGAAGGAGATCCAGATCTTCGGCTACGACGGGGACGAAGAAGTAGTTGACCTGATCGCCAAGGGCGAGGTCCAGACCGACCTTCTCACCGGCGCAGAGCGCGTAGGCTACTGGAACATCAAGGTCGCTGCCGACCTTGCAAGAGGGGTGAAGACCGACAAGATACTGAGACTTCCCACCTATGTTGTGACCACTGCCGAGAATGCCGCACTCTTTAAGAAGGCCGGCATCCAGGCACGTTACATCACCCCGGAGGAGCATGAGAAATACGCGAACGGGTATCGTGCAGAATTTGGTCCCAAGAAGAAGTAGGTAAGTGAAGTAGGGAATCTGTCGATGCAAGTCGGACGGCTCCCGCTAGAAGGCCGCGCCCAGCTCGGCCAAAGGGTTGAGGATGGCCTTCGCGGGGGCCGCCCGCCGGGCCATAGTCCGGTGACTTCGTATTGCGGTGCCACGGAGCGGAGCCACACGGCTGAGGGAGGGTCGAGAATGGCCATAAGCAGGAGCGAGTCCCGGGGCGCCGGGGCGCGGTTACGGCAGTTCATAAGCACAAACTTCAGGCTTCTGGCGCTCCTCGGGATTATCCTTGCCCTTATCGTTCTTTTTACATTCATAGCGCCGAACTTCCTGAGCTTTAAGAACGCGATGAACATAGTGGGGCAGATCGCCACTTTAGCCTTCGTCGCTATAGGCATGACCTTTGTGATATTGACGGGCGGGATCGACCTATCGGTGGGATCTTCGCTGGCCCTTGCTGGCGTTGCTGCAGCACTTGCAGTACCTGTAGGGGGGAGCCTACTCGGATTCCTGGCCGCAATTGGAACCAGTTGCCTGGTAGGGCTGATCAACGGACTTATGATTGGAAAGGCTCGGGTAAGCCCTTTTATGGCGACTCTTGCTATGATGGCTCTGGCCCGTGGTCTTACAATTGCCATCACCGATGGGAAAGCCATCACTGTGATCGACCCGGTCTTTAACTGGCTTGCCCAGGGGATGGTGGGCCCGATGCCCGTTGTGCTCTTTACGCTTATCCCGGTCTACCTCCTGTGGCACATGGTGCTGACCAGGCATGTTCTTGGGAGATATACTTATGCCGTTGGAGGGAACGAACTGGCTTCCCGTGCGTCCGGGCTTTCGACGGGAAGGGTTATTGCAACGGTATATACGATGGCGGGGTTTTTTGTTGGAATAGGAAGCATCGTGACCGTCGGGCGGCTAACTTCTGCGCAGCCCCTGGCCGGCCTTGGGCTCGAGTTTGAGGTTATCACTGCGGTGGTATTGGGCGGGACCTCGCTCGCCGGCGGCGAGGGCGATATATTGGGGACGATCCTCGGCGTGTGTATCGTGGGGATCCTGACCAATGGGCTTGGCCTCATAGATATAGTGCCCTTCTGGCAGTATGTAGTCAAAGGTATAATGATTCTCGCGGCCGTCCTTATCGACCAGTTCAGCCGGTCTCTTGAGGCCAGGTCGAGGAGCCCGCGGGAAGCCAGGGTTCGGTCACAGGTACTTTCCCCGGCTGCGCCGGCGCCCCGTGCAGTTGGTGGCGCGAGCAATGCTGGGGGAGCACGGACTCTGGTGATGGAGGGAATATCCAAAGCATTCCCCGGGGTGCAGGCTTTGAATAACGTGAATTTTGATGTCCATGGCGGGGAGGTCCACGCCATGGTCGGTGAGAACGGCGCCGGGAAGAGCACGCTCATCAAGATCCTCGGCGGGGTCTATCAAAAGGATTCCGGCAGGATCCTGATTGACGGGAATGAAGTAGACATATCCAACCCGCATTCAGCTCAGAATCACGGCATCAGCATTATCCACCAGGAATTTAGCCTGGTGTCAGGACTTGACGTCGGCAAGAACATATTCCTGGGCAAGGAACCTCGAATTCCAATCCTGCCCCTTGTCAATTGGCGCAAGGTGTACGCCGAGACCAAGAACTTATTCGAGAGATTGGGCGTCAATATTGACCCCAAGGCTTCTGTTGCGAGCTTGACAGTGGGGCAGCAGCAGATGGTCGAGATCGCCAAGGCGTTGAACTCCAATGCATGGGTCATCGTCATGGATGAGCCGACATCCGCCCTGACCGATAGCGAGAAGGCCACCCTTTTCGGCATTATAAGGCAACTCAGGGAAAAGGGCGTCGGTATCGTCTATATCACCCACCGTATGGCAGAGATCTTTGAAATCGCTGATAGGGTAACAGTTCTCAGGGATGGACAATATGTCGGGACGCGAGCTGTCAGCGAGACCAACGAGAGCGAGATCATCCAGATGATGGTGGGGCGAGAGCTTGGCGACATCTTTAAGAGGGAACCGGCGCCTGTCGCCGAGGAAGTCCTCAGGGTTGAACACCTCACAAGGTACGGGGCATTCAGGGATATAAGCTTCAGCGTCCGGAGAGGAGAGGTGCTGGGCTTGGCCGGGCTCATGGGCGCCGGGCGGACCGAGGTCGTGAGGTGTATCTTCGGGCTTGACCGGCCGGACGAGGGAAGGATTCTCATCAACGGGAGAGAAGTCCATATAACGAGCCCCCGCGAGGCGATCGCGGCAGGAATAGGGCTTGTGCCGGAGGACCGGAGGCGCGAGGGCTTCGTGCCGCTAATGAGTGTCCAGCAAAACCTTGCGTTACCGTCGCTTCCTGAGATGAACCGGGCAGGATGGGTGGACAGGCAAAAGGAAGAGTCTTTGGCAGTCCGGTACATCTCGGGGCTCAACATCAAGACTCCTCATACCCGGCAGCGTGTGATGAATTTGAGCGGAGGAAACCAGCAGAAGGTTGTGCTGGGCAAGTGGCTTGCCCGAAATCCCAGGCTGCTTATACTCGACGAGCCCACCAGGGGTATCGATGTGGGGGCGAAGGCTGAGATCCACGCGTTGATTGAGAGGCTGGCAAAGCAGGGGCTGGCAATCCTCCTGATTTCCTCTGAATTGCCGGAGATCATGGGGGTATGCGACAGGATCATTGTCCTCCACGAGGGAGAAGTCACCGGCGAGTTTACCCGCGATGAGGCGACCCAGGAGAAGATAATGCGGGCTGCTACAGGAACAGAATCGTTGTCTGCGGCCTCATAGGAGCACGCTGGCGGGCTCGCGCGATTGCGGCCGGTCGCGGGCCGATAAAAACGCGGCGCGTCGGTTCGCCTGTGGCCATTGCTGGCCGGGGATTGGATAGGCTTATTCGCGACATAGCATGCGAAGGGGAGGTATTCTGATGGTAAAGGTACTGTATGTCGGAGATTCTGCAGGGGTGGTTGGCCCGCTCTTTGTGGCCTCTCCCTTTGAGGTGGAGGTCAAGGGCTTCAATGTCCATGTCTGGGGCCAGCCGCTTATAGACGGTCTCCAGGCTGAGGGCGACATCAAGGTAACCCACATGCCCAGCTGGCAGGCCTACGGCGAGTACCCCAAGACACCTGAGGAAATGGCGAATTATGATGTTGTCATCGTGAGTGACGTGGAAAGGGACGTCCTTATCCTCTATCCTGTATGGACCAAGGCGCCGATGGGACCCAACAGGCTCATGACCACCAAGGAGTACGTTGAAAATGGCGGCTCCTTCCTCATGGTTGGCGGCTGGACTTCTTTCACCGGGAGGTTCGCAAGGGCCGGGTATGGCGATACGCCTATAGGAGAGATCCTGCCTGTGGAATGCTTACCTGTCACCGACGACCGGGCCGAATGCCCCGAAGGCGCCAAGGTGGAAATACTGAACGGTGACCATCCCATCTTGAAGGGAATTGCCCCTGAGAGCTGGCCGCTCTTCCTGGGCTACAACAAGACCAGGCTGAAGCCCGGGGCAGAACTCCTCGCGACCATTAACGGCGACCCGCTTATTGCTGTATGGGAATACGGCAAGGGCAGGGTTATGGCCTTTACGACGGACTGCTCGCCCCACTGGGGTGTTGAATTCGTAAGGTGGGAGCACTATGGCAAGTTCTGGCGCCAGGCCATCAGGTGGCTCGCTCGGGCTTAGGATTGTGTCAAAGTCCCGGGGCGCCCGCGCGGACCTGATGCAGGAAATGGATTTGGGTTCTTCGATAGCACAAGAGATGAACGTGGATGACAGGCGAGAGGCAGGTGTATCGTATGGACGCCGTTGAGGCAAGGCTTAAGGAATTGGGACTGGAGCTACCGGAATGCCCGACTCCCGTCGCGGCATATGTGCCGGCGGTCAAGGCCGGGGAATTCGTCTATGCCTCGGGGCAGACGGCCATAGTCGACGGTAAGCCTGTTCACCCGGGGAAGCTTGGTGCAGACGTCTCCATAGAGCAGGGATATGAGGCTGCGAAAATATGCGCGCTAAGATGCCTCGCGGAAGTCAAGTCGGTCATCGGCAGTCTCGACAGGGTGAAAAGGATCGTCAAGGTGACCGGATATGTCGCCTCTGCCCCAGGCTTTGGTGACCAGCCGAAGGTTGTAAACGGCGCCTCTGAGCTGTTCCGCGCGGTATTCGGCCCTAAGGGCGAACACGCCAGGGCCGCCATTGGAGTCGCGGAGCTTCCCGGAGGAGCGTGTGTCGAGGTCGAGATTATAGCCCAGGTGGAGGGCGGCTGATGTGCCTATAGAGAGCTCTGACGAGGGCGGCCGCATGCCCGCCCTCGACTCTGTGATTCGCGATTCCAAACCCTGCGATTTTCTATCCCGCGATGAGGAAGGCATATGGCGGCATAAGGGGATCTTACCGGACGTGAGCTACCGTGTCAGCCTCGGTGAAGGCATGACGCCGCTCGTCCCGGCAAGGCGCCTTCCAGCACGGATGCAGCTTGCCGCCACGGCATACCTCAAGATGGAGAGCGCCAATCCAACTGGCTCCTTCAAGGACAGGGCCTCCGCCGTCGGAGTCTCGGCTGCGGTTTCTTCCGGTTTCCGGCGGGGAATCATTGCATCCACCGGCAACGCGGCCGCGTCGTTTGCCGCCTACGCCACAAGAGCCGCAATGGAATCTTATGTCCTGGTACCCCGTGGGACGGTCCAGGCCAAGATGACAAAGACCCTCATCCATGGGCCCAGGGTCTTTGAGCTGGAAGGCGACATAAGCGATTGTATCCGCATGGCGGCTGAATGCGCCAATCACGGTTTTTTTAATGCCACAACCATCGCGGTAATGAACCCCCTGTGCATTGAGGGCTACAAGACGATTTCCTACGAAATCTTCGAGGAGCTGGGCGAGATGCCCGCTTGGGTGGCGATCCCGCTCGGGGCGGGGCCGCTCGCTGCGGGTATCTGCAAGGGTTTCGATGAGGTGGCGGCCTTGACCGGGCGGCCAGCCCCGAGGGTTGTTGGGGTTCAGGCGGCAGGGTGCGCGCCCATTTTCAGGGCATATATATCCGGAGGGAAAGTGGCACCCTGGAAAGAAGCCATCACCACGAGAGTTGCAGCCATAGCCGACCCCCTGGTGGGGTATGTCGAGGATGGGCAATCCGCTCTCGAGTGGATCCGGAAGCTCGACGGGATCGTGATCGCCGTAGAAGACGACGAGATCTTTGAGGCTCAACGGGAGCTTGCGTCAGCAGAGGGCATTTTCGCAGAGCCGGCCGCCTGTGCTTCGATTGTCGGGCTAAAGGAGCTTGCGCGAAAAGGCCTCGTGAGAGAGAAGGACACGGTGGTTGCCGTGGTCACCGGGCACGGGCTAAATGATCCCGCCAGCGTGGCCGGCCTTCCTGCGCCTGAGAGAGTCGAGGCAAGGCTGGAAGCACTATTGGCGCTGGTCGATGGCCCGGCACCGTAGTATAATATATGGCTGTGCATGGTGTGCGCGGCGTTTTTAGATTGTGGGGGCAGTTGAGGTGTTGGACGATAAATCGGGGGCTTTAGATGAGCTCGGCCCCATAACTGACGAAGATGTAATTGACTTGCTATCTCAGTTGGTCTCGATCAAGAGCACCAATCCCCGTGACAAACAGGATGTCGGCCCGGATGATGGTGAATACCGGCTCGGGCAATTCATAGCCGGCTGGGCGGAACGGCTGGGTTTTCAGGTCAGAGTCCAGGAAGTGCTGCCGTACAGGAATAATGTCCTGGTCACCCTGGAAGGCAGGAATCCTTCCCGGCATCTCCTATTTGAAGGCCACATGGATACCGTCCAGGGAGAGGGGATGACAATAGAACCTTTTACCCCCAGGGTTGCCGGAGACAGGCTCTACGGCCGGGGAGCCTGTGATGCTAAGGGGCCCCTTGCAAGCATGATGCTGGCCATGAAGGCTTTGAGGTCAGTATCCGGAGCGCTTGACGCGTCGGTCACCCTGGCTGCGGTTGTAGATGAGGAGCACCAATTCCGGGGTGTATCGGCCCTCGTAGATTCGGGTATAAAGGCGGATGCCGCCATAGTAGGCGAGCCGACTGAGCTCGATATAGTCATAGCGCACAAGGGGTGCCTCAGGTGGCGGATTACAACTTACGGCAGGTCCGTTCACACTTCGCGGGCCGAAGAAGGGGTCAACGCCATATCCAAGATGGCTGAGGTCATCCGCGCCCTGGACGATCTCGGCAAGAAATATCAGGCTCGCAGGCACCCGCGCGTAGGCGTGCCGCTCCTGACGGTAACGATGATAAATGGCGGCGTTGGCGTGAATACCGTTCCTGACCGGTGTACCATCAATGTGGACCGGCGCACCCTACCCAACGAGGATCCGGAAGAAGCGCTCCGGGAAATCGAGGCTGTAATAGAGGAATTGAAGGGCCGCGACCCTGATCTCAATGTGGAGATGGAAGCCCCCTACCTCTGGGATATACCGATGGAGGTATCCCCGGATGAACATATCGTCCTGTGCCTCAGGTCCGCTGCGGCGGCGTGTAACAGGGACTCCAAGGTTGTGGGGGTACCATACGGGACGGACGCCAGCAAGCTTGTCGTGAGGGGCGGAATCCCCTCTGTTGTGTTCGGGCCGGGCTCGATTCAAGATGCGCATACACCTGATGAGTCTATCAGCATATCCCAGGTGCGGGAAGCCGCCGAGATCCTGGTTTTGGCCGCCACACGGTTTTGATCCCATTTATGGTGGCGCCCTGCTACCGGGCTTCACCAGGTCAATGGGTCGGCTTATGGTCAATGGATGGACTTATGCAGGAGAAATCGATTCGGGAGGAGAATTCCTTGGTATCACTGGAGGACGTCGAACAAGCCCGGGAGGTATTGAGCGGTGTGGTGAGGAGGACGCCTCTCGTGCCTGCCGAGCCGGGTCCCGGGTTTCCATATAAGGGCGTCTATCTCAAGCTCGAGTCGCTCCAGGTGACCGGCTCTTTCAAGATAAGGGGCGCCTATGTAAAGGTAAGGGATGTTGCCCTCTCAGGCAAGGCACGGGGCGTGGTTGCGTTTTCCGCCGGAAACCACGGCAAGGGCGTGGCTTATGCCGCCGCGCTGAACGGGCTCGAGTCAGCCATCGTAATGCCGGAATACGCGGTCAGAGCCAAGGTGGAAGGGGTGAGGTATCTAGGCGGAGAGCCTGTGATATCCGGCTCTAATTCCATGGAGACGGCCCGTAAGGCGCAAGAGATCGCCCGGGACCGTGGATATGTCTTTGTGCACCCGTTTAATGATCCTCTGGTGATAGCTGGCCAGGGCACAGTAGGACTGGAGATCTTGGAAGACCTGCCAGATGCGACACAGGTGGTCGTGCCGGTGAGCGGCGGCGGGCTCCTCTCCGGGGTTGCCCTGGCGATCAAGGCGAAAAGACCTTCTGTGCGCCTGGTCGGGGTGCAACCTGAGGGCTCCAACGCGATGTACAGGTCGCTAAAAGAGGGACGGGTCGTCGAGCTGGAGAGTGTGGACACCATAGCTGATGGGCTCACTGCCAAGCGAGTGGAGCGGCTGACACTGGATATTGTCAGGGAATACGTAGATGAGATCGTCCTGGTGTCAGACGAGGAGATAAGGCTCGCAGCAAGGATGATGCTTACGGATCTCAAGGTGGTCTCCGAACTCTCCGGGGCCGTGGGGATTGCTGCCCTGATCTCAGGCAAGGTGTCGCCTTCATCTGGCACGGTGGTAGTGGTGAGCGGGTCGAACGTCGGCGGCGATCAGCTGCTGGACCTCTTGCGAGCAGGATAGGGAGTACGGGGTTCCGGTGCCGGTATATGTTAACCGGGCCCGGAGACATATTTCAAGGCCGAAACACGGTTTCATATTCTAAGAAACTCGTGGAGGCGAACGGGAGGAAAGGCCATGAGCAAAAAGGAATCTTATCTCCAGGCGATGATAGACACGGGGGTCGTCGCTGTTATCAGGGCGCAGAGCTCCGATGAGTTGATCGAGGTCACTTCGGCTCTAAAGGATGGGGGCCTTAAGGCGATCGAGATCACCATGACGACCCCGGGGGCCCTTGAGGTGGTTGCAGCTGTGGCCAAGCGTTTTCGCGATGAGGTAATAGTGGGCGCCGGGACCGTTCTCGACCCTGAGACGGCGCGGATGGCCATACTCGCCGGGGCCGAATTCGTGGTAGGCCCCACGCTCAACCGGGAGGTCATCGCACTGTGCAAGCGCTACAGCAAGATCGTCATACCCGGGGCATTCTCACCTACTGAGATTCTTGCGGCCTGGGAGGCCGGGGCCGATGTTGTAAAGGTCTTTCCGGCTACCAAGTTGGGGCCCGGCTTTTTCAAGGACATCCTGGGTCCCCTGCCGCAGGTGAAGCTGACCCCCACAGGCGGGGTCAACCTCGAGAATGCCGGGGAATTCATCAAGGCCGGTGCAGTATTCCTGGGCGTCGGCACTGCCCTGGTAGACAAAAAGATGGTGGCTGAGAAAAGGTGGGACGACCTTGCGGCTCTCGCGCACAAGTACCTCGAGGCAGTCAAGGTAGCAAGACAGTAGGGGGTTTCTATGATCAAAGGATGCGATCTCATGATCCCGGGTCCCATTCCTGTGGAGAATGACGTTCTGCTGGAGATGGCATCTCCTGTAGTCGCCCACTACGGTGGCGAATGGGCTCGCGTGTATGAAGAAACAGTGGAACTTGCAAAGAAGATATTCCGGACCAAGAACCAGTTGTTCATCTGGGTTGGATCCGGTCACGCGGGTATCGATGCGGCCATGGGCAGCCTCCTCGAGCCGGGGGACGAGATTCTCGTGCCAGCCAGTGGGCATTTCGGGATCAGGCTGGGCGAGATCGCAGGATCCTGGGGCGCGAATGTCAGGAGTCTCAGTGTCGCGCCTGGTGAGGTTATCCAGCCTGAGGCCGTAGAAAGAGAACTCGCCGCCCACCCGGGTATCAAGGTCGTAGGGCTGGTGCACCACGAGACGGCTACCGGCCTCGCAAACCCGTTGAAGGAGATCGCGCAGGTAGTAAAACGTGCAGGCGCGCTCCTGGTAGTAGATGCAGTTTCCTCGCTCGGAGGCCTTGAGCTTGATGTCGACGGCTGGGGCATTGATATATGCGTTTCCGCCTCCCAGAAATGCCTGGAGGCCCCTCCGGGGCTCGTCCTCGTCTCTGTAAGCGATGCCGCATGGGAGGCGATGAAGGGAAGGACGTCGGCAATTCCCGGCTGGTACTTGAATCTCCTGCGCTGGAAGGAGTTTGCCGATCGTTTCCCTGACCACCAGCCCTACTTTATCACGATGGCAGTAAACAATGTCCTTGCGCTCCGCCGGAGCATGCAGCTGGTCCTGAACGAGGGGCTCGAGGCTCGTGTAGCCCGGCACCGCGCGGTAGGCCTGGCCTTCAGGCGCGGTCTCCAAGCGATGGGGCTCGCCCCGGTGGGAGATGAACACTATGCCTCCGGGATCGTCTCGGTCTTCTACGTGCCGGAAGGTCACTCCAGCAGGGAGATAGTAGAGTTTCTCAAGGAGGAGTTTGGGATCCAGGTGGCCTCGGGGTTGCGTGAACTGGCGGAAACGACGGTAAGAGTCGGGCACATGGGGCCGGGCGCGAGGATGACGCGGATCATGCCGGTGTTGTTTGGGATAGAGGAATGGCTACGGCGAAAGTCGCACCGCGCGATTGCTGCCGGGGCGAGTATGGCCGGAATTGCGAGGGAATAGCCGGGGCTACCGGACGCAGGTAGTTTCGCCAGGGCCTCAATGGCCTGTATGGCGGCCTGTCTCGCGGTTTCCCGGCAGGGGGTGCGGAGAGTGGCAGGGAAAGCGGCAAGGAATGCCGGTGCTCTCAACAACGTATCAGGAGTCAACTCCGTCCTGCGAGCAATGGGCATACTGGACTTACTGGGCCGGTCCGGCAAGAGGATGGGAGTGACCGAGATCGGTGCTGAGCTGGGCCTGCACAAGAGCACGGTCTATAGGATATTGTCAACCCTCGAGCAAGGGGGTTACGTGCAGCAGGATCTCGAAACCGGCAAGTACTCCCTGGGAACTCACATCCTCGAGCTTGGCATGCAGTGCCTTCAGCAGATAGACCTTCGCGAGAAGGCCGGGCCGATTATGAAAAGGTTGAGCGCGGAGACCGGCGAGGTGGTGCACCTGGCGATCCTGGATGGGCTCGAGGTGGTTTATATTGACAAGGCCGAGCAGAGCCAGACCCTCACCATGAGGGCGCGAATCGGCGCCAGGGCGCACGCGCACTGCACCGCCCTTGGGAAGGTTCTCCTGGCTTTTCGCGGAAATGAGGTAATGGCTCACCTCGAAGGACGCGAGCTTGTCCGCCAGACACCAAACACCATTACTTCGGTTGCAGAGTTAAGGGCACATCTCTCCTTGGTGAGAGAGCGCGGTTATGCCATTGATGACGAAGAAAACGAGCAAGGTGTGAGGTGCGTAGCTGTCCCGATCCGAAACCACGCAGGCACGGTGGTTGCCGCCATGAGTATTTCAGCCCCCTCGGTCAGGCTCACGCGCGAGAGGGTCAGTGAGGTAGTGCCTCTCATCCTAAGGGCAGGGCGGGACCTCTCCGAGGCGCTGGGATACCGCCCCGGGCCCCCGGAATGCCAGGGCGTGAGATCGGCGGTGCCGGAACAGTGGGTATGAGGTGGGGGAGCAGGGCCATGTTACCTACTCCCCCGGCAGGTTATTTTAGAAAGTCTTTTCGTCATACTTTACAATC
>DUSO01000067.1 GCA_012842565.1 Bacillota bacterium
GAGAATGGTCACTGGAAACCAGGCACTCAAGGCTACCAAAAAAATGCTGGCAAGAAAACTGCTGGGAAACAAGATCATGACGATGGGGATCCACGCCACGGCAGGGATAGGGCCTATGAAACGGAGCACCGGTTGCAGCCAGTATTCCCCCTGCTTATACCAGCCCATCAGAATGCCGGTTCCCAGCCCGGCCACGGTGCCGGTGAGGTAGCCAAGTGCAAGCAAGCGGAGGGAATAGACCGTGCTCAGAGCAAGCAAGGCCCTATCCCGCCACAGTTCGCGAAGGATCTCACCGGGACCAGGAAAGTAGGGAAGGGGAAGCAAGCGAAACCTGGTCGTGAGCAGGTACCACAATAGGATAAAAAAGGATAAAGCTGTGAGGAAAGGAATCTGCCGGCGCAGTCGTCCATATCTGTAAGATTTTCTCTGAGGCTGCGCATCCTGGCCGACACCGGCTTCATAACTGATCACTCCCAATTATGGTCACCCCTTCTATTGCCAGGCAGCATACAATTCTCCTGTTCGTTCCTTCCCAAAGCCAAGTTCAGGGTAATAAAAAATACCCTCGGTTAAGTCGATAATCATTACTAATTTAGTTATGTTTTTGCATATTATATCACTCACAGGGAGGATAGTCAACGTACGTCTACCCAAAAGCCTGTCGGTCCCCAAGTGGACCACCAATCACGGCGAGCAGGCAATTTACCCCGGCTGCTGCCCCAGAAACGGCCCAGTTGTTTCCCGGCGCCGCATGGCGGGGTGGCTCTAACACATAAAAACCAGACTGACAAGCAAGACGATCAATAATGTGCACGCCCACCAGGAAGGTTTGCTACCTGCGGGTGGAGCATCCAGCAGGTGCTTGACACGGCTTACCCCCGGGTCGCCGCCAGGAAAGAGTGAGGTGAGGGGAGACGCCCACACGGTGTAGTTTCCATATCTCATGAATTTTACGATAGCTGAGGCCAATTCAGCGCTAAGCCCGGTTTGAGATGCTACCACAGCGTCGCAGATCGCCTCTTCCTCATTACGGAAGGCAGCATACGACCATAGGCTCGCGGGCGAAAAGAGGGTCAGGTCACGGCAGAGCACAAAGAACCAGTTGAGGACGTGCCCTACACGCCGGATATGAGCCAGCTCGTGAGCCAAGGCAGCCCGAAGTTCGTCGTCTTCCAGCAGACCCAACGTTCCGGTGGAGAGGATAATGACCCGGTGTCTGATTCCACCGATGAACATCAGGGGCTTAGGGTAGTCCACTATTTTAACCACAGGCGGTTTCAGGCCTTCTCGCTTGCAGAGTTCATCCAAGATAGCCTCTGGCCTCGTGTTGCCCTCCGAGATTACCGGCAGGTGGTTGAGTAACCAATGGGTGCGGTGCCAGGTAAGCGCATATGTGGTTAACGACATGGCCAGCCAGGCCGATGACATGGGCGCGACCCACGGGATGATGCGGTGATTGAGCCGGCAAAAGAAGTGATATGACGGGAAACCTCTCAGGGCACCGATATAGCCGTGATTGAACCCGCATGTCTTACCGATGATGACGTAGTTGATGACGTACGAGAGCACTGGCACCACGAGGGGAACCATACATAGCCACGCACGATGCGTTCCTCTTGAGGGTACCAGTCGGAGCAAAACTGCAGTAAACACCGCCAGGATGGATGACAGGACAAAGGTATATGTGATAAAAGGGTGCTGAAAGAGCGAATACATGCCGTCACCTACTTCTGTTTCTTGTACTCTGCAATGGCGCGTTCCAGTTCCTCGAGCATCTGTGAGTCTGTTTGACCGACCTGGCGCACTAATTGAGAGACAAATTCCTTGCCAAAGCCATCGAGGATTGCGGTGATGACCTCAGATGCAACCCTCCGTCTGAACTCATCTTTTGAGACAGACGGACGGTAGACGAAGGCTGCCCCGTCCCTGTCTCTGACCAGTAATCCTTTATCAGCCAGCCGTGACATAGTGGTCATGACGGTAGTGTAAGCAATCCGTCTCTTGAGGCGCAATCCTTCGTAAACATCCCGTACGGTGCAGGTACCCCTGGCCCAGACCTCTTCCATGACCTCGGCTTCCAGGTCGCCCAGCACCTTACCAAGCCCTTTCCTGCCTGGCTTAAAATCAAATAAGCGAAACACTGTCATCACTCCCGATCTTGCAGCATGCGACTACTCTCTCTGGATGAAGAGTGCCGGTGAATGGCGCTCATGCCATATACAGGCAGTCCTATCTGATTACCTCCACCCCTTGCCCGACGAGATATGGGGCATTGTTTTGAATGCGTACCTCACCCTGTACACGGATTCGGGTACCAGGCCTGAGCTTGACGGTGAAATCATAGAACTGCACGAACAACTGGTTTGCACCGTCAGTCACCGTAATCCAGCATCCTGATGTCTGGCATACCTGTCCCGCCTGGCCGTCCACGATCACTTTCTTTCCAACATAAGCCTGCGTATTGGCAAACAGGGAGGTCAGTTCTACCGTTTGAGCCTCAGTAGTATCGATTGGCGTTCCATACTTAGACGAGCCTTTGACTCCGCGAAGTACAGGGAAAGCGATTAATATAAGCGTAACAATCGCAGCACCGCTAAGCAATAGAAGTATCCTTTTTGACATCCGCAATCATCCTTCCGTCCCGAATGGTGATTGTACGAGGCAACGACGCCGCAAGCTCCGCATTGTGAGTGACCACAATGATGGTGGTGCCGGACCGGTTAACCTCATGTAGCAGGCTAAATATATCTTCAGCCGCATGGCTATCCAGGTTGCCGGTCGGTTCATCGGCCAGGAGGATGGAGGGATTGTTGGCCAGGGCTCTGGCCACTGCCACCCGCTGAATTTCACCACCGCTCATCTGCGATGGCAGGTGAAGCAGGCGATTGCCCAGTCCAACACGGGATAGCAATTCAGTGGCCCTTTTACGTGCCGCAGAGTTGCCCGCAAAGTACATGGGCAGCATGACATTCTGCAACGCCGTCATGGTAGGCACGAGCAGGAATTGCTGAAACACGAAACCGATAGTGTTCCGACGGAGAGCCTCCATCTCCTTCGTGCTGAGCTTCTCGATAGGCCGGCCTGCAATGGAGATATGGCCACTTGTCGGTCGATCCAATAACCCAATAATGTTCATCAGAGTTGATTTCCCAGAGCCAGAAGGGCCAACGACCGCTAGAAATTCGCCTGCTTCGACTTGAAGTGAGAGGTTAACCAGTGCGTGGACCTCCTCCTGGCCTCGACGGTATATTTTACTAACATTCTCGATGCATATCATTGCCCAAATGCCTCCTCACTCGTTTCTCAAGGCTTCAATAGGGTTGAGTCGGGCTGCACGGAGGGCGGGATACAAGGTCGAGAGGATACCTACACCCACCGGAAACAGCACCGAAACGGCCGCAGCATACCAGGAGAACTGACCGACCGATTGGGTGGGCACTACAGACACAAACTGTTTCAAGATTACGTCGCCCATGAGAGTAGTTAAGGAACCGACGCCCGCACCAAAAAGCCCGCCCAAAAGGCACATAGCCAAGCCTTCGAAAAGGAATAGTCTGAAGATTTGCCAGCTCGAGGCACCGATGGCCTTCATAAGTCCGATCTCACGAGTGCGCTCAAATACCGCCATTAGCATAGTATTCATGGTGCCGAGGCCGCCGATGACGAGCGCCACCAACATTACGAGAAACAACATGTTTTGCCCGGCCTGAACGAGATTCTGGATGGTGCCAAGCACCTGAGCCACGGTAACGGCCTGGACGTCGGGGATCTTTTCGATGTCCTCGATGGTAGCCGGTACGCCACCGATATCCGTGACACGGATGTTGATTGCCACGACGCGACCCTGCAGGTTCAGCAACTTCTGGGCTGTTTCAAGGGTGGTATACGTGGAGTAGTCGTCCTTCGAGCCGGTAGCCTCCAGGATGCCGACGACCTTGAGGGACGTTTTCTTGCCACCCACTGTTACAGTGATGGAATCGCCAATCTTCTTGTACTCACCGCTCTTATCGGCAAACACTTTAGCCTCGACACTGCCGAGAACAACCTCACCAAAATTTCGCGGGAAGCGCCCTTGTATCTTCCACCAGGACTTGAGCTTGAGTTCCTCGGGAGTGATGCCAATTAACGGGTGCGAGAGTCCCAGGTATTTGTAGGCACCGTAGACGTTGGGAGATGCGCTCGCCACGTTAGGGAGCTTCTGGATCTGCTCCACGACGTCTTCCGGCAAAGTGGCCGGTACTTGACCGCCGATCATGATGACGGCAATGGCTTCGTACGGGCACCCCTTGGCCACGGCCACGATTTGTGCGCCCATGTTTTCAAGCTCCGCCCGCATGCCGCGCTCGTAACCCTGCCTCAACGAGATCAGGCTGAATAAGGCTGTAGCGGCGATGGTGATACCAAGGATGGAAAGCAGAGACCGAATCTTGCGTCGCCTGATGCCGTCCCAGACGATGGTAAACATATTCATTTCGACGTTTCCTCCCCTCAGGAATAGGTACTACTACAGGGCCGCTATCACCAAGTCTGCTCGTAGAACTGGCCTTGGCCGAAGTACGCAAATGACTTGACAGCTTTTCCGCCTTTGACAATGTGGACTTCCACGTGACAGCCATAGCTTACGACTTCTGCGGTCATCCGCGGATCGTTGTCATTATACTTGGAACGGTAATATGCGAGGACTTCCTGCTTGATGCTATCATATGGGTCTTTGGTGTTTTGCGGGGCGGAGATTCCAGGACTTGCGTTGACTTGAGGGCTCTCTCTCATGGACCGGGTGGGACTTTGGAGGCTAAAATACAGCGCCCCTCCGGCTAACACGACCGTAAAGATAAGTATGTAAACCCGGCCTGTGTGAAGCCATTGAAGTAGTCTGGAATCATTTCTATTACTCATTTTGCAACCTCCGTTTCATTCGTCCCAGAGGCACTGATAAATTAGGTAGTGGCTTGGCAAAGCCAATTCTACTATAGATAATAATACTACGTCAAGTAGTATTAAGCAATATAGTATGCTGAGTTTTGCTAAGGCATATCCAAAGAACGGGAGGTCCGATTTCATGCTACTAATCCGGGATTGTGGTTTACGCTTGGCAAGGGTTAGCCATTATCTCTCTGCTGAAACCGGGGTTTAGGTGAATCGCCCGGTCCCTGCCCGATAGTCCGCCCAAGGGTCTGAACCATGCGCCCCAAACAGGAAAGGCACTTTTCCGCCATCTCGCTCAGGCATATCTTGCCGGGATAAATCTGGTAGAGAGGTCGGTATTCCGTTGGCCCCACATTGGGCATGACTACGTTGGCACCACAACGCAGCGCCTTTTGCCTTCCTTCTGGATCGATAGTCCCCAGCGCAGTGGTTGCAGGGAGGTGGGCCCAGGGGACAGCCAACCTGGTTACTGCCAGTACCCGCAGGGTTAGGTCCACCGCGCCAGGGCTTGCTGCCGCGAGTGGTGTCTGAGGATGGGGGATAAACGGCCCTATACCTGCCATTTCTACATCAAGTTCCTGCAATAGCGCCACGTCATCTGCTAGGCTACTCAAGGTTTGCCCGGGCAAGCCCACAATGTTACCTGATCCCACCTGGTATCCGAGCTCCCGCAGGTGACGCAGAGCCGTTAGCCGGCCTGCTAGCGTGGTTCCAGGACGGAGGCGACGAAATAATTCAGGATCAGCCGTCTCGTGTTTCAGTAGATAGCGGTCAGCCCCTGCTTCCCGCCAGAGCGCGTAATCTTCGCGGGAACGGTCTCCTACCGACAGGGTGATCGCAAGTCCGGTCCGGCGTTTGATCTTGTGAACTACCTCTGCCAGAGCCGGGGCATCCCAGACAGGATCTTCCCCCGATTGGAGCACCACTGTGCCGAAACCAAGTCGAGCTGCTCTTTCTGCCGTAGCTACTATCTCATCAGACGACATGCGGTAACGCGGCAAACCTGTGTTGGCAGCCCGCAATCCACAGTAGTGGCAATTACGTACACAGTTATTTGAAAACTCGATGATACCGCGTAGATGTACCTCGTCCCCCATATAGCGGTGCCGTAATTCATCCGCCGCCTGGAACAAGGCATCACGGGCTACTATATTGACAGAGCCTTCCATCAGGCTCAGGATCGTCTCGCGGTCGATCTCCCCAGGCCTGCGCTTGGCTCGCTCCAGGGATGCCCAGAATGTCTCGGGCACGTACATCTATCTTCACCTTCCATACCGAGATCGAGGATTCCAACGACAATCAAACTCTGTGTGATTTAATCGAATAACCCGGTAGACAGATACCTCTCGCCAGTGTCCGGAAGTATTACCAC
Organism: Bacillota bacterium; assembly: GCA_012842565.1. Taxonomy (GTDB): domain Bacteria; phylum Bacillota; class SHA-98; order Ch115; family Ch115; genus DUSO01. The sequence goes on from DUSO01000067.1 coordinate 6,299, forward strand.
GACAAGCTTGTCCCGGTTCTCCTCCCTGAACGCTACCTGCACAGCAGCCCAAGTAGCCGCGCCCGAGGATATTCCGGCAAGTATCCCTTCTTCTTTAGCAAGACGCTTGGCCATTTCGGCGGCTTTTTCCTGCGGAACGCGGATTATCTCATCGATCAGATCACGCCTGAGCACGTCAGGAACGAACCCTGCACCTATCCCCTGAATCTTGTGCGGTCCGGGCGAACCTCCGGACAGCACGGGGGATTCTTCTGGCTCCACGGCAATGGCCTTGAAACTGTTTTTCAATCCCTTGATCACGCGAGCAACACCGGTAATGGTGCCTCCGGTGCCTACGCCTGCAACGAGGATGTCAACCTCGCCACCCGTATCCCGCCAGATCTCTACCGCAGTGGTCTTCATATGGATCTCGGGGTTTGCCGGATTCTTGAACTGCTGGGGCATAAATGAGTTAGGGATCGACGCTGCCAGCTCTTCTGCCTTACGAACAGCGCCACGCATACCCTCAGAACCCGGGGTAAGTACTATCTCCGCTCCAAAGGCAGCGAGAAGTTTTCTCCGTTCAAGTGACATCGTCTCAGGCATTGTCAGTATCAGGCGATACCCCCTTGCGGCAGATACAAAGGCCAGCGCGATGCCTGTGTTGCCGCTGGTAGGCTCGATTATGACAGATCCCTGCTTGAGGAGCCCCGCTTCTTCTGCCGCACTAATCATTGCCACACCGATGCGGTCTTTGACACTTCCGCATGGATTGAAAGATTCGAGCTTAGCTACCACAGTCGCGGCAGCTCCCTCTGTCACCTTATTGAGTTTAACCAAAGGGGTATTTCCAATCAATTCAGTTACATCTCTTGCAATTCTGTTGGTCTGCACATTACGTCCCTCCTGGTTAGTTTCTCGTTAGTTTAGTTCCTTGAGCGCTGGCCAGTTTCTCCAGTGATTCAACCCGTTGCGATCGATATACTGGATAGTAACTCAACGACCGGATCGGGCATGTTCCCGTGATAAAGGGATTTGAGATTGATACCTTCTTCCACCGCAATGCAGTAGGACAGCCATTAGTTACTTGCAGAAAGCTGGCGTACTGCAGATAGTAACCGTTCAACGTGGCCAAAGTGGTTGAAATAGCCGAAACTAGCGCGTAGAGTACCGTTGGGAAAAGTCCCGATGGCCCTGTGCGTGGCGGGTGCACAGTGAAGTCCCGCCCTTACCCCTATACCGAAAGCCTGGTCCAATATCGCCCCGGCAAGGGCTACATCATACGAATCGATTGTGAAGGAAACGATCCCGTTCTGGGGTTCTACGGGGCAGAACACCCTAACCCCGTGGATGTTCCTTAAACCCTCGCAAAGGGCCCGCGAGAGTTCTGCCTCCCTTGCGGATATAGAGTCAATGCCCACAGATTGGATAAAGCGAATTCCCGCTGCCAGTCCTGCTATACCAGGGAGGTTCGGAGTTCCCGCCTCAAGACCCCAGGGTAAGTCACGGGGTTGAAAGTCATCCTCGGACCTGAAACCCGTCCCTCCCTCCCTGAATGGGTCTATCTCAAGGCCCGGGCCAACGATCAAAATCCCAACCCCCATTGGCCCTAAGAGTCCTTTATGTCCCGGAGCTGCAAGGACGTCCACCCCGAGCTTCATCATGTCGATTTCGGTTGTCCCCGCTGTCTGTGCAGCATCCAGAACAAGGATGCCCCCATTCTGGTGGACCACTTCTGCCATCTCGGCAATGGGCTGAATGCATCCGGTTACGTTGGAAGCATGAGATACCACCGCAACGTCAACGCCTTGAAGGCACAACTCCCTGAAGTGATCCATATCGACCCGTAACCCTTCTGTCCCCCGGGCGACGCTAACGGAGACGCCTGCACTCTGGAGGCGCCGGAGAGGTCTCATCACTGAGTTATGTTCATACGGCCCTGTAATAGCCTTCTTACCGGCACGTAGCAACCCCTTTAGAGCAATGTTGAGGGAGTCGGTACAGTTGAGCGTAAATATGACATGGTCCGGCGAGGGCGCGTTGAAAAACTTGGCAAGGAGTAGCCTCGCTTCCTGCACTAACTGCTCCGCCTGAATTGACATCCGGTGGGAGGACCTGCCTGGATTTGCCCCCAGGCGCCGCACGCACTCGTTTATTGCCTCGTATACTACATCAGGTTTGGGCCATGTTGTGGCGGCATTGTCAAGGTACACAAACTTCCGGTCCATCACGTTACCCCCCGATGTACCTCGTGTAGAGGCTCTTGGCCACCTTGGGATCGGAAGTACCAAACACTATGGCTCTACCATCTCGGAAGAGTACGATCTCATGTTCACCACAGTGGATCCTCAAGAGGTATTGGTTGAATTCTACTGGAAATGCCCTGCTCAACACATGTAGAGTAGATTCGAAGTCAAATCCTCTCGAAACGTCTGGTAACACCTGAACCGCATTTCTGCCGCATATTGAGGAGGTCATGACACGATCGTGTTGCTGCAACATTGGAAACTCCCGGGCTGCACAAACCGGACATTCGCGATCACGTTCAGTTAAAATGGAGGTAATCTCGTTTTTCCAGAGGTCCAGCCACATTAGTTTCCGAGAGACAAGGTCTTTCCTGCCGGCAAGTATCTTAAGCGCTTCCGACGCCTCCCAAGATGCGATAATGAATGCTATCGGACCTAGTACGCCGACAGTATCGCACGTATATGGCGAAGTCATGCTGGACGCATCAGGAAAAAGACAATTATAGCAGGCTGTGTCTCCTGGGAGGATGGTTGCGAGAGTGCCGTAAGTGGATATGCATGCCCCATGAATCCATGGAATACCCAATTTTACACACGCTTCATTGATAAGGACTCGTGTATAGAAGTTATCGAGCCCATCCAGCACAACCGATGCACCGGCCACGACTCTTTCAACGTTGCCAGGGTTAACGTCGTCTACTATCACTTCGTAGTTGATCTCCGAGTTGATACGGACGAGGTGTTCCTTTGCAGCAACGGCCTTGGGAAGACTATTCCTGGCATCGGCTTCATCGTAGAGTCCCTGTCGCTGGAGGTTGGTCCAGTCAACAAAGTCCCTATCCACTAGACGTAACGTCCCAACCCCGGACCTTGCTAAGATATTTGCAATGGTGCTGCCAAGGGCACCCAGACCTATAATCACTGCCGTACCATTCATTATGGCTTCCTGACCCTTCTCGCCTATCCATGAAACCAAGACCTGGCGGGAGTACCTCGATTCTTCATGAGCCAAGTTTGCCACCACCTGAGGAATCCGAATCTCTATCCTTGATGAGGGATTCCACCGTAATCCACCTTAAAGCCGTCTCAATTTGGCGCTAGGCTAAATCAATCATTATTAATTTAATAATGTTTACCTTAACCAGATTATATCATCTGAATGAAAGGATGGTCAACATCCGCTCGCCTCGGGGGTGAAAAGGACATTGATGATGGCTCCCGGTCGCCTGCGGATCATCGGGGGAAGTATGGCTCTCGATGTAAGGAAGTATGCCAGTGTCTTGTACTCAATCCGGGATTTCCATTCCTCGACAGTGAAGTCAGGAACGATTTGAGCAGCGCATGGGCGGCGTTGTTCGCGAGGATGTCGACATCCCCGAGGATGGAGGAAACAGTCGCTATCATGCGTTCCATATCCTGCCAAAGATCTCTCCCTTCGAGACAGCGAAAGACACGTCATTGACCGCTTACAATCATGTTAAGACTAACTGTAATTTACAGTAGCTACCAAGGAATGGGCACAGGGAAACGTATATCTCCCGGCCCGCGGAGCTAAACTAATCGCGTGCATAGAAACTTCGCGAGACAGGGAGGTGCCAGGATTGCCGAGGTTGAGTCAGAGGGAGCTTATGATGCTCCAGGATAATATCTCCAACGAACAGGTCCTGATCAACAAATTCGGGTTTTATGCCCAGCAGGTGAGGGATCCCGAGCTCAAGCAGGTATTCCAGAATATCCAGAGGACACATCAACAGCACTATGACATCCTTTCAAGGCAATTGCAGGCAGGCCTGCAGTAGAGGATGGCCATGAATCTATGATAACCCGTGTGGCTATGAGATTTCGAGATTTTGGGAGGTGGAAAAATGCCTGGTTTCGATGATAGGATGATGACCAGTGACTGCCTTGCGAGTCAGAAATATATCTCGGGGGCATATAATATGGCCGCAGAAGAGGCGGCTTCACCAGATCTGAAGCGGGTTTTCCTGGATATTCACAGGCAGGAACAGGATAGCCAGTTGATGCTCTTTAACGCTATGACAAAGCGAAATTGGTACAATGTTCCTGCCGCGGATCCTCAATCCATAACGAACGCTCTGAATATGTTGAGGCAGGTGTAATCGGAAAGGCGAGCCTGAACCCCAAAATACAAATCTGGCCGGTGCCCGGACGGCTCACCCGATGAAGTGTCCGCCTGGTCGAGAGACTGGCTTGACACCCAGGGTGGGGTGTTTCCGGGCGCCAGCCTTTTCGTTGCATCAGCGCTGACGCGAGGCCCAGGGATCGAAAGAACCCTGGGCACTAACCACCTGTGCTCTATTTGGCTACGCGTCACGCTGAGCCCCGGCCTCAGCTGCATTTCGAATAGCCGCAAAAGACACAGGTTGCACAACCGTTCTCGTGCCGCATGTGGCCGCCACACTCAGGGCAGGCCCCTGTTATTGTATCCCATGTCTCACCCGATTCCGAGATGTCCGGATCGTCCACTGGCGCCGGGTTGCCGTGGCGGGCCGGATTATCTTTGGGTGCAAGGCCGCCTTTAGGCTCTTGGTCACTTAGTGCATGACCAGTTGCATGACCAGCTGGCGACGGGCCACCTTTGATGGGAGAGTCACCCTCTCTTTCTCCGGGTACGGGGTACGAAACTGGAATGTGCTGCTGGCCCTGAGCGTCGCCTTGCCCCTCACCACGCTCGGCGAGGTAGTGCTCGAGCACGATTCCTATGGCGTCCGGGCACGACAGCACCACCTGGCCCTTCTGCCAGGATGGCGAGGGACAGCGGATCCCGCGTAGGTGCTTCACAATGGCCTGGGGCTTGATGCCGGCGCGGAGCGCCATTGAGACAAGGCGGCTTATCGCCTCCGATTGAGCTGCTGCGCAACCTCCTGATTTTCCTATGGAAGTGAATATCTCACACAGGCCCTCCCCGTCTTCGTTTACGGTGACATATACATTCCCGCAGCCCGTCAATACCTTTTCAGTGCGGCCGTAAGTGACCTGTGGTCTCGGGCGTGGCATCATTTCAGGCCTGCCTGTCCTGATCGTTCCGGAGCCTGTGGCGCCTCCCCTAGCAGGGGCTTTCCTGGCGGGGGAATCCTTGGGGGTGAAATCACCGGCGGCTGAGTCCCTGCCGGCTGAATCCTTCTCGGCAGATTCCACCTGGAGCACCTGCGACGACCGGCTCCGGTCCCTATATACCGTCACACCCTTGCATCCGAGGTCATAGGCCAGGAGTAGTATGTTCCGTACGTCCTCCTGAGTGGCGTCGTGCCTTAAGTTAACAGTCTTTGAAACGGCGTTATCGGTAAACTCCTGGAATGCGGCCTGGACCCTTATATGCCACTCCGGTGAGATCTCATGGGCTGTTACAAAGAGCCTTTGGACGTCCTCGGGGACCTCCGGGAGGCCCCGTACACTCCCAACCTCGGCTATGCGTTTCATGAGTTCGTCGCTATAAAAGCCACGTTCCCTGGCTATGGCCTCGAAGAGGGGATTTACCTCTATGAGCCTGTCGTTGTCCAGGACATTCCGGACGTAGCACACGGCGAACAAAGGCTCTACGCCGCTGGAGCAACCCGCTATGATGCTGATCGTGCCGGTAGGGGCGACTGTAGTAGTAGTGGCGTTTCTGAGCTTGGGCCCACCGGGGACGTCGTATATACTGCCTTCGAAGTTCGGGAATGGCCCGCGCTCTTGAGCCAAGTCGGCGGAGGCCTCGCGCGCTATGCGCTGGATGAAGCCCATTACCTCCCGGGCCTTTTCTACGGCCTCTTCACTGTCGTAGGGAATGCCGAGCTTGATCAGCATGTCAGCAAATCCCATCACCCCGAGGCCGATCTTGCGGTTGCCATGAGCCATCTTCTCGATCAGGTCGAGCGGGTACCGGCTGGCATCTATGACGTCGTCCAGGAAACGGACCGCGAGCCTCACGGTGTCCTCAAGGCGGGGGTAGTCTATTTCCGGCTTTCCCTCTCCACCTTGTCTGACCATATGAGCAAGGTTGATCGAGCCGAGGTTGCATGCCTCATAAGGTAAGAGGGGTTGCTCGCCGCAGTTCGAGATGACGATGCCATTTGCGATAAAAGAATGCGTAGCCGGTTCCGTCAGGTCGTATACCGGCTTTATCCCCCCCGGAATGACCTTATCTACCACATCTGTGGGAAGAGCGGACGTGTCAGACTTTATAAGGACTCTATGATAGCCGGGTTTTAGATTCCCTGCCCGGACCCACCCTGAGGTCGTCATCACTTTGTGATCCGGGGTGAGCTCGAGTCCGAACCCGTGCCTTGTTATGAGTCTTACTGTCGGCCGCATTCCGCTTGAAAAGGCGCGAGAGATTGGGTGCAGGGTAGTCCCGTCTGTAGACAAGATGCCATTGTCAGGTACTGCGCCGCCAGAGGTTCCCTCTCTTATGTAAGCCTGAGTCAGAGCCAGAACCCTGTTGTCGGTAACGACCCTGAGCCCTCCACTCCCAAACCGCGCTACTATTTCATCCATGCGGAGCAAGCCGAGTTCCGTCGACACCAGGGCATCGCCCGTTATGCACGGGTTCGTACTCTCGATACCCCCCAGTTTAGGGGTAGGGTTGTCCCTGTTGATCCTGTCAATAAAGATGATGCCCGGGTCGCCGTTCTTCCAGGCCCCCTCCACGATGGCGTCAAAAATCTCCCTGGCGCGAACGGTCTTTACTACGGCACCTGTCCTTGGGTTTATCAGGTCAAATGGCCCGTCCGCCTTTACGGCCTCCATGAAGGCGTCGGTTGCGGCAACCGATATATTGAAGTTGGTTAGTTCCTTGTCGTCATGCTTGGAGGTTATGAATTCGAAGATGTCCGGGTGGTCGACCCTGAGGATACCCATATTGGCGCCCCTGCGTCGTCCGCCCTGTTTTACGGCGTTTGTCGCGGCATTGAATACCTTCATGAAAGATACCGGGCCGCTTGCTACTCCTCCCGTCGAGGAGACCTCGTCTCCTTTTGGCCTCAGGCGGGAAAATGCAAATCCAACGCCCCCACCTGACTTCTGGATTAAGGCTGCATACTTCACGGCATCGAAAATGCCCTCCATTGAGTCCTCTACCGGCAGCACAAAGCAAGCGGCCAGCTGCTGTAACTCGCGACCAGCATTCATCAGTGTGGGGGAATTCGGCAAGAAGTCCAGGCTGGTCATTAACCTATAGAACCGCTCCTCCATCTCCCGGACGAAATCCTCGTCCTTGCCATAGACGGCTGCTTCCACCGAGGCGATATTCCTCGCCACGCGCCGGAACATGTCTTCGGGCGTCTCGCAGACTTTGCCATCCTGTTTCTTCAGGTATCTTCGCTCCAGGACGGTTATGGCATTGGGGGAAAGCTCCAGACTCATCAAGGCCCCTCCATTGCCTCGCATGAAATTCACGCGAGGCATAAGTTTCCTGTGCCGACCACAATATATTGTGGTAAGTCAATTCTATCATAACAATATATTGTGGTCCAATGCTGGGACGGGTCGTAGTGTCCAGGCTGTATTATTGGCGACAGTGAAGGCGAGGCTGGAAGGGGAGACAAGCCCGCTAGCGAGTTTTTTCTCATGGTTGGAGGGCGGGGCCAAGCCATGAGGAAGCCCCGCCATTAGGATTTCCCGCGCCCGGTTAATCGGGTTATGCCCTTGATGAGGCAGCCCGGGTCTCACCCTTGGCCCGCCGCGCGAGACACGCATTCCTTACGAAATTCGCAACCCTTTTGTAGACCAGGAAGGTTATTGCGGAGTTGAGCCCGGCCTTTACGAGGTTGAAGGCTATGATCCACCAAATGACGCTAATGACCTTTGCCGTGGTCCAGCCATACATGCCGTAGAATATCGGGGTCAGGATGACATTGGCCGGAATCATGACGGCGGTCATTGCCAGGGTGCCTGCGACGAGGGCGAGAGCTGCTCCACTCTTTGTATGCAAGCGTTCATATATGAGGCTGGAAGTGCCGACCAGTGCACCGGTGGCCAGGAAGTGCATGAGAGCGCCGAATGGACCCCCGAGGCTGGTCACCAGGGCCATGAGTATAGCCACAACTGCAGTAACCATAAGGCCGGCTACGGGGCCGAAGGCAAACCCTACTATGAGTATTGGGACGTCGGCAGGCTCATAGATCAGGTCCGGCACAGCCGGGAAGATGGGGAAGCGAATGAGAATCGCAAGTGCCACGGACATGGCAGAAAGAATACCAAGGGTGACAACAGTTCTTAGTCCCCGCATTTAATGAAGACCTCCTTGTTTGAATGTACTGCCGAACCTGGTGGTTTTGGGGGGCTTGGTTTCTGCCTTGGCTTGGCCGGTCGGCGCCCCGGGCCGGAAGTCGGACCGGATAGACATCCGGACTGTCAAGCTCCAAAGTGCCCGAACTCCTCCGTGCCTGGCGGCCCCGTCTGCCAAAACACAAGAGCCCTGGCGCCTACCTCCAGGGCTCCGCTTGATCGTTTGCAGCTACACTCCCGCTCGCCAACGACTCATGGCGAGCGCCTTCGCGCAGCTCGACCTTCTTCCATCCGGACTATACCGTCGGTCCCGGCATCTCACCGGGTCAACCGCATAAGCGGCTCGCGGACTCTGCCCCGACACATTTGTGTTGAGGCATTACCACCGGTCGGGAATTTCACCCTGCCCCGAAGGTTCGGCAATCTTTAATTGATCACGGGGTTTTCACCCATGGGTAATCATATCACGTTGGGAACCACTATGCAAGATCTCGGCGCTCCTGTGTACGTGTCAAGAACAGTGGGGCAGTCTTCAACTTCTGCAAGCAGCATGAGGGGGAGCTTCTCGACTACCGATTGAGGGAGGAGAAGCCGCCGCAAGGTATACTGCTTCGTGGCATGGGAGCGATCGAGTCCTATGTGGACAA
>DUSO01000068.1 GCA_012842565.1 Bacillota bacterium
CCCTGCCCATTCCGGCCAGGGGTGAGCACTACTGGGAAAAAAAGCCACATCACGGGCCGGTTTCCTTCCGCCACGCAGCAGTGGCGGCGGGTTTGGGCACCTTCGGGTGGCAGGGGTTGGTCTTGACGCCAGAGTTTGGCCCCAGGCAGCGGTTTATTGCCGTTTTGACAGACGCCGAACTGGAGCCCGGGCAGGTTATGGATCAGGACCTGGATACCTGCAGGCGCTGCCTGGCCTGTGTGAAAAACTGCCCCGCAGGCGCCATCAAGGAGAAAGAGGAATGGGGGGTTGTCATTGCAGGGAAGAAATTCGTCTATGGGGTTGTCGATTGCGAGGCATGCGCCTGGATGGCGGAAGGGTATAGCTCCAGGCTGTGGGAAGGTGCGCCTTTTCAGCCCAAGGTCGACGTGCCGCGTCCGGAAAATCTTGATGCGCGCCTCAGCTACGACTATAAATGGCACCGGCGCGACCCGGCCCTCACCAACAGCGAGCACGCAGAAGGGAATTTCGGGGCAAGTTTCTGCGGTAGGTGCATGATCACCTGCCCGCTCGGCCGGGCGGCCGCCAAACGCCGGCGCAGATCCGCGAAGGAATAAGCTATGGGAGCGATGTACGTTGACCGTACTTTCTTGACGGTGATATAATGTAAGCAAAAAAATAATCAGATTACTAATCATTTTATGCGGGAGACACATAATTGGCTGAGGCCAATTACAGGTTTCTCAAGGAAGGCCACGTGAACATCCCATCAAGGAGGAGTCCAGTATATGTCCGGGCAATTCAACAAGCTTGCTATAGATACCCTGGAGGACTTCGTTTATGGAACAGCACCCAGGCCTCTTAAGCTGGCAGGTGGGATGGCCATAGGCGGCGGGACTGTTTACCCTGAGATCAATTTCACGTTGCCTCCGATGGATATCAGCGATGAAACTATGGACGAGGTTAAACGACATTACACAGAGATGATCGAAGGTGTTCTAACGCGTGCGAGGGAGTTGAACGTACCGGGTTTGGTAGTCGAGGTCGAACTCCTTCCCCCCGCAACCATGCGGCCGGAATGGGGTATCGAGATAACGAAAATAGTCCGGGAAGCCATGCATGAATACGAGTCCAGGCATGGCCTTAAGAGCGTTATGAGGATCACCCCGAACGACGTGCGCGACATGATAAGGCCGCCCAGGATGTCCGGGGGGCAAATGCTCGATGCTATGTTGGAGACCTTTCGGGGGTGTGCGCTCTCGGGAGCGGAGCTTCTGGCCATCGAATCAACAGGCGGGAAGGAAGTCCATGATGACGCGCTCCTTGCCTGCGACCTCCCGACTGTTATCTTTTCCCTCGGGGTTATGGGCGCACGGGATATGGCCAGGCTCTGGAATGCCATAGTCGCCATCGCCCGGGAGACCGGAAGCATCCCCTCAGGTGATACGGCCTGCGGCTTCGGGAATACGGCTATGATGCTGGCTGAAAAGGGATACATACCCCGCGTCTTCGCTGCTGTCGTAAGGGTTATTACCGTGGTTCGGAGCCTTGTAGCATATGAAGTCGGTGCGGTGGGGCCAAGTAAGGATTGCGCCTATGAAGGACCGTACATAAAAGCGATCACTGGATATCCCATCGCCATGGAGGGGAAATCGGCAGCTTGTGCCCATCTCAGTCCCCTGGGGAATATCCCGGCGGCGGTAGCAGATCTCTGGAGCAACGAATCTGTTCAAAACATAAAGCTCCTCGGGGGAATGGCGCCTACTGTTTCAATGGAACAATTGGCATACGATTGCCGGCTGATGAATACCGCAGGTCAAGAGGGGAAGGGATCCGCCCGTAAGCTTCGGGACTGGCTC
>DUSO01000069.1 GCA_012842565.1 Bacillota bacterium
CAGGAAATGCGGAAAGGAACTCGGCGGGCAGCCTCTCCCTGGCGTTCAGGAGGGTGAACTGCGGGTGGCTTTCCAGGAACCCCAGGACGACATCCTCGTTCTCCTCATGCTCCAGGCTGCATGTGGAGTAGACAAGGATGCCCCCCGGTGCGACGCACTCACTTGCTGCGGAGATGATCTCCGACTGGAGACGGGCGAGCTCCTCAATCTGCTCAGGCCGCCTCCTCCACTTTACGTCCGGCCTGCGCCTCAGGACCCCGGTCGCTGAACATGGCGCGTCAATCAGGACGTGGGATGCCGCATTCTTGAAATGGACCGGGAGCTCGCGCGCATCGCATAGAACGGTCTCTATACATGTAATGCCCATTCTCTCTGAATTTTCGCGGACAAGCCTCAACCTGTGCGGGTGAATGTCCGCCGCGATGACCCTGCCCTTATCATGCATCAGTGAGGCCAGGTGAGTCGCCTTACCCCCCGGAGCGCTTGCGGCGTCGATGACGAAGCTATCGGGTGCCGGAGATACCACATGAGATACCAGCATCGCCGCCTCGTCCTGGACGATAAACAGGCCCTGTCTGAATGACTCGAGCCTGGAGATGGGCAGAGGGGTTTCTACCCTGACGCCCTCAGGAACGATAGGACTTGGGCTGCAGGATACTCCCTCCTCGCCGAGCAGGCGGATCAAATCTTCACGAGTCACCTTAAGGGTATTGGCGCGTATCGAGAGCGGGGCAGGCGTGTTATTGATCTCACAGAGCCTTTTTGTGGCCTCAAAGCCGAACTGCCTGATCCAGCGCTCGACAAGCCAGCGAGGGTGCGAGAGATACACTGACAGGCGGTAGTCTTGCGTCTCCCGCTTGCCGGGCCCGCCGCCCTCGCCGGGCGTTCCTCCCTCGCCGGGGACTCGCAAGGCCGGGAGGCCCCTCAGCGCGGCACGCAGCACCGCATTTACAAAACCGGCCCGCCCCTTGCCTCCCCGGAGTTTTACGAGCTCCACGGACTGGTGAATGGCGGCACGGGCTGGTATGTTCCCGAGGAACATCAGCTGGTAGAGCCCTATCCTCAATGCATTACGGACCCGGGGATCAAGACTGCCGATTGGTCGCTTCATGAACCGGCTCAAGACCCAATCAAGCCTCTCCCTCCACCGCAGCACGCCATAGACGAGCTCGGTGGCAAAGGCCCGGTCGCGCCCGGCAATGTCCATGGTGTCAAGGGCAGCATCAAGAGCAAGGCCCGCGTATGCATCGCGGGCCTCCACCGCCACCAGCACCTCGAGTGCAGCAACTCTGGCCGGAGTTGCTCCCATCTCCCTAGTCACGCCTGCTGCCCCTCAGGATCAGGAGACGAAGGAGTTGAGTGACGGCAACTGCTACAGCCGCCACATAGGTAAGCGCCGCAGCATTCAAGACCTCGCGGGCATGAACCAGCTCCTCGCCGGTGAGATACCCTCCTGTGTCAAGTGCGGCAAGGGCGCGACGGCTTGCGTTGTATTCAACCGGCAGTGTCACGATGGAGAACGCCACCACTCCGACGAAGATCCATATCCCGAGGGTCATGAGCCACGATAAGCCCGACTGCGCGAAGATAAACCCTATGAAAAACAGCGGGAACGCCAGGGATGACCCCAGGTTAGCCACAGGCACAAGACTTGTACGGATTGCGAGGGGCATGTAGCCAGTAGCATGCTGGACGGCATGCCCGGATTCATGCGCCGCAACCCCCAGCGCAGCCAGGGAACTCGAACCGTATACCTGGGGAGAAAGCCTCAGCACCCTCGCCCTGGGGTCGTAATGGTCGCCCAGATGCTGCGGGATCTGCTCGATACGGACATCCGCAAGCCCGTAACTGTCGAGTATCTCCCTTGCAACATCGGCACCGCGCATCCCGCGCCGTGACCCAACCCTCGCAAACCGGGCAAATGTGCCCTGCACCTTCGCCTGGGCCCACATGGCAAAGGCCAGCGCCGGGAATATCACGATGTATGTTGGATCCCACCAAAACATATGTCCACCCCCAATGCGTAAAACCCGTAGAAACTACTTCTGTTTGTTCTTCCAGTAACCCCGGACGAATTCCTGTGCTGACATGCGACGGCTACCTTCGGCCTGGACCTCGGTCAGCGCAAGAAACCCACCCCCTGTAGCTACCACAATACCTGCCCGGTCATCCATCACCAGGACCTCCCCCGGTGATATAGGACGACCGGGTTCCCCGGCACTGCGAATCCCCGCCACGCCGGGAATGTCTCTCATATCGGAGATGACCTCGGCCCCGAACACCTTGATCCTCGTGTCCCCCAGACAGGTGTATGCGCCGGGCCGGGGAGACATGGCTCTTATAAGGTTTCTTATGTCACGAGCAGGACGGTCCCACTGTATCCTTGCCATTTCAGGGTCGAGCCTGGGAGCCCATGTAGCCTGGCTTTCATCCTGGGGAATGCCCGCAATGGTACCCGCCTCGAGCCCTGAAAGGGTATCCAACAGGAGTCTTGCGCCCTCCACCGCAAGAATATCATGGAGCTTGCCGGCATCCATGTCATCCTGTATGATCACCCGCTTCTGGAGCAGGATATCCCCCGTGTCCCATCCCTCGTCCATAAGCATTGTTGTAACGCCGGTTTCCCTCTCGCCATTCATCATTGCCCACTGTATGGGAGCCGCCCCCCTGTATTTCGGCAAGAGTGAGGCGTGCACATTTATACATCCAAAGCGGGGGAGCTCGAGTATCTCGGGGGGTATCTTCTGGCCAAAGGCCACCACTACAACTGCCTCCGGGGCAAGCTCCCGCATGGTGGATATAAACCCGCCATCTCTCACCCTTTCTGGCTGAAGGACCCGGACTCCGCGTTCCACGGCTACCCTCTTGACAGGGCTCGCCTCGACCTTCCGGCCCCGCCCCTTAGGACGGTCTGGTTGTGTTACGACCGCAACCACCTGATGATGGTCTAAAAGGGCCATCAGGGACGGCACGGCAAAGTCCGGAGTCCCCATAAACACGATCCTCATCTTCCGGCCCTCATACTCTCCTCCTGGACTATGTCCCTGGCCTTATCCACAAACAGTATCCCGGCGAGGTGGTCGATCTCGTGCTGTAAGGCCCTGGCAAGAAGGCCGCCGGCATCGAGGACCACCTTGTTGCCGTCGAGATCAATCCCGGATACCGTCACTTGCTCCGCCCTGGTTACTACCCCGGTGACCCCGGGAATGCTAAGGCATCCTTCGCGATCCGAAACCTCGCCCCGGGCACTCATGATCTGCGGGTTAATCATGGTGATCGGGCCGTCGCCGACGTCGACCACGATAAGCCTGCACGGGATGCCTACCTGCGGGGCGGCAAGGCCGACGCCGCTAGCCGCATACATTGTCTCGAGCATGTTCCTTGCAAGCGTCTTTATCTCCGGCGTTATCTTGCGAACCGGCTGAGATTCCATGCGCAATACAGGGTCTCCGTATTTCTTTATCTCGAGAATCACCGATTTACCTCCTGCACTCCAGGGCGTAATACCTGTGCCTTCATATAATCATACCATATCTTGAGGGTCTATATCCACCATGATCCTTACGCCTGTCCGCATGGCCTCCTTTGATACCTCCAGCGCCGCCTCCCGGACAAGATGCGCCGCAAGCCCGATATCCCGGGCCTTGATCAGGATATGCCATCTATATTCTCCCTTCGCCCTCCGCATCGCAAGCGGAGACGGGCCCAGGAGCTTCATCGAGCCGCCCGCGGCCTGCCCCGCGTCCGCCCGGGGAAGGCCGTCTGCCATGATAGGAGGACTGATCCCGCCCCCCGAAAGCCTGGATGCGATCTCGCCCAACGCCGCCACCGCACGAGATTCGTCATGAGACGTCGCGATTACCGAGATGATATGCGAAAACGGCGGGTATTCCAGTTCCCGGCGCGATGAAAGCTCTGCCTCGTAAAATCCCCTGTAATCATGGCGGGAGGCGTGTATAACCGCATAATTGGAGGGCGAATAGGTCTGCACTATGACTTCGCCCGGGATATCGCCCCTCCCGCAACGGCCCGCGACCTGGACCAGTATCTGAAATGTCCTCTCTCCCGCCCTGAAATCCGGGAGG
>DUSO01000070.1 GCA_012842565.1 Bacillota bacterium
GCGCGCGCTGGGGGAAGTGCAGTAGTCGAGCGCATGGTGCTGGCTATCAGCCAACCTTGAGTCAGCCGCGCGCATGTCTACACGTTGTATGTCTGCACATTGATCGATGCCGAATCGCTCAGGACTTTCAACGACAGAAATCACTCCCGGTGCAGGGCTTGACAATTTTCTTTCTTTCAATATGATAATTACGGGCATTTTTATCATCATAATGTGAATAATGTTCATAAGAGCGCAGATTCCAGCACTGGTGCCGAGGATCCTCAGGATTTGATATGATCCCGGTGGCGTGTGTAGGGGGTGTATTTCCATGGACCTCTGGAAGAATAATCTCGATATCTTCCGTGAGCAGAACCCATGGTGGGTGTCGGGAGCGGTTCCCGCTGACCTGGTCGGGTCCGTCCGTAGGCTATATTATGACCATATTGTAGAGCACCTTGCTACCCAGCGGGAGGTCCTCCTTCTGGAGGGTCCCCGCCGTGTCGGCAAAACCACCCTCATCTATCAGGCCATCGCTCATCTTCTGGCGTCCGCGACCCCGCCCGGCCACATCTTGTACGTGTCCGTAGACGACCCGTATCTCAACAGGGAGACTCTCTTCAGGGACATCCAGGACTACTTCGAGCACTTCGTGGCAAGGCGGGACCTTCGCAGCGCTGAGGGAACGTTTTATGTGTTCCTTGATGAGGTGACAGCCCTGGATGATTGGGAGCTTTATGTAAAGCGCTATTATGATCTGAAGTATCCCCTCCGGTTCGTGTGCACAAGCTCAGCTGCGGCGTTCTTGAAGAAGCGTTCGCGCGAGAGCTTGGCCGGACGGATATCCGCGGTCCAGGTCTATCCGTTCTGCCTGTCTGAGGCTGCTAACCTAAGAGGTACGGAGCCGAGGCTTATTGAGGCGCATACGTTGCTCCGCGAGACTTGGGCGGCGTTTTACAAGCACTTTGATGTCACGCGACTCCACGCCCGACTGCAAGAGGTGGAGAAGGAGTTTGGCACGGTCCTTCTAGATGAGCTACCACTGAGGCTTTACCTCCTTGAGGGTGGCTTTCCCGAGTACATACTTGCCGGGTCACCACGCTACAAGGACCGCTACTTCCTGGAGAGCGTTGTGGATAGGACGCTCTTTCACGACATCGGGCCGGTCTTTGGTGCGACGGATTTGCACCTCCTGCAAAGGCTGTTTCTATATGCCAACAACCAGAGTGGCGCCCTCATGAACATTTCAGAAGCATCCCGGAACCTGGGAGCTCCGTATTCGACTGTAGCTGGCTACCTTCGCTCCTTGAGCTCGGCTGGGCTATTGTATCTTCTGCCCAAATTCGCAACCTCTGTGGAGGCTGAGGCACGGTCCATCGAGCGTGTATATGCTATCGACCCGGGGCTTTACCTCTCGCTGGCGCGCGTCGATCCGGCTGATCTTGATCAGACAGGCGCGTGGGGGCGCCTCGCAGAGATCTGCGTGTTTGCCGAGTTCAAGCGTCATGATCTGCGAGACATTCGTTATTGGAGGGACCGGGACCGCGAGGTAGACTTCGTCGTGGATTGCGCTGGCGCCTTATTGGCTGTCGAGGTGAAGTTCAGAGGCGACCCCCTCGATCCTCGCGGACTTCGTGGCCTCGAACACTTCACTCGTAAGTTTCCCCCCACGGCCCGCATCATCGTAAGCAGGAACACGCATCGCCTCTGCGAGGACCGGACGCTCGTGGTGCCGCTGCGGCTGTTCCTGGGCTAGTATGGCAATAGATTGAACATGTCTTCGACGTCAGGGATAGAAACATCACGGACGCCAGCGACACAGACGAGTTGCTGGGAGCCCTGAGAAGCCATAACTCTCTCAACTGGCACAGGCGGATACCACCGCTATACTGCTTCGGAGATCAGTCGATTTAGCTCCTGCACCA
>DUSO01000071.1 GCA_012842565.1 Bacillota bacterium
GACGTCGTGATAGTGGATGATGTGATGGGCGGCTACCAGGCAGCGCAGTACCTGATCCAGCTCGGGCATCGCAATCTGGCCTTCATTGGGGGCCCGGCCGACGTCTCGTCAAGCAAGGACCGCTACAGGGGTTTTGAAAAGGCGCTCAGGGAATACGGGCTCAAGTGCGACGAGAGGTTTGTAGAGTATGATGACTTCCGGCAGGATGGCGGGTACAGAGCTACACAACGACTGCTGGCACTTACCCCGCGCCTTACGGCCATATTCGCGGCCAATGATCTCATGGCCATCGGGGCGATGGAGGCTATACTGGATGCCGGCCTTAGAATACCGGAAGATGTATCAGTGGTAGGATTCGACGACATCGCCATATCCTCGCTGCACTTCATGCAACTCACAACGGTTTCCCAGCCGAGGTACGATATCGGCGCCATTGCCGCGCGTCTGCTGCTCGAGCGGATATCCAAGAAAGAACGAGAATCGCCCCGGAGGGTTGTTCTCCCCCCGAGGCTAAAGATCAGGAAAACGTGTGCCCCTTGCCGAGACTAGCAATTAATTGGTTGTACACCGAATTGTCATCACTGAATTGCTCGAATCGCAAATGCAGTCGCTATGGAGAGAACAATGGCTACAAGAATGACAATTTGAAGGGCAAGTCGGCGGAATCTTGGGCGATATTGGAACGCGGAATATGAGTGGTATGAATGAGCCAAATCCCTTATAGGCCTGCGGACCATCGCTACCCCCCCTCTGGAATCCACGAAGGAATTCCGTGCCCCACAAATAGCTTGAGTCCCAGAGTCGATGGATTCAGTGACAATGCCATTACGAGTTTTGGCTCCTGTGCCAGACCCCCCTGCCCATACCCCCCCCCGAGTTTGATGATCAGGCTGGTCTGGCCTTCATATGCGATTCCCTGTCTGTGATATCCCTCCTCCCCTGCATCCCCCCTTTGCTGCAAAAGCAATGGCCCTCTCTCGACAGGCTTCCGCTTTTGTGGTATTCTTGCGGAGTGGCCAAGCTATATGCAGGATATCTGCTCGAAATAGCTTTCGACGCCGGAGAGGAAACTCCTGCATGACGAGCCGTCGGCATCTCGGGAGGGGTGTTGAGATATGTCCCATGACCAGAGCCCGGGCGAAAAACCTACAATTGCCAAGGAATCTACAACTGCTACTAGAAAATCTGCAACTACGCGGCACATAGACATCGCAAGGCCCTATCATAGTAAAGCGATCGAGGACGCGGTGATCTCCGTGATCCGGTCCGGGCGGCTTATCTGCGGCCCGGTTGTAGCCGATTTCGAGGCGCAGCTTTCCAACTACCTGGGAGCAAAGTACGTGGTAGCCGTGAGCAGCGGCACTGCCGCCCTCCATCTTGCGTTCCTTGCATGCGGCCTCAAGCCTGGCGATGAGGTCATAACAACGGGATTCAGCTTTGCATCAAGTGCTAATGCCATACTCTATTGCGGGGCGGTACCCGTATTCGCTGATATCGATCCAAGGACGTACAACATATCCCCGGACTCGATAAAAGAGAGAATAACCGAGAGGACCCGCGGCATCGAGCCGGTGCACCTCTATGGCCAGCCCGCAGATATGGCAAGGATCAGGGAGATTGCCAGAGCCCATGATCTCTGGGTGGTGGAGGACGCAGCCCAGGCTATAGGGGCTGAATACGGCGGGATTAAGATAGGGGGCGGGCCCGGCATTGCCTGTTTCAGCACCTATTGCACAAAGAACCTTCATACCATTGAAGGCGGTTTCATAACTACCGACGACGATGCGCTCGCTGCCAGGCTGAAAGTAATGCGGAATATCGGTCAAAGCGGGAAGTATAATCATGTCGAGCTCGGCTTCAATTACCGGATGACCGAGGTGGCAGCGGCGATTGGCCGGGAACAACTCCCGGTGCTTGATAGCCTGACGCAAAAGCGGGCGAGAAACGCCCGGATCCTAACTGAATTGCTTACCGGGCTGCCCGGCATCATAACGCCGTACAGGCTGCCCGGCGTGAAACATGTCTTTCACCAGTATACCATCCTCGTAGAACCAGAGGATGCAGGGATAACGAGGGATGTCCTGGCGGAGCGCCTCGCAGAAATGGGAATAGAGACGGCTGTCCACTACCCGGTGCCTATTTATCTCCAGCCGTACTTCAGGGAAACGGTAGTGAGACTTCTGGGACCCCAAGGAGTCGACCGCTATGAAAAGGGTATATGCCCTGTCACAGAATATACAGCCGAGAGAATCCTATCCTTGCCGGTGCACCCGGCGCTCACGGAGGATGAAGTCAGGTTTGTCGCTGAGGCCGTGCGGGAGGCCCTCTCGGGTGGCCGGTGATGGAAATTCCAGCGTGCCCGGGCCATGAAACCCTGAAGGATTTCCCGCCCGGGGTGTCGAATCAAAAAGTATTTTGGACTCCTTCTAAAAGCGGCGGCGGGCTGGTACAGACCTGTTGGCCGGTGGGCGTAGCCCGGAAAGAGAGGTGTGAATCTAAAGCGGGAGAACGGGCTTAAACGCCGGGGTGCTCCGGGTTTGGCAACAAGCCCCACGTATGCTATCGAGGAGGTTCGCAGCAAATGGCTCACGCGCAGGATTCAGCCCTGAGCAAAGAGGGTTTCCTGGAAAGCCTATTCCACCTGAGAGAAAACAAGACGACAGTCAGGACAGAGGTTATCGCGGGACTAACCACCTTTATGACAATGGCCTATATCATAATCGTCAACCCCGGTATTCTAAGCAAGGCCGGAATGGATATCGGGGCCGTGATGGTAGCCACCTGCCTTGGCACTGCCCTGGGCACATTCATCATGGCATTTTACGCCAACTACCCGTTTGCGATGGCACCCGGCATGGGGTTAAATGCCTTCTTCGCCTTCACAGTCTGTCTGGGAATGGGAGTAAGCTGGCAGGTTGCGCTCGGGGCGGTATTCATCGATGGAGTGATCTTCCTGCTTCTTACCCTGACGCAGGCCCGGCAGGCGATCATCAACAGCGTTCCCATGACGCTAAAGCTCGCCACCGGTGTCGGGATCGGGCTTTTCATAGCATTTATCGGGCTCCAGGAGGCCGGCATAATCGTAAACAACGAAGCTACCCTGGTATCTCTTGGCAAGATAACTTCACCGAATGTGCTCTTAGCGCTGTTCGGGCTCGCTGTCATGGGACTTCTCCTGTCGAGGAAGGTCAAGGGCTCGCTCCTACTGGGCATCCTGATCACCTCGGCCGTAGGGATGATCTTCGGCCTGGCCCCGGTCCCGCATGGCATAAAGGACATAATTGGCGCTCCTCCAAGCCTTGCGCCTACCTTTATGAAGATGGACATCCGCGGGGCCCTCAACATGGGATTGCTCGCCGTCATCTTCACGTTCACCTTTGTGGACATGTTCGATACAGTGGGGACCCTGATAGGAGTCTCTACAAAGGCTGGATTCCTGGACAAGAAAGGCCAGCTCCCCAGGTCAGGCCAGGCGCTCATGGCGGACGCGGTGGGGACGATAGGTGGTGCTATATTCGGGACCAGCACAGTCACCACCTACGTGGAGAGCGCTGCAGGGGTTGCTGAGGGAGGCAGGACGGGGCTCACAGCCGCGGTTGTGGCAGTTCTATTCCTGCTATCGCTCTTCTTTGCGCCGCTGGTAAAGCTCATACCGGCAGCGGCAACGGCTCCAGCTCTGGTCATAGTGGGGCTCTTCATGATGGAGCCGGTGCTGAAACTCAACCTTTCAGACTACACCGAGGCGATCCCGGCGTTTCTGACCATAATAATGATGCCGCTTGCCTATAGCATTGCGGAAGGACTCGTGTTCGGGGTGCTCTCTTTTGTCGTGCTCAAGGTCCTGGCGGGCAGGGTCAAGGAAGTCAGCCTCACCATGTGGATCCTGGCCATACTGTTTGTGATCCGGTTCTTGATGATCTAGGGGCGGGGGAACCCGCCCCCCCCGTTGCATCTTCTCAAGCCCTCAGATGAGTGAACACGACCCGTCGCGGAAGCACCACCAGACAGTCTTACTCCCACTCTATTGTCGCGGGGGGCTTGGAGCTCACATCGTAAACCACACGGTTAACGTGAGGCACCTCGTTTATTATGCGATTCGAGATGCGCTCGATGAGGTCGTAGGGTAGCCTTGCCCAGTCTGCGGTCATGCCGTCCTCGCTGGTCACGGCGCGCAGCACAATTGGGTAAGCATAAGTTCTCTCGTCGCCCATGACCCCGACGCTTCGTATCACGGGAAGCACAGCAAACGATTGCCACAGGTGGCGAATGAGCCCTGCTCCCGCTATTTCTTCCTGCACTATAGCATCTGCCTCCCTCAAGATGTCGAGCCGCTCCCGGGTTACGGTCCCGATCACCCTTACCGCAAGCCCCGGCCCCGGGAATGGCTGTCTCCAGACCATATCCTCAGGGAGCTTTAGCTCAAGGCCTACCTTACGCACCTCGTCCTTGAAAAGGTACCTGAGAGGCTCAACAAGCTTGAGGTGCATCTTCTCCGGCAACCCACCAACATTATGATGGCTCTTTATCCGGGCTGCAGGCCCCGTGTCGGCGGCTGTGCTCTCTATCACATCGGGGTAAAGCGTTCCCTGCACCAAAAACTCCACGCCGCCAAGCTTGGCCGCTTCCTCCTCGAATATCCGTATGAATTCATGACCGATGCGCCTTCTCTTTTCCTCCGGGTCTCTCACGCCTCTGAGAATGGACAGAAAACTTTTCGTCGCATCTACGTACAGGACATTGAGCTTGAAATGATCTCTGAAAGTGGACAATACCCGTTCGGGCTCTCCCTTGCGAAGCAGCCCGTTATTCACGAATATCCCCGTGAGCCTGTCTCCTATGGCCCGTTGAACCAGGAGCGCCGCCGTGGATGAATCTACCCCGCCCGAAAGCGCAATCACCGCCCTGCCGTCTCCTACCTGCTGCCGGACCTTCTCCACGGCATAATCAACAAATGCAGCGGGCGTCCAGGTAGGCCTGGCTCCGCATATCCTGAACAGGAAATTCCTCAGGATCTCATTGCCGCGCCTTGTATGGACCACTTCGGGGTGGAACTGTATCCCGTAAAGCCGGAGGGCCCTGTTGCGTATGGCGGCGTTGGAGGTGTTTGGGGTGTGGGCGATCACATCAAATCCCGGAGGCACCGTCTCCACAGAGTCTCCGTGGCTCATCCAGCACAGTGTGGACGGTGTGCCATGCATCTCCCCGCCATCGAGAATGCCGTAGAAGAGGTCGGTATCATCGTCGATGAAGAGATCGGCCTTCCCATATTCGCCCTTCATGGCCCGCGTGACAGTGCCGCCAAGCTCCATGGCCATCAACTGCATGCCGTAGCATATTCCTAAAACCGGTATGCCGAGCCGGAATACCTCCGGGTCACAACGTGGGGCACCCTTCTGATACACGCTGGCGGGGCCGCCGGAAAGGATAATGCCTTTAGGATCCATATCCCTTATTCTATGGGCGGGAATATCGTGGGAGACAATCTCACAGTATACGTTGGCTTCTCTGACCTTCCTTGCGATCAGCATGCTGTATTGGGACCCGAAATCAAGAACGATGATTCGATCGTGGTTCATTGCCTCACTCCCTATTGGCGGCGCTGCCGAAGTGCCACCACACCGAGACGCCCACCTCCCCGGTAAGCCGGGACTCACCTGGAATATGGTCGGCGTTCGACAGGGATGCAATCTCAGCACTGACCTTCATATATGGCCATGTAGCAGCGACGCCGAGCACTTTCCTTGTCTCAATTATACCAGATAGGAATTGATCTCTCACGCCATATTCCCTCCTCCAGCTCTGTCCGACCCTGCCTTCCCCGTGGCGCTCAAAGCGCGCCTTTGCCGCCAGGTCAAGGGAGTTGGATACCCTGCGGGAGACCTCAATGCACAGAGCGTCAGCATCAGGGCCGAGCCAATGTCCTAACAACTCTCCGCGGTGAAGGTAGGCGTTATCGGGGTTTTTGTGAGAATATACATAATTATTGATACGGGCATATTCTGCTGAAAGGGTGGAATAGCCTAGCCACGGGACATCTCGCAGCTCAAAGCCTAAGAGCAGTCCGACCATCGGCGGGACTCTGCCCCATGTGCTCGGCGACCAGGGGAAGTCGTCGGCCAAGAATTCCCCATACAACTCAAGGGCTCGAGACAATTCCAGCCGGGCATCCACTCCGGCCAAGACGTTTGTATACCGGTCCTGGCGGCTGTCGCCGTGGATCGCAAAATATTGAACGAAATGGTAAGGAAGCGCCGGCATAATATATGCTGGAGACAGCTTGAAACCGCGAGAAAAAGCCAGCGTCTCGCTGATTCCCAGGGTCATGCCTTTCCTCGGTGCCCACTCAATGCGGTGTCCAAGGAGGTACTGGCTCTCGGTGACATCTCTAGCAGCGATAAGCTGGGTGTAATCCACATCGCCAAGGGGAAACGAGATTACTACACCATCAAGGGGGGCGTTATCTGACAGGAGGAGGGCGCCGAACCGACCGGGCCCCCACTTTACGGGACTTCGCCCAACGGTAAAC
>DUSO01000072.1 GCA_012842565.1 Bacillota bacterium
GATTCATTGGCCCCGGTAGTTCCCATCCTGACATCCATCTCCAGGGCCTGGCCGCCCACCATTCCGAGGCTCCCAGCAGCCCGGGCTATCTCCCATGCGAGCTTGGCGGAGAGAGGCGCACCCAATTCCTGCACGGCTTCCTCTGAACATATCAATTCAAAGGCCAGCGGTATCAGAGCATCTCCCGCAAGGACGGCCATTGCGGGCCCGAAGGCCCGGTGCGCCGTGGGTTGCCCTCGTCGCTCGTCGTCATCATCCATGCATGGGAGATCGTCATGGATAAGGGAATAGCAGTGTATGATCTCTATGGCACAAGCAGGCCTCGTCGCAGAAGAGAATGGAACGCCGAGCGCCTCTGCCGTAAGGAAGGTCAAAATCGGTCGTATCCTCTTCCCGCCCGGCAATACGGCATATCTCATGGCCTCATGAAGGGTAGGCGAGGGAGGAGACGACTTTGCGGGGAGGAAGCGGTCAAGGGCGCCATCTACGTATTCTCTTAAATCACCCATCTTGAGCCGGAGCCGTTCTCTCATGTCGACTACCTCATACTAACCGCCTGTATCTCGCCGTCCTCCCCGCGGAGCAGCATTGATACGCGGGATTCGGCCTCATCCAGCCTCTTGGTACACACCCTCAGCAGCCTCATGCCCTCCTCAAAGAGGGCCAGCGACTCATCCAGCGTCAGCTCGCCCCCTTCGAGGGCAGTCACGATCTCCTCCAGCCGGGATAAAGCCTCCTCAAACGCCGGCTGCATGCTTTCCGGCTGCACATTCTCCGGCTGGACATTCCCCTTGACCCTTGCACTGGCCTTTGCCATCATCCCTCGCCTCCTGGACATCCCTTACCTCGCAATAGACCACCCCGTCGGCCACAAGCACCTCAACCGGGGCGCCTGTCGACACCTGCCTTACACTCCTTACGACTTCATGCCCGGGCAAGAGCCGCAATACCGCATACCCCCTTTTCAATATAGACAGGGGGTTAAGAGCATCCATCCTGCCCGCGACGGCCGCAAGTCGCTCCCTATTTGACTGAAGGCGACGCAAGATCGAAAGCCTGATAGCCTTAAGGGCGTCATCCAGACGTTGACGCCTCTGGTATATAGGCTCGAGCGGCATTCTGAATGGCCTTTCATCGGAAAGCTCGCTGAGCTTTGACCTCCTGGTTTGGATTTGCCTTGCGATTGCGGAATTCATCCTCGCAAACAGCGTGGCCACGAGCGATGCAAGCTGGGCTCGGTCGGGGACTGCGATCTCGGCGGCGGCTGAAGGGGTCGGCGCCCGCCGGTCAGCCACAAGGTCCGCAATTGTATAATCGATTTCGTGGCCTACCGCCGAAATCACAGGCACCTTGCTTGCTGCAATGGCTCTCGCCACTCTCTCATCATTAAAGGCTACAAGCTCTTCAGAAGCCCCACCACCCCGGCCGACAATCAAGACGTCTACGCCCCCATACGCATTCAATAGCTCTATAGCCTGGACGATGCTAGCCGGGGCTTCGTCCCCCTGGACAAGGGCGGGGGCTATCACAATATGCACCCAGGGTGCCCGCCTGCTTATCACGCTTATTATATCCCTGACGGCCGCCCCGCTGGGGGAGGTGACAACGCCGACCGACAGGGGGAAAGACGGCAGGGGACGTTTCCGGGCCGGGTCCATGAGCCCCTCCCTGGATAGCTTGTCTCTTAATTGTAAAAAGGCAAGATAAAGGGTCCCTACTCCCGCGGGCTCGACCATCTCCACGTAGAGCTGGTAATCCCCGCTCTTCTCATAAACCCCGATACTCCCGTATGCAAAGACAACAAGCCCATCATGGAGAGAATACGAGAGGTTGACATTGTGACTTCGAAACATGACGCACCTAAGCCGGCAGGTCTCGTCCTTGAGGCTAAAATACATGTGCCCCGATGAGTGATGATTAAAGTTGGATATCTCGCCTCTAACCCAAATGCCACTTAGCTCTTCATCGGACTCCACCAGTCCTTTGATATGCCTTGTGACCTCAGCTACGCTAAAAACCTTAAGATAAGACAAAGACAACACCTCAAGGGCAGCCTGCTACTGCCGGGGTTCACCCTGGGTTTCCCGCAGTATGCTGGCCAGGACGCCATTGACAAATCTGCTCGAATCCTCATCGCCGTATTTCTTTGCCAGCTCCACCGCCTCGTTTATGGAAACACGGGGCGGTACATCATCCGAGTAAAGCAACTCATACGTGGCAAGCCGGAGGATATTCCGGTCCACTGCGGCTATCCTCTCGAGTTTCCATCCCTGGAGATGCCGGGAGATAATGCTGTCTATTTCCTTGAGCTTGTTGTATGTGCCCATGGCAGTCTCCCGGAGGAATTGCTCCTCCGGCCCGGACAGGCCATGCTCATCTACCTCGCGCGCAAGGCTTACATCCACAGGTACCCCGCCGAGATCGAACTGGAACAATATGCGCAAGATTGATTCTCGTAGCCCTCTCCTGGTCAAGAGCACATCACCTTTCGGTGGGAGGGAGCAGTCGCTCCAGTAGCTCCTTGAAGCTCTCGTGACGGTCGAGCTGGCGGCCGATGAAATAGCCGGATGAGACACATATGACGAGCGAGATGGCGTCGAACCATCCGTAGAAGATGACTACCAGGCCCACTATGAATCCAAATATCGAGCCCAGGACCTTTCCTCTATGCTGAATCAACATGCGTAGAAGCTCATCTCTGGTTGATCCTTCTCTGGGCAATTCCATAACGGCCTCCCCTTTCCCGCTTTATCTGAAAGGGTGCCCTATTCTACCCTGGACCTCTGTTCCGTCCCGGAAATATTCCTGACGTTTATCCTGGTCTTCAACGTATCGACCCCCACGGTATCCCTGACATACTGCTCCACCCTGGCCTGCAACTCGTCACATATCTCCGGGATATTGATATCCGGAGCGACCATTATGGATAGGGAAGCCCGTATGCCATCATCGCCGATCTCCACCAGAGTATCCACCTCCTTCACGCCACGGACCTGGCGGGCAACGCGCCTGACGAGGTTTTCGATGGCAACGAGCGATATCCTTACCTCGCCGAGGCTTGTCTCCCTTACGATCGCCCTGTTCCCCCGCCTGGGGCCGGCCCCCAGCCTGAGCAACATAAAGCCCAGGACAAAGAGGAGAATAGCGACGGCTATTGCTGGAGGACTAAATTGCAGGGCCGCCTGTTCTACAGACCGTAACATCCATTCTAAGACATCATGTCTTGCCATAGAAACCAGAAAGACGGTTGTCCCGGCAAAAAGGAGAATTGATGTTGCGAGAACGATAAGCCTGTCCACCGTGGCCATCAACCTGTACCCTCCTACCCGGCCTTACCCTCCTACCTGACCCTGGGGGGTTCCGCCTTCTCTTCCTGAGGGAAATGCACCCCTTGTACATGGACGTTTACTTCTACGACGGTCCTGCCCGTCATGCTCTCTATAGCCTTTTTCACGTTCTGCTGGACCTTCCATGCGACATCGGGTATGCGGGCTCCATATTCCACTATGATGAATAGGTCGCAAGCCGCCTCGCGCTCTCCGACCTCCACCTTGACCCCTTTAGCCAGGTTTCGCCGCCCGAGCATCTCTGCAATGCCACCTGCCAGCCCCCCGCTCATTCCCGCCACACCTTCGACCTCGGTAGCGGCGAGGCCGGCAATAATGCCAACCACCTCGTTGGCAATCTTGATCGACCCGAACCCTTCCTCGTGATTGTGGTCTGTCCTCTCCACAACACCCACCCCCCGTTCACGGCGGCGCATTTTTCCCCGGTAACTATATTATACCAACTCTACCACGTCGTCATCAGCATAGATGGTAGCGCTGCGAAACTTCTCGCTTCTCACGATCTCCCGCTGTAAGTCTATGTTTGTGGCTATCCCCTCTATGATTAATTCGTCCAGGGCGCGTTGCATCCGGCTTATCGCCTCGTTACGGTCTCTCCCCCAGGCTATCAACTTTGCAATAAGAGAATCATAATCAGGGGGCACAGTAAGTCCCCTGTACAGCGCTGTATCTATTCTTATTCCAGGTCCCCCGGGGAGATTCAGCTCCCTGATCGTCCCGGGAGACGGCATAAATCCCCTGTAAGGGTCCTCGGCACATATCCTGCATTCAATAGCATGGCCCCGGAGGTACACGTCCTCCTGTTTTAGCGAAAGAGGCTCTCCGGCCGCGATAAGTATCTGTTCCTTCACCAGGTCCACGCCGGTGATCATCTCGGTCACAGGGTGCTCTACCTGTATGCGCGTATTCATCTCCATGAAGTAGAAGTTGCCGGCCCTGTCCAGGAGGAATTCCATGGTGCCTACATTGGTATAACCGGCGGCCATCGCTCCCTTCACAGCAGCCCTGCCCATCTTTTCCCTGAGCTGTGAGCTCACCACGGGCGAAGGCGCCTCCTCGGTTATCTTCTGGTGCTTTCTCTGGAGGGAGCAATCCCTCTCGCCGAGGTAGATGCAGTTGCCTTTCTCATCAGCTACCACCTGGACTTCTACATGGCGCGGGTGCTCGATGAATTTCTCCACATAGAGGGCCGCCGTGCCAAATGCCGCCCGGGCTTCTGCCTCTGCAAACTTGGCAGCTTTTTTGAGCTCCGTCTCATTGCGAGCTACACGCATCCCCTTGCCGCCTCCGCCCCCTGCCGCCTTGACTATGACAGGGTACCCTACGTCCCGGGCAAAGCCAAGGGCCTCCTCAATGTCTGATATCACACCGTCAGTGCCGGGTATCACCGGCAGGCCGGCCTTCATCATGGTGCGCTTGGCCTCGGCCTTGTCACCGAGGCGGGAAATCGCCTCAGGCGAGGGGCCTATGAATTTGATCCCATGAGCCGCGCATACTTCGGCAAAAAATGCGCTTTCCGCCAGGAATCCATAGCCCGGGTGGATGGCATCCGCCCCGGTTATCAACGCCGCGCTGATTATATTGGGTATATTGAGGTAACTCTTGGATGCCGCGCGAGCGCCGACACAACATGCTTCATCGGCCAGCTGGACGGCAAGAGAATCGCGGTCTATGTCCGAATAGACCACAACGGTGGCAATTCCGAGTTCCCTGGCAGCGCGTACAATACGAAGAGCAATCTCTCCTCTATTGGCGACTAATATCTTACGAAACACTGTGCCCACCCCGCAAAACGTCGCTTTCCACCAGGCCCTCATCCAAGGGGTCTAGACCTTTTCCACGACGAAAAGCACCTGGCCGTACTCCACGGGCTGGGCATTCTCAACCAATATCTCGACGACCCTGCCTCTTACCTCCGAGAGGATCTCGTTCATGATCTTCATGGCCTCGATTATGCAGACAGGCTGCCCCGGCTCCACAATGCTCCCGATCTCGACGTACGGAGGGGCATCGGGGGACGGTGCCCGGTAAAAGGTACCCACCATGGGCGCAGTAATCGTGACATGGTTTTCCCTTGCAATCCTCTTTCCTGCTCCTCTACCGGCATCTGGCGAGACGGACTCATATCCCGGTTCCGCCCCCGCCTCGCCGGTTGCGGGAGGCATTCCATATTGCACCGGGCGATCGGGCGCGACCACATTGGCCGCGCGCTCTTGACCAGATAACCTTCTTATTCGAAGGCGCATACCCTCGGTCTCTATGTCAAGCTCGGATACGTCGGTACCTTGCAGCATCCTGATCAGGTCTTTTATATCCTTCTTTGCCTCTTTCAATCCCATGGTCAACCGTCAGAGAGAGACGGCCAGCACCTCCTTCTCCGCCACACCGGCCTTCATAGTATTCACCGCAGGATATGCATTTCCTCCTTGGATAACATAAATCATACGATCAAGACTTATGCTCTGCAATGGTCACCTTTTCGGGCGGCAGCCCGCAGACCCTTGTCACGATGTCCCCGATCTGCCGGGCCCCCAGGGGGGTCAGCCCGTCCGTCTCGACGATGACGTCACACGACTCTTCGCCCAGGAATACCAGGACCCTTGCGAAACCCCTGGATTGGATCAAAGCCTCGACCCTGGCCTCTTTCTCCATCCTCCCGGTGAGGGCAAGCATCTCGGCCTGCGCCCCGGCCTTTGCCTGGGGTGATGAGTCTTTAGACTCAGCAATCGCCTGCAGGAGCTCCATCTGTCTCGATCTTATCCGCTCCCGCTCCAGTCGGGACTCCGCAAAGAAGTCACGAGGGGCGCTCGTGATCTCGACATACTGGGCTTCCTGTTGCTCGACCGGCGCGGATTGCGCCTCCGGAGGTATGGTCGGGGTCTTTCCTCTTCCTATGCCGGCAGAATATAACCTGAGCCCTGCCAGGAGCCCCAGGCCTGCGATCACAAGAAGGACAATAATGCCTCTAGCGGAAATCTTGACCCCCATATTTCTCATCACCTTCCAACTTGCGCTTTCAAATATACGTCCTACTTTTGCCGGGGGAGGACCAGCACCTTATGAGCCGGAATGCAAAGTACGGTAGTGACTGCACCGGTCAGGGCCAGCCTGATACTGGGATTTATGGCTCCGTCCGCCAGGACGAGGACCCCTCCTATCCTCGGGGAGAGGATTCTCGAGACTATGGGAGAATCGGCGTTGCCTGACGTCCCCCTGGCCAGCACGAGCTCGCGGGAAACCCTCGTCTCTTTGCTGGATTTGTCAGGCGATTGGTCTCCTTTTTCCTCAGTGGTCCTTGTCTCTTCGGTCACGTTCCAGGCAAACTCCCGTTCCCCCTCCCCTTCAAACCATATACACACCTCTACCCTGCCGGCCCCCCTGACATGTGAGAGAACGGTCGAGAGCCTTCCTTCTATGTCCCCCGGGGACCCGGACAGCCTCCCTGACATTGCCGGGACGTCCCCGGGCATGCCCTTCGACACGGGCACAGTGCCTTGCCCCGGTGGACGCACCATCCTCTCGCCATTCTGTCGGCCCCCTGCGACCAGGAGATAGATGCCGATTACGCCAAGCAGGACTATCCACATCAGGTTCTTGATATCCTTTTCCTTGAGCCTCCCCAACTGGCCCTCCCGTATGGAAGACAGGAGGCTCTGTAATGGTCCCGGCCTGTCCTCTTTCAAGCTCATCACCTCTTGGCGTGGATCTCGAACACCCTGACCATTTCCCCCGGAACGCCACAGAAGCCCGACACGGCCTCAGATATACGGCGGGGCGACA
>DUSO01000073.1 GCA_012842565.1 Bacillota bacterium
CGACCTGCGGTGGCGGCAGCTGCAGCACCTGCCATTAGCTGCGGCCCCCGCCTCTAATCGAGCGAGTTAAACCCGCCAGCCGAGCTGGCTAGACCGGCCGGCGCCGAGGCGGCTCGCATCAAACCGGCCCGCGCATAGGGCTCATCAAGTATAAAACGTCCCCCCAACGGGATAACTAACCTGATGAGCCAGGTGATCCCGTGGCTGTAGATAAATATCTGGCCGCCTGGGCATCTGGCTCAGCGATTGCCGGTTTAGAGTATTCCGTGACGGGGGGTTTGTTAGGCGTGCAGGGCCAAGGCTTTGAGTATGGCGGTGTGAAGTTCACGAAGAATGTCCCGGACGATGCCATCCGCACATTCGTGAGCAGGCTATCTGAAGACAAGAGAAAAGACCTCCGGGAGGTCGTGTATGAGCTGGAAGACGCGGGACTCATCACGATAGAAATACCGGGCGAGGCTCCAGAGCCTCTTGCGGCACCGGAACCTCCGACTCCGGCCCGCGCGGTGTCGCCACCGGCCAAGGCATCGACGCGTAAGGCGAGAACACGGAAACCCAGTTGAGATCCCGCGGCAAGTTTTTCAACACCGGGAGGATTTTGGACTCAAGCGGCGAATAGACTAGACGGTTCCGCGTGTACATGTCCTGGCATTCATAAGACAACCCCCGGCGCCATTCTTAACCTCGGGCGCCGCGAGAGAAAGGTCGTCGTGATTTGCCAGGGCGACATATGCGTGAACCGCGAGTATTCATGTACTTCTCAAGGTAGGTCTGCTCCAGCGGGTGGTCTGGGGTAGATTAATGATTTTAGGAGTTGCTGCTATAGGATTTTTGAAGAGGTGGTAGTTATTATGGCTGATCTAAAGAGTCTATTTCGCCCGGATGCGGTGGCTGTCGTGGGGGCGTCCAAATCGCCGGGGAAGGTCGGGCACTCCATCCTGATGAACATCATCAAGAGTGGCTACAAAGGCAAAATCTACCCCATCAACCCCAAGGAGTCCGAAATCGAGGGACTGAAATGCTATCCAAGTGTATCAGAGATCAAGGCAGATCTGGCAGTGATAGTAATCCCCGCCGGGGGGGTCCTCCAGGTAGCGGAGGAATGCGGCAGGCAGGGAATTCGTAACCTGATTGTAATCACTGCAGGTTTCAAGGAGGTGGGCCGGGAAGGTGCAGAGCTGGAGAGTAGATTAGTCGAGATATGTAAGAAGTACTCCATCAACCTCGTCGGCCCCAACTGCCTCGGAATCATGGACACCCACTCGCCACTGGACGCTAGCTTCGCTCCCAAGTTTGCCCTCCCAGGAGAAATAGCATTCATATCCCAGAGTGGCGCTCTTGGCGCGGCCATCCTCGACTGGAGCGTGGGCCGCGGCCTAGGTTTCAGCAAATTCATCAGCCTCGGGAACAAGGCCGGGCTGGATGAGGCGGACTTCATAGAGAGCCTGGCGGACGACCCGGACACCAAAGTAATACTCTGTTATCTCGAGAGCATAAACAGGGGACAGCGCTTCATGGATGTGGCCCGCGAAGCGAGCAAGAAGAAGCCTGTCATTGTATATAAATCCGGAGTCAGCGCGGCGGGCGCGAGGGCGGCATCATCGCATACCGGTTCACTTGCCGGAAATGACCGTTCCTACGAGGCTGCTTTCAAGCAGTGCGGGGTCCTGAGGGTAAAGAAGCTCGAAGACCTCTTCTCGCTGGCGACTGCGTTCACCACCGAACCCTTGCCGGCCGGCAATACGGTAGCTGTGGTCACCAACGCCGGGGGCGCCGGGATCATTACCACCGACAATATCGAGGCCTCCGGCCTCAAGATGGCCCAACCGTCGGAGTCAACGGTTGAGGAGCTCAAAAAAGGATTGCCGCCTGCGGCCAATTTCCACAATCCCTTTGATGTCCTGGGAGATGCGAGGGCTGACCGGTATGAATATGCCCTTGAGCGGGTGCTGGCGGATCCGAATGTCAACAACGTGATCGTGCTGCTTACGCCACAAGCTGTCACCGAGTCTGATGCGACGGCGGAAGCCATCATAAGGTGCTGGAAAAAGGACCCTCGAAAGCCCCTGGTGACTTCCTTTATAGGGGGCCAGGCCGTAGAGGGCGCCCGGAGGAAATTCGAGGAGGCCGGTATCCCTACCTACAACTTCCCCGAGGCTGCCGTCGGGGTAATAGACGGGCTCGCTCGCTATGCCGCATGGCGAGAGCGTGCTGAGAAGGCCAGGGCAGAGGAGATGGTCCTTGACCCGGAGCCTGACCGTGAGAAGGTAAAGAAGATCATCGCGGCGGTACGCGCTGATGGCAGGAACACCCTGCTCGGGAGCGAGGCCGCCGAGGTCGCCGAGGCATACAAGATCCCGGCCGCCCCGTCCGTCCTTGCAAGGACCAGCGAGGAGGCGGTAGCTGCGGCTAGGGATATGGGCTTCCCTGTGGTCATGAAGCTCGCTGCTCCCAAGGTCACGCACAAGACCGACCTCGGCGGGGTTGCATTGAATATCAAGACCGAGGAAGGCGTCAAGGAGACGTTTGAACGGATATTGCGCAACCTCAAGGAGAAGCTGCCCGACGCCGTTGCCTACGGGGTTGAGGTCCAGAAGATGATGCCCCCGGGCCGCGAGCTGATCATAGGAATGTCCAGAGACCCTCAATTTGGACCGATGATCATGTTCGGAATGGGTGGCATTTACGTAAACCTCCTGCAGGATGTCTCATTCAGGATGGCTTACAGGCTCACTAAGTCCGAGATCGAAGACATGCTCCAGGAGACAAAGGCATACAAGCTTCTCAAGGGCTATAGAGGAGAAGCCCCCGCGGACATCCCAGCCCTGGTGGATGCAGTGGCGCGTATCGCTGCGCTCACCATCGACTTCCCGGACATAGCCGAGCTCGACATCAACCCGGTGTTCGCCTATGAAAAGGGACTGTCTGCCCTGGACGTGAAGATCATCTTAACTAAGGAGTAGCCCCGGGGGCCAAGCCTCGTTAGGGCACGGGCCCCGTACGGGTTTATGGGCCGGCCGGAAAACCGGCCGGCCCATAAATTCTTCTCTGAAGCGGTCTCGCAAGAAATGAGTCCAACAGAGCTCTCCTTTTAGTTTACATAAGATCTATTATGCGACGTTATATCGCGACTGACAAATGGATGCGAACGCCCGTTTGCAAGGCCCGCAATTCTTGTGGTATAATCCAGGTAACTCAGGGTAGCTCGGGCGCCCAGTGACTCAACCAGCCCAGATAGACAAACCCAGTCAGACAAAAAGGAGCGTGTAGAGGCAGATGCCACGCCGTGCGTCGCAAAAGGTTTCCTCCCGGCAGGTTCGCATCCTGGAATTCATCGAGCAGAGAATCGCAGAGAATGGCTACCCGCCGTCAATAAGGGAAATTGCTGAGGCGTGCGGGCTTAAATCTGCGTCTACGGTCCACGGGCATCTATCGAGGCTTGAAAGGAAGGGCTATCTGAGGCGCGACCCCGCAAAGTCAAGGGCCATTGAACTCCTGCGGCAATATCCAGGCTGGCAGGGGCTTCAGGACAGGCAAGGCCCCCGGGACCAGCAAGGGCTCCAGCGTGATCCTGGCGGGGCATTCAACAAGACTGCTACTCTACTGCAAACTGTCGTCAGTATACCGGTCGTAGGAAAGGTGGCAGCCGGAGCTCCAATACTTGCCGAAGAGAACATTGAGGAATACATAGCCGTTCCAAGGGCCATCGCTTCAGGCGAGCGCCTTTTCTCCCTCAGGGTGCGCGGCAATAGCATGGTTAACGCAGGAATCCTGGACGGCGACTACGTGGTGGTAAGACAGCAGGATTCAGTGGACAACGGTGATATAGCGGTTGCCCTCCTCGGAAACGAGGCAACCGTCAAGAGATTCTACAAAGAAGATGACAAAATCAGACTGCAGCCGGAAAACCCCTACATGGAGCCGATCATCACGCGCGAGGTGACGATACTGGGCAAGGTAGTTGGGCTGCTCCGGAAACTCTAACGTATTGTCGAAAATCCCCACGTAACCCAGAACTCAGACCAGCTCGGGCGTCCAGTACTCAACCGGACGTGGCTCGGCTGCTCCGGGAGCGTTAGGCTTGAACGCCCGGCCTGCTGGCCCTAAGCTCGGCTAGTGTTTGCTTATCAACCCCCAAGGTCTGGAGGAACATTTCCAGGGCCTGCTCCCTACCTTTGAGTCTTGCATCACTCTCGTCGCCATCTGGTAGATTAAGGTATTCCCTGATGGCATGATCATATGTGGCTGAGACCCCTTGCTCCGAGACCATCGCTATCAGGTCCTCATACGCTTGCTTCCGGGCATCGGCATGCGTAGACCAAAAAGCAGGATTCGCCGTGCGTGAGCTTACCAGCAAATCCTGCTTTGCGAGGCTCTTGAGCCGCTTGAGGCCTCTTACTACATCCTCGACATTTAACATGACAGCCATATGGGACCCCTCCTATCCACGAATTCCTACCCATAGATTTCGGCGTTACGGATACTTAACCGCCAGTTTACTTCGCCGAAAACTCCAGAAACCCTTTTTTGAATCTCGCCCTCCTACAATATAACAAGACTGGCACGTCAATACCTATTGACATGCCAGCCCTGGCTCACCGGTCGACGTTACCCTGTAGCTTACAAAGTCCATGGCCCTCTACCCCCGGGACCGCTCTCCGGTGGGGATCGCCCCTGACGGGAACCCACCCTTCGGCGCTTCTTTGATCAACGGGCGTCGGGATCCTCACACTGGGAGGATGTCGACCCTCACTATAGTAATACGTATTTTCACATAAAAAGTTCCCCGTAGCTTATGATCCCATCATTTACATTATTCTACGAAAAGATACTATTTATGCGGGTCTACCGGGGATCCGCTCCCCTTTTAGAGGTTTACTCCCAGAACACCTCCAACAACTGCACAGACAATGGAGCCCACCACCCTTGCCAGTGACTCTGCACTTAGGATATGGGCGATATTCCCGCCGCGTGCGGCAAGTACAAGCTGTAGAACGGAGAATACGACCCCAATCGCCCCACCGACGGCAATTCCCCGTTGCCCCGCCCGCCTGCCGGCAATCGCCCCTCCTATTAGAACTGCAGCATACTGTAACCCCAGGGCCAGGCTTCTTGTCGCGTCGCCAGGCACCTCAATGAAAAATGAGGTAACCAGTGCTGCCACTACCACAAGGCATACGAGGGTGACCAGGCTGAAAACGAGGCCAAGGAAAGCGTTACCCCAAAGTGAGAAGCGGATTTCGGCCGGTTCAGCTCTGCGCGATGGCACCACCCTACCCTCCCCCTCTTCACCAGTATCTACCAGACCTGCTTTGCCCAGTCATCAATATCAAGCTTATTCCGGGCACCAAGGCATATATTCCTTAACAGATTGA
>DUSO01000074.1 GCA_012842565.1 Bacillota bacterium
AAGATCGACCGCCGCAAGCCCCGGGCTTCGTCCCCCGGGGAGAATTGGATCATGATTTTATGGGAGGCACCAGAGAATGTCAGCTAATCCACAACCCAAGAGGGAGCTAGTCGTAGACAACCTGAAGGTGAAGGTATACAGCACGCGCTCGGAAATGGGCGCCGCGGCCGCCTATGCCGTGGCAGACGCCATGAGGAGGTTCATCAATTCCAAGGGATCCTGCGCGATGGTCTTTGCCGCTGCACCATCCCAGAACGAATTTCTGGAGACCCTAGGCTCTATCCCCGGCCTGGATTGGTCGAAGGTGATCGCCTTTCATATGGACGAGTACATAGGACTGCCTGAAACGGCGCCGCAGCGGTTTTCCACATACCTGAGGGAACACATATTCGACCGGGTCAAGCCCGGAACCGTCTACTACATCGATGGCAATGCGAAGGATGTCGAGAAGGAGTGCGAGAGGTACTCCGAACTCCTACGCAAGCATCCACTCGACGTGGGCTGCCTGGGAATAGGCGAGAATGGCCATATCGCCTTCAACGATCCTCCGGTGGCCGATTTCAACGATCCGAAGCTCATGAAGGTAGTTGAGCTCGAGGAGCGGTGCAGACTGCAGCAGGTCCATGACGGGTGTTTTGCGACCCTCAAGGATGTGCCTACGAAGGCTTTGACGTTGACAGTGCCGGCGCTCATGTCGGCGAAAGAGATTTATTGCATAGTCCCCGGCCCGACCAAGTCCATAGCCGTCAAGCGGACGTTAGAAGGGCCCATTTCCACTGAATGCCCCGCCACGATCATGAGGCGGCATTCAAATGCGACACTATTCTTGGATGAGGTGGCGGCGGAATTGGTCCGGTGAGGATGGTAGATTTCCAGGCAGCTGCGCTGCCTCCTTGCGCCGGGGTCCGCAAACACCGCAATCTTTTTGGCAGTTTCCGGAGGAAACTGCCAATTATGTTGGTATCTAGCCTATTTACCCCGGTTAAATAGACCCTGAGGGGGCCCTCTCTCCGGCATGCGCGTATGGGGGCGCAGGCTATCCCGCAGGCTGTCGCCCATTCAACCGGGATGGCGGACTCCAGCATGTACGAGCATGTACGAACGCAGGACTGACGGCGGGTGAATGAGTTGGAAGGCTCAGGAGGCCTTCCCGATATTCGCTATCAGGGGAATTCCCCGTCTGGCTCCCTACCTCCCTGTGGACATTGTTACATGCGAAAGGTGAGCTCTTTGACGCCGAACGCCAATAAATAAATAGATGATAGCGCAGCAACGCGGTCAAGCGGCAGGGCAATGCAGGCGGCGTGGCAGCTTGACATCCATTTACATATTGTTACAATAGTGTTGTAAGCCACCAATTGGAGGAATTGGAGAAGGTAGGCGATTTGGGAGGACTAACTTGGCTGGTTCACAGCAGAAATACGACATCACGGTTAAGGACCTATTCACCGGCAGTGAAGAACCCCTGGTAGAATACTTCGCGGGGCTCGTTCTAAGGGGCGTCGAGCCTCTCAACGTCGAGTTCAACCGTATAGAAATGAGATCATCCGACCTTGTGGTAAAGGGGTTGACAGACTCAGGCTCCGTCATATGCCACTTGGAATTCCAGACTACAAACGATCTCAAGATGCATATCCGGATGTTGAGGTATGCGATTGAGATATATGATACCTATGGGAAGCCGGCATACCAGGTCCTACTGTATATGGGGTCTTGTCCGGTGCGCATGGCGGATGGCTTATCATATGACACAGGTGACTTGTGTAGGCTTGACTACAAATACAAGCTGGTTGACATCGGGTCTTTGAGCAGGGAATCTCTTAAGTCGGCACGCATACCAGAGTTGTATGGGCTCCTGCCACTGGCTGAAAGAGAAACCCGTAAAGAAAAAGGCGAGAGTTTTCTAAAGGAGTGCGTGAACGATATCATAGAAAGCCCCATAGATTTTGACGAGAAGCAGAGGACGCTTGTCAGAGCCGGGATATTTGCCGGGTTGGCATTTGATAATGAGGCCATTGACAGGGCGTTTGAGGAGGCCGAGAAGATGTTTGACATAGAGCAATCGGCGGGGTACCAGCGGATCATAAAGAAGGGCATAGAAAGGGGCAGGCAGGAAGGCCGGTTGGAAGGCAAGAAGGAGCTTGCCGTTGACGTGGCCATAAGGTTGTTACGGAAGAAGTTTAAGGGGATACCGACTCAGTATCTGGAGAGAATCAAGTCCCAGGATGTAGTCACCCTTGAGACAATCGCCGAGAACATATTCGACATTGAAAAGCCGGAGGACCTCGACCAGTACCTTTCCTGAGACGCGGGGTGCCGGTGCTATCGCTGGATGACAGCGGCTACCCGTGTAGCACCGGCGCGTGGAGTGCGTCTGTCTCTCCTTTGGGTTTGGGGGCTTTCCCCCTTTGGGTTTCCTCCTATTTTGAAACCGTGATCTCCACGCTTATAGCGGATAGCCTGGCTCCGAGGATCATGATCTTCCTGAGCCCCTGGATGGTATAGGTAAGGGGTATTAACTTGGATATCCACCGCATCATCTCGGGCATCTGCTGGACCGGGAAGAATGCGCCCCGCAGGAACATCATGGGGAAATTCAGCGTCATCAATATTGTCATCGCCGTCTCCTGCTGAGATGCAAAAGCCGCGATGAGGATACCCAGCCCGACAAATGAGAATGTCCCAAGAAGGAGAAGGAACACGACGAGCAGCAGGTTTCCATATATCCTCACATGGAAGAGCAGCATAGCGAGGATGGGGACCAGCGCCCCCTGGGCGAACCCCCTCACCGCTTTGGAGAATGTCTTGCCGAGGATTATAGACAGCCTATCGATGGGCGCGATCAGGATACCGTCAAGCGTCCCTATCTCTCGCTTCCTTGAAATTGCTCCTGCAAGCCCAATCATGACGGCCATGACAACTACCATGGCCATTATCCCGGGGGCCATGAACTGAAAGTAGTTGGGCTCGCCGCCGACTATTCCTTCCTGTCTTACGATAAATGGCTTGACCAGGGCCTGCGGGTTGGCGACCACGGGCGTCATCGGAGTCAAAGCCCTGGTCGTCGCCGTCACAGCCTTCGCCTTTTCTTCGGCGATTTTGGTAGAGATGCCGTCCATCACCTTTTCGAGCATTGTGCTGAGCATCGCCGAGACCTGAGGGTTTGACTGGTCTGTTATAGCCGTGACCGCGGTTTGTTCACCCTTGGCAATGGACTCCGTGAACCCTCGGGGGATCGCGATAGCACCATTTATCTCCCCGTGCTTTAATGGATGCATAGAAACTTGGTGGCCATAAAAGAGGAGAAATCACGTGGGTATAGAAGCAGTTTATTGTGCTGACATGACGTAGAGGGAGGGTCGAAAGTGCCATATATTTCTATTGAGGGCCCCCATTTGAGGCGTGAGCAAAAAGCTGAACTCGTCCGCGAATTCACCGAGGCCGCCAGCAGGATAATGAATATTCCCAGGGAGGCGTTCGTCGTCATGATAAAGGAGAACGACGCGGAGAACGTGGGTGTAGGCGGCAGGCTGTTGGCGGACAGAGAAAAATAGGGATATTGCTGCCCGGGCCCTGGAGAGGTGAAAAGGTAACGGATTTTCAGTCATACGGCAGGAATTCCGGGACCAGGGTCGAATATATATGAATAATGAAACTGCGTTTTGCATGACGCAACGCTGCGTCTCGAATCAATGAGCCGAACAACATGTCATTGGCGGGGGCCCTATACCCCTTTTTTATGCCTCGGGCCCCCAGTAAAGGCTTACGCCAGTCAACGCCAGGCTAACATAGGACGGGGGCTATGAGGATTTCAACCGCTACTGGGAGGGATGAATATGGCGTGCCATAAAGTAGTGACTTTCGGGGAGATCATGTTGAGGCTATCGCCTCCGGGATACCAGAGGTTTATCCAGGCAACCTCGTTCGATGCGATATACGGGGGAGGTGAGGCCAACGTCGCAGTCTCGCTTGCCAATTATGGTCTTGACTCATATTTTGTGACCAAGGTCCCCGCGCACGAGATCGGCCAGTGTGCCATAAACGCCCTCCGGGGACTGGGGGTTCGTACAGAATACATATTGCGCGGGGGTAAACGGCTCGGGATATATTTCTGTGAAAACGGGGCATCTCAGAGACCATCAAAGGTCATATATGACCGGGCCCACTCGTCGATTTCCGAAGTCCAGCCCGGCGAATTCGACTGGCCAAAGATCTTCGAGGGTGCCAGCTGGTTCCATTTCACGGGTATTACCCCTGCTATAAGCGACAGCGCCGCGGCGGTAACTTTAGAAGCTGCAAAGACCGCTAAGTCTATGGGCATAAAGGTAAGCGCCGACCTCAACTACCGCAAGAACCTGTGGTCTACTGAAAAGGCAAATAAGGTCATGACAGAGCTCATGCAATATGTGGACATTGCCATCGGGAATGAGGAGGATGCTGAGAAGGTATTCGGCATAAAGGCCGTGGGCTCTGACGTGACCAGAGGAGAACTTTCCCAGGAGGGCTACTGCGAGGTTGCTCGCGAGCTAGTGAGGAGGTTCGGGTTCGAGAAGGTCGCCATAACGCTCAGGGAGAGCCTGTCGGCGTCGGACAACAACTGGTCCGGCATGCTATATGATGGGCAGGATTTCTATGTATCCAGGAAGTACCGTATCCATATCGTCGATCGTGTCGGCGGAGGTGACGCATTCGCGGGAGCCCTTATATATGCTTTGCTGGCAGGCAAGGATTGCCGGGATGCCATAGAATTTGCAGCAGCAGCCTCCTGTTTGAAGCATTCAATAATAGGTGATTTTAACCTGGTAAGCCTGGCTGAGGTGCAGGCTCTCGCGCAGGGTGATGCTTCCGGGCGAGTCCAAAGGTAAGTCACCGGATTGGAGGCAAGTCAGGGGCTTGCAGGTGAGTCACGGGCTAGAGGAGCATTGTAAGGCTTCTCTTAGAAGGATTCTCTTAGAGGGAGGGCGGTTTGAGTGCGGGTTAACCCTGCTGAAGCTCTCGGGAGTCTGGGGAAGGTATATCGTATGCCCGGAGATATTGCTGGGGAGGTGGATGCGGTAAAACGTGCATGGGCCATTGGCGTATTCTCGGGCGCTACTGGTGAGGATGAGGTTGAAGTCAAGATCATCTCCGTTGAAGATGTTGAGAAGACATACGAGAAGTTGGAGCTACATGGCTCAAGCCCGCAGATATATGCAGTTCTAAGCGGTAGCGTGGCCGTCCCGGCTGCCTCCGAGCTAGATGATAAGGTTGTGGAGTTTTACGAGGTGAGGGAGGGCGAGGCGATTCTCGTCAATGCCAAGGTGTGGCATGGAGGCGCCGTTGGCATTGACGTCCCGGCCAAGGTCGTGGTTGTGCTCAAGAAAGGAACAGGTGAGGGGGACACCAAGAAGATGCCTCTCTCATCCAGTGTCACATTCACGAAGTGCGGGGGAGGAGCCATTCGTTGAGGTAGTCCTCCGGGCCGGCCTTTGGCCGGCCCGATGAATCCGCACATCCGCACAAGAGCTTCTGACGTTACGGGAGCTTCTGACGTTTGCGTAGCGCCGGTGCTATCTGACGATAGCACCGGCGCTACGCTATCGAAGTGAAGGTTACTTCGGCTTTAATGGAAGGTCGCTCTCACCAGCCACCAGAGCCCGCCCAGCAGGCCTATCAAAATGGATGATAGGAACAAGATCAGGCCCCAGTCCCGTCCGGCTTCCACCGGCCGTCCTCCCGTTTCCCCCGGCTGTGTGGTAGCCTTCGGACTATCAGTCGGGCGAATTCCTTGCCCTTCGGGTTCTTTAGCGCTCATTTTACGGCCCCCTTATATGATGTTGTTTCGCCGATCATAGCCTGTCTCACCGCCCATGGTACCGGCCATGCGGTCAGCACATGGCGCGTACCGGGCGCCTTTGCCGGTCAGACAGTTCGCGCGTGATGCCGGCCAGACAACATCGGGGCCTTGTACTTGCTTTGATTGAAATGGGCTTCAAGGAAACACGAGAAAGCCTTTGTGAGATAGGGATCCGCTTCGGCCCGTGGGATGATCTCTTGCAGTCTCGTTCCATATATCGAACGCCAGGCAGAGATACCCGCACTCGCCAGGGATGAAAGCCCCTGTCCCCTGGGTTTTTGAGCCCAGGCCTGCGTGCAGCCGTCAAGGGCAGGCACAGCGTCCAGGTAGACCTGGGAATATGGCATATGGATGCCGTCCGGGCAAAGGGGGGTTAAAGCCTGGGGCACGTAAAGAGAACCCCAGGTGGTAGTCGCAAGGATGACGGCGAAGATGGTGGCAATGAGGGCGCCCGGTGACCGCCTTAGTGGAAAGATGGTTCTCTCAGGAAGGGGCACCGGGAGGATCGACGCCCGCAGGAATCTCAGGAATCTACAGATGCGCTTGTGGAGGGTGCGCTTTTGGAATCTCATCTCGGTTAAATACAGCATTCAAGATGGCTCCTGACCAGCTCCTGGTCACCCGGCTGTCCTATAAACTCTGCCATATGCTCAGGATTTATTATAATGAGATTCCTTCTCTTTGAATAGCCTGAAAAAACGGGGAGACTCTGACCCGAGTTTCGCCAATGAGCTCGGGGTCGAGTTTCAACCTGTAAGTGCGGTGGTAGTGGATAAATTCTATGGACACAGGCGCGACGACGAGGAGTAGATATGCCCGCTGAGTAATAGGTCATGCGAGAATAGGTCATGCAAGTGGCTATGCGTATACGTACACTTGAGAGCCCAAACTTCAAGAGACTGCAGACAAGCCCTCCTTCCTGTGATATAATTAGGCTGATACTTCAAATGGCTACTCAAGTTTGTTTGAAAAACTTTTCGATGCCATTTGGCACGGCCGTCGTGTCCCACGGAACGACTGGATTTCCTGCTTCGAAGATGGCGTACAAATACACAAGCTGCTCCGAGTCGCTCTTGGTGCGCTTGTGAGCTCCTATCTCAAATCGGCCGAAACATCGGGTTTATGTGAAAAGGGCTGAAGCACAGTGAGAGACAATAGCAAGATAGGTGTGAAGATGAAGGATATTGCGAGGCTTGCGAACGTCTCGGTGTCGACGGTGTCGCTTGCTCTAAACGGCAAGCCTGGGGTAAGCGAGGCAACGCGGCAGAAGATACTGCAGATCGCGAGGTTTCTTGCAGATAGCTATACGGCAGATAAGTTCGGTCATGTCAGGAAAGGGTCCATTCGATTCCTCAAGATAGTAAGACACGGGCACGTGCTAAACCGTGACCACGATGTATTCATTTCGTCCTACATAGACGGGCTGGAAGAGGAAGCGAGGACCAACGGCTACAGCCTGGAAGTCAACACTTTTGTCTCCGCCGAAATGGAGGATATCATAAAGCTATTCAGAAATCCGTCAGTCGACGGCTTGATAGTGCTGGGAACGGAATTCAGTGAGGCGGATGTCAGCGCATTTGAAAAAGTAACTATCCCGGTGGTCTTCATCGACACCAATTTCGATTATATGGGCTTCAATTTTGTAGATATGAACAACATGGAGGCCACCTTCCAGATAATCAGGCACTTTGTCGAGTTGGGCCATAGGAAAATCGGCCTCATAAGGAGCCCCGTTGAATGCAGGAACTTCAAGCTGCGGGAAATCGGCTTCAGAGAAGCGCTCCGGCACCTCGGCATTCCACTCAAGGAGAAGTACATTTTTTCCGTGGACTCAACTTTTAGCGGCGCATACTCAGATATGGTCCAGCTGCTCAAGAAGGCCACTGAACTGCCGACAGCCTTATTCTCCTCAAACGATATAATCGCCTATGGGTGCATAAAGGCCATCAAGGAGGCAAACTTAAAGGTTCCAGATGACATCTCCATTGTCGGCTTCGACGACCTGCCGATGAGCGCCCTGATGGACCCGCCGCTTACGACCATGAAGGTTTCCAAGACACAGATAGGCAAGACCGCCATGAGGTTGATGATCGACAAACTGAAAGGCGAACTCGAAGTGCCGGTCAAGGTCTTGATAAGTGGCGAGCTCGTCTATCGGCAAAGCGTGAGAAAGCTGACAGGAGAGCCGGAGGAGCCAGGAGGGCCGGGGCCGTAAACCG
Source organism: Bacillota bacterium (assembly GCA_012842565.1). GTDB lineage: Bacteria > Bacillota > SHA-98 > Ch115 > Ch115 > DUSO01. The sequence continues at coordinate 8,056 of DUSO01000074.1, forward strand.
CCGCACGACTCCGGCAGTGTCCCGCCGGAGATGGTGGGGCACTGCCGGAGTCAAGGCGTTAATTACCGCACCTGAACACCGGCCTCTATTTCCAGGGCCTTTATCAGGGCAGATGCATTCTCCTCGCCCCATCCCTGGTTCACGGCAAACTTGATTGTCTCGCGAATGACGGCCAAGGCCGGTATCGGCGAATTGAGGTCCTGGGCAAACCGGGAGATCAGGTTGGCATCCTTGAGCATCAGCCTAAGGGCGAAGTTGGTGCTAAAGTCCCTCTTGACCAGGGCCTGGCCCACACCGTCAAAGATTGGAGACCTGAAATCTGTAACGTGCAAGACTCCCAGCACATCGTGAGGGCAGAGCCCGGCCTTGGTAGCAAGGATCATAGCCTCCCCAAGGGCCTCCAGCTGGAATGCCACTATGAGGTTCCCCACCAACTTCATGGAGGTGCCCATGCCCGTGCCGCCCATGTAGTGCGTTGTCTCGCTCAGGCTCTCCAGCACCGGCCTCACCCTGTCGTAGACGTCTTTCTTCCCGCCCACTACGATCCACAGGCCGCCGTTTGCTGCTTCGTTCTTGCTGCCAAATACGGGCGCATCGAGAAACTCCACGCCTTTGCTGGCATAAGCCTCTGCCTCCTGGCGGCTCAGGTCGGGGTAGACGGTGGACATGTCTACGGCTATCTGGCCCTCGTGCACAGCCCCAAGCAGTCCGCCGGCCCCGAACACCAGCTCTCTCACTGCCGAATCATCACTCAGGCAGTACATTATGATCTCCGCGTCAACTACAGCATCTGCAGGAGTCGCTGCCTGCCGGGCGCCCCTAGCCACCAGGGCAGCGCACCGCTCAGGTGTCCGGTTCCAGACGGTCACTCGGTACCCCGCCTTAAGCAGGTTAGATACCATCCCCCGGCCCATGGTGCCCAGGCCCAGATAAGCTATTCTCTCCATTCGAATCGGCACACCCGCTTTCTCACCTATTTTTCGATTGCTATGCCTTCCTCCAGCTCAACCACATGACAGTCCGATGTGTATGTAGCCGGGGGAAGGACCACGATACCCACCGTCGCTTCAGAGCCCACCACAAAAGGCGCGTGGTGCCAGACTCCCCTGCGGATCCTCACCCACCACCCAGCCGGCAGGCGGAAGGCCCTAAAGAGGCCCGGGTCCGGCTCGGTGTTCCCTGCCGGGCCCACGTGGAACACAACATCCCTTGTAAAGCCTCCGATGGCTTCCTCGGTGTGAGTATGTATCTCGGTCACGCTCACGACTGGTTCGCGGGGCTCAAGGACCAGGGGGCTTATCGAGACTATGTTGGAGTGTTCAAATAGCAGCAGGATGCGGTCAGGATAGAATCTCACGGGCTCCTGGTCGTCCCTAGCGCCCAGCGCAGGGCCGCAGTCCAGTGGGTTGAGGTAAGTGCCAAACGGCGAAAAAGCCTCTAGCGACAATTCCTCTATTCTTATGCGACGCATCTACAGTCCTCCCGCGGTGACCTTATGGAAACCGATCGATAGAAACTGGCCAATGGAGATCGGCCAATAGAAACCGGTCAGCTCATATAGTCGACAAACCCTTTCAGGACCAGCATGCCTACGGTCGCGCCAGGATCCTGCTTGCCAAGAGTCTTCTCCTGGTAGTAGGCAGGCCGACCGTGCTGCGAGATCATTGCCTTCGTTGCCTCGACGCCCTTCTCGGCAGCCTCATACGCCGCCGCTAGTCCCTCTTTCAGCGACCTGCCTTCACTGATAGCCTGGTCGAGGGCCTGGGCGGCGGGATGGAGGGAGTCAATGATCGTCTTCTCGCCAGGCTTCGCCTTCCCCCGGGCCATGATGCCTTCGACAAAGGCGTGTACCAGCGCCGCAAGGTCGGCGAGTTGGACCTCCTCCTTCCCCTGCACCGCCTTTCCGCCCTTCATGAAGCCGGTCGCCATCAGGGTTCCCATGGTAGACGGTGCACTCTGGCCGATCACCATGCCGGCCTTTGCCAGTAGTTTCCCGACGTCTTTCTCATCGAGATCCCGGAGCGCCTCAGCAGCCTTACGAAACCCGGTGCTCATCGTGAGCCCCAGGTCCCCATCCCCCATCGCTCCGTCAAGCTCTCCCAGCCAGTCCCGTGTTTCCTCCATTATGTCGGCAATGCGTTCAAATATCCTCTTGATGTCATTCCCCGTCAGAGTGTTCTTTGCGCTCACAGACTTATTACCCCTTCTTAAACTTGCAGTTGTGGTTGGACAAAGAATGGAGTATTGGCGGGTTTCGCGAGGAGCCTCTTCATCTCATCATCTAGTCGCAAGAGGCTCACCGACGCACCAGCCATCTCCAGTGAGGTGGCGAACTCCCCTACATATGTGTGATATACCTTTATCCCTTCGCTCTTGAGAACCTGGGCGACACGCCGGTTGAGGATGTAGAGTTCTTCCTTGGGTGTTGCCCCCAGGCCATTGATCAGGACCGATACTTCATCACCCCGAGTAAACGGCAGGTCGTCGAGAATGGGACGCAGTATCTCGTCAACGACCTGGTCAGCCTTCATTAGAGGGCCTCTCCTGACCCCCGGCTCGCCATGAATGCCCATCCCAATCTCCATCTCTCCCTCGCCCAGCTCGAAGGTGGGCTTGCCAACCTCGGGGATGGTGCACGGCGACAGGGCTACGCCCATAGTCCTCACGTTGGCGCATACCTTGTCGGCGACCCTCTTCACTTCCTCGAGGGGGGCCATCTCTTCCGCATATGCGCCCGCTATCTTGTATACGAAGAAAATCCCCGCGACCCCTCGTCTCTTGTCCTCCTTCCCTTTAGGGGCTGAGGCCACGTCCTCCCCGGCGACCACCTGCATCACGCGGATTCCCTCCATCTCGGCCATTTCTGCGGCCATGTCGAAGTTCATCACGTCCCCGCCGTAATTGCCGTAAATGTAGAGCACGCCCGCTCCGCTGTCTATAGCCTTGGTCACAATGAGCATCTGCTCAGAGCTGGGCGACTGAAAAACCCCGCCGATCGAGCAGCCGTCCAGCATCCCCTCGCCCACATAGCCCAGGAACAGCGGCAAGTGCCCCGAGCCTCCCCCGGTGGCGAGTCCAACCTTGCCTTCCTTCTTGGTGGTCCGGACAAGGCACCTCAGGTTGCCATCCACCGGCTTTACCATATCCGGGTGCCCTGCGTAGATACCCTCAAGCATCTCGTTCACAAAATCCTTCGGCTCGTTGATCAGCTTTCTCATTCCTGAACCCTCCTTGCATCCGGCCTCATATCAATATGATCAGACTCGCCAACAATAGCTTCGCGTTGATCGAGCCCGAGAGCCCGGCTCCGAGATCGTCTGTTGTTGACCAGGTAGTTCATCACCATCACAGCGAGCAAAGTGGCGCCCCATACGAAATCCTTGAAGAAGTTGCTGAACCGCAGCATGTTGAAACCGCTTGAGAGGAATTGAAGGGTTAGCACCGCGAGGACTATACCCGAGATTGTCCCAAAACCCCCGCTTGGGTTTACCCCGCCCATCACGGAAATCAGTATTGCCTGCAGGGTGTAGGATGTGCCGTAGTCCGCCTTAGCCGAGTTGGTCCTGGCTATGACGACAAGACCTGCTATGGCGGCGAGCAGCCCGCTCAGCATGTAGGTCCTCACGAGCATGGCTGCGTTGTTTATTCCTGAGAATTTAGATGCAGTAGGGTTTGTTCCCATCATATACAGCTTTAAGCCGAAGGACGTCTTGTTCAACATCACCGCACATGCTGACGCACAAACAACGAATATGATGAATGGTATCGGGAAAATCCATAGGGCTTCGTTGCCGAGCACTGTGAACTGTTCAGGGAAGCCGAAGACAGCATAGCCCTTTGTGATTATGATGGCTATCCCTGTGAATAGCTGCATGGTCCCCAGTGTCGCCAGGATCGGCGGAATACCGATTCTGGAGATGAGAAGGCCGTTTACAAGACCGCATGCCAGGCCGGTGGCAAGGGACAGGATAACTGCGCCGAGAATGTAGAATACAAGCTGGACCGACGTGGTGCCCTCCGGGATGAACCTCGCCATCGCGAGAGCGGCGAATACCCCCGAGAGGTTGGCCATGCCGACAATCGAGAGGTCAATCCCCCCGGTGAGCATCGTCAGCATCATCGCGATGGACATGATGCCGAATTCGGGAAATTGATAAGCCATCGAGTCAAAGTTGTCGAGGGTTAAAAAGCGGTCAGGCCTGAGGCTCGCCATCAGCACAAAGCTCGTAACCATTATGGCTATCAACAGCACTAGGTTGTTATCGCGGTTCATCACGCCATAGATGCCGAGACGTCCCAACCACCGTGAGCTCATGTCTCTCTGTTCCTGCTTGGTTTCACTTATGGACATAGACATCCCCCAGAAAAGGTTCCTTATCGTTTTAGGCCAAGCCATGTGAAGCTTGAGCCCTCTTACTCTGATAAGCGGTAACCCCCGTGCCCACTAGGATCAGCATCCCTACAACAGCGCTCTGCCAGTAAGAAGGTATGCCCAGCAGGATCAAACTATTTGTAATGATGGTGACAAGGAACAGCCCCAACAGGGTCCCGAGGACCGTCCCGTGTCCGCCGGTAATCCTCGCTCCCCCGAGCACTACCGCGGCGATCACGACTAGCTCTGTGCCCATCAGGTCAACGGGGTCCGAATTCCTCATCAAGCAGGTATGGACAAGCCCACCCACCCCGGAGATGAGGCCGACGAAGCCATATATAAAGAACTGGATGGCATTGATGTCGAATCCTACCCTCTCTGCGGCAACCCGGTCCCCGCCGAGGGCATAGATACCTCTGCCCAGCATAGTGTACTTAAGCAGAAACCACACGAAGACAACGAGAGCCGCGAGTATCAAGATGGCAGCAGGTAGGCCATAAACAAAACCAGTGCTTGAAGTGACCTCAAAAAGGTTTATCTTTGAAAACTCGATCATGCCCTGAGGAATGTTGCTGATCTCGCGAGCCCCTATGAATGCAAGCATAAATCCGTTGATCATGCTCGCCGTGCCCAGCGTTACAATCAGTGTGGGCAGCCTGAAGAGGGAGATGAAAACCGCATTGATGAGGCCCAGAGCGAGCCCAATTCCGGCGGCGATCAGGAATGCAACCAGAACAGTGCCCTGAAAATCATAGTATCTCAATATCTTGGTTGTTGCGAACATGCTGATGGAGGCGATGGCAGTAAATGATACGTCGATCCCGCCGGAAATTATCACCATCAGGACTCCCAGGCCGAATATCCCCATGACGATGCTGCTCCTGAGAAGGTCGATGAGGTTTCCGAGCGTAAAGAACGCAGGGTTTATGCTCCCGATTATGATAGACAGGAGGACAATCGTCGCCGCAACATAGAATTCATTTGTTGAAGGCAACCTTTTCATCTCGCACACTTCCCTCCGGCCTCTCCAGCAATACCTGGAGCACGGAATACCCTGGCGCGCGGGTCACGCCGCTCGCTCAGTTTCACGCCGCTCCGCTCAGTTTGTTCACGAGCTCGTTCTCGCTCACCATCCCCGCGGTGAATTCCTCAACTATCCTGCCTTTCCTCATGAGAAGAATGCGGCTGCAATTGTTGAGGACCTCTGGTATATCATCTGAGATAAGGAGGACGCCCACACCCTGGCGGGCCAGCTCCCTGATTATCCTGTGAATCTCGGCCTTCGAGCCGACATCGACTCCCACGGTAGGCCCATTCAAGACAAGGATCCTGGGGTTGGAGGCCAGCCACTTGGCCAGCACAACCCTCTGCTGGTTTCCGCCTGACAGGCTCTGGACCGGCAGGAGGGGGGACGGGGTAACGATGCTCAGGTCCCTGACCCACTTGCTTATCTGCCCATTCACCTTTCTCGAATCGATAAGCCCAAAACGGTTCAGGTACCTGTCAATGGTCCCTACGACGATATTCCGGCCGATGGACTGCTGCAAGAATAACCCCTGGGTCAGACGGTCCTCCGGAACATAGCCTATCCCCTGCTTGACAGCTTGCTCAAAAGATCTGATCTTTATTGGCTTTCCATCGATGTAGATCCTGCCGGAGTCTGGGGGCCTCAGGCCCAGCAAGCTCATGGCAAGCTCGGTCCGTCCTGCTCCAAGGAGGCCAACAAGCCCAAGAATCTCACCCGGGTAGAGCTCAAAGGAGACATCGCTGTATTCACCACGTCTTGACAGGTTCTCAACCTTCAACAATGGGCGAGCCTGGTCGCCGCCAGCCTCTCGCTCATAACGGCTCTGTTCCACCTGACGACCGGTCATGTGATATATCAGTTTAGCCCTGTCAAACTCCGAGGTATCCCCATCTGCCACGTTCTTCCCATTCCTGAGGATCGTGATCTTTTCAGCGATCTCATAAACCTCATTGAGCTTGTGGCTCACGAACAGGATCGAGATTCCCTTTTGTTGCAGCCCCTTGATGACCCTGAACAGCGCATCGACCTCCCGCCTCGTCAAAGCAGTGGTCGGTTCGTCCATGATGATGAGCCTGGCATGCTGGAGTAGCGCCCGGGAAATGGCGACCAGCTGCTTATCCGCGACAGGCAGTTCCTCTACCCTGGCGTTCAAAGGGATTTCAACGCCTATTCTCGCGAGGGCCTCTCTGGCAATCTGGTTGACCCCTCTCCAGTCGACGAAGCGCCTCCTCTGCGACATCTCATGGTTCAAGGCCAGGTTTTCAGCAACAGTTAGGTTGGGGAACAGGGAGAAATCCTGGTATATGATCTGGATTCCTTCCCGGATTGAATCAATGGGATGCAGGCGCTTGAACAGCTTCCCACCGATGATGATGTCTCCATGATCGGGGGCGTACACCCCGGCTATGATCTTTATGAGCGTTGACTTGCCGGAACCATTCTCCCCGACCAGGCATCTGATCTCGCCCTGGTTGATCGTGAGGCTCACGTTCTCGAGGGCGCGGACCCCGGCGAATGACTTGCTCACGTTTCTTACTTCCAAGAACGGCCTGGACATTTTCGCCGTCCACCCCCGTGAGACTGTTTTATGGGCACTCCAAACCTTGCGCGCAGCTTCAAGGAACATGGCAGATGTAACGGGGCGACACCGCCGTAACGGGACGATACCCCGCCCACCTGCCATGCGTGCCCCTTCCCCTTCCTAGAAGTTGTACTTGTCCATATTCTCCTTGGTAACGTCAACCCAGGCTGACCCGTAGAGCACCTTGCCCTGGAGCTTTAGGTTCCTGTATCCGGGTATGCCGAGGTCGAGGCCGGTCTTTATCTGGTCTCTCTTGCCGTCGAGGATCATTACCGCGAGTTTGTTCATGGCATAACCTGCATCGGCCGGATCCCAGAACCCGATCAAGGAGCAGGCGCCGCTCTTCAGGTACTTCCCAGCCACCGACACCAGGCTGGTCCCGACGATATGCACCTTGCCGATGAGGCCCATCTCTTCAACCGCAAGGGCCGCACCCGGAGCATCCGCCATGGCGCTTCCCTGGATGCCCTTTAAGTTCGGATAGGCCTTCAAGAGCTCTCTTGTCTTCTGATAGGCGATTTTCTGGTCATCGTACGTTTCCAGTCGCTCGGTCACGAGCTTCATCTTAGGGTACTTTTCCTTTTGCCGCTTTATCGATGCGTCGACCCACTCATTGTGCGACTTGGATGTCAGGCTGCCGACGAATACCGCATATTCTCCTTCTTCGCCCATCAGCTTCGCCAGGTGGTCCATGAAGTGGGCCCCGTATGCGGCATTATCGAAGGCTTCGATGTCAAAGTCCACGTTCTGGATCCCGGAGGCTTCGTGGGCTATGACGACAATCCCTCTGCTCCGGGCCTTCTTTAGGACGGGCTCGAGAGCCTCCTGCGAGAACGGGACTACGCAGATAGCATCCACTTTCTGAGCGATGAGGTCCTCGATGATCTGGACCTGAAGTGCAGCATCCGCTTTCTGAGGGCCAACCTGGAAGGCTTCGTGGCCCGTATCCTTTGCAAACTTCTTCACACCCTCCGACATGCGGTCAAACCACGCGATACCACTTACCTTAGGCACTGTGGCAATGGTATATTTCTTTCCCGCCGCTGACACCGCGCCATTCCCGCCAGGCACTTGGACGGACACAGCTACCAGGAGACACAGGATAGCCAGAACCATCAACAGCCTTTTCATCAGAATCCCTCCCGACATTTTTATTCCCGGCCAAGTCTCTATCCCCTCTTATCTCCCGCCAGAAACATCCGCACTCATGACACCTAGCTAGGTTGCACCACCTCCTGCTGATTCGACCTGCGCCTACTGATTCGATGTGCGCCGGAAATGGCCGGGCCCGGCGCTGTTTCATCCTTTCGATGGCGCCAGCCGGGCGCCAGAAAACAGCCAGGCGCCATTTTTGTCCCTCTGATGGCGCTGCCCCCGCGGCATAGGTGTCTGACTGAGAATATGCAAGAGACATTCCTCATATAGGACAGCATCAGGCGAGGAATAATACTGGAGGAAGTTAGAATGGGAGACCTCTGGATTGATGGATTCGTCCGCCCAATAGCTGCGAGGTCCATGGCATATACGACCCCCGGAAGTGAGGCTGGGCGCATAGTCCTAAGTACTACGCCGCCTTACACAATCGGCGTCTCGATATCATGGACACAATGAGAAAGGAAAACAGTCGGAATTGAGAACAAGTCTTTCCGGCATCGGCTGCCGGAGCCACCGTCGTAGCTCTTAAAATGATACTCAATATTTTTGAGAACCTGCACATTTAATTTACCACTTGTCCCCCTGGATGTCAATAGAATAATTTAATTGTTTTGGAATGATTTCTTGAGTCATCCAAACTGCAGGCGCAGGTTCCGCCCATCAACATTTTTTAACCTTTTCGCAAACCTCCCGTACCAGGGCTCATTCATACTTTGATTTGGAGAGGGCTCACCTGAAATCAAGCGGCAGCCATTTTGGGGCCGAGACTATATAATGAAACCCTTTAGCCCCCGCGAACTGGTCGCAAGAGTGAAGGCTGTTCTGCGGAGATGCGCTGCGGGGCGTGCTGGCTCTATGGAAGGCGAAAAGGAGCTATCCGCAGGTTAGCCCGAATGGACTCCAAGCGCACGGTAGCGTAGCGTGGAGGTCAGGAACTGGATCTCACTGGGCGCGAATATGAGCTCCTGGCCATGTCCATTATACCATTGTCGCTATATTACAGATTCAGGGCCTCTCCCCGTATCCTTCGCTCTCCAGGGGACGCACGACGATTGTCTTATGAGCCTGCTCGCCATGAACTCCTATTTCCTCTGCCACAAGCCCAAGCGTCGCCTCCCGGTACACTTAAACATACAGTGTTTCATCGGGGACGGCCCCCATGATGCCAAGGCCTGCTATGGTGTTGTAACCTTCCTCAAAGGCCAGGCATTCATCCCAATAAACCCAAGGACTACGGACAAAAGCTTGCTCCCCGGTCCCATCACAATCGATTCAACCAGGGGTGCGGAAGATAGGTTATATTATGCGCGAGGTAGAAGCTGTTGTCTGAGAGATTCTTGTGTATCGTCTCCGGGATGGTCCCTGCCGGTCCAGGACGGCAAGGAAAGCTTCTACCACCTGTGGGTCAAGTTGACTCCCCCGACACCGGCGCAAGACTTCTACCGCTTCAAAAGCCGAAAGGCCACGGCGATATGGCCTTTCGCTGATGAGGGCATCGTAGGTATCCGCCGCAGCCAGGATGCGAGATTCCAGGGGTATATCTTCCCCTATCAACCTGTCAGGGTAGCCATTTCCATCATAACGTTCGTGGTGGTGTCGAATGATAAGAGCATGTTCCACTAATGTATCCGCAACACCTATGATTTGAGCGCCGATGATTGGGTGCTTCTTAACCTGTGCTAATTCCTGGGGACTGAGCTTGTCTGGCTTATTAAGGATATGCTCGGGAATTCCGATCTTACCTATGTCGTGAAACAGAGCTGCTTCCTCCAGCAGTTTCAACCTGTCTTCGGATAGGCCTAGCTCCTCGCCTATCTGTAAGGCAAAATCGGCTACCCGGATCGAATGGTCCGCTGTGTAATTATCCTTGGCATTGAGGGCTGCTGACAGCGTCTTTATTGTACCAAGGTAGATGTCCTGTTTTTCATTGTGAATTGCATCCAGGCGTATTTGTAGAGCTTTTAAGGATGCACTCTGTTGTTCGATCACCTGTGAGGCCGACTTGAAAAATCGATATAGCGAAACGTATACGAGGATGAAGCCACCGAGGAGGGTAAGCCCTACTATGTAATAGGCTCCAGAGGTAGAACGGTATACCAATGGGGCATCCAAATAGAGTTCATAAGCCCCTAAGACCAGGCCCTGAGAGTTTTTCATGGGAACATAGACCTTCACTGCTCTATCACCCCCGGGGCCTTTGGTGTCCGTTTCCCCTTTCTGCAGCCTGACCGCCTCGGTGATGACCTGACCGTTCAATGTCTTTTTCAGCTTTTCGGTCAACGGAAACTGCCGTCCAATAATGCTTTCGTTATTGGAGAGGATAATCTTGCCAGAACTATCCCAGACCTTGATTCTCAATATCTTCATTCCCATTATCTTTTCACCAAGGACCCCCTGTTTGAATAGCCAGGCCATTTCAGCATAGTGTTCTTCCGGGGTGGTCTCTACCCGTACCTGGCTGTGTAGTAGGGCCTGCACGTACTCGCCAGTAACCCGAGCCAGGATGTCCAACACGCGAGCTTTTATGAACCCGGACATCACCAGTGCGAGGGCCACCGCAAGCAAAAAGAACATCATAAAGCTAACAATAGAAAACCTGCGAAGCAAAGAGCTTTTCATGGGCTATCTCCCTTGACATTGCACCGTAGGACTCGAGACGATCTTGTGCGCGTTGTGCACCAGACGATCGAGGCGGTCGTGCCGGTAGGTCCATTCCTGATCCAGCAGAAGCCCGAAGCTCTTTTCGAAAGATAAGCCCTGGACATTAGGTTGTTTCTTATGCAAGATATATCTCGAGACATGACCTGTACCCCTGCTCAGGATGGGGCTTTAGGTCCATGATAGCCTTCGCAACTTCCCCTGTGTCGGGGCCAATAGTCTTCGCCCAGTGTAGGGCTACAATTCCTTATATGCCAAATCCATCGAGCCCCGGGGAAGTCGGATCTTCACCCTTTATTAGAGAATATATGGTAATCGAATCCAGGGCTAACTCAATCTGGTGTTGAAGACGCACCCACGCTGGCCTGCTCAAACACTCACTCTTCCTCCTGCATCGACTCGCAGTGCTCTTTCCTGGAGGAAGGAGACACCCGACAGGGGCGATAGGGCCATCCAGGGCACGAATTACAGAGGCGACCGTTATCTCGGCAGGGCTCTTCGCCAACCTGAATCCGCCGTTAAGTCCCCTTTCCGCCTCGACGAGCCCGGATTTCCTGAGTTTGTGGAATATGAGGTTGAGGTAATTCTTTGATATATTTTCTCGCTCTGAGAGGCGCGCAAGTGAAACAGGTTTACCGTCTTCGGACATCAGTGCCAGTGCACACAGCGCACGGACACCATACCTTGCTTTCGTGGAAAGTTTCATTATATGGCCCCCATATAATGATTAGTAATTTGATTATCTTTACCTGTTTACATTATATCACCGGCAAGAAAGTACGGTCAACGTACATCGCCTTGGCTAAAGAGTTCCGACGAAACTCAGGCAGTTATCTCCACCGGATTTCACTTTCAATCCCTGCGGGGTTTAAATCCCCTCAGTCGAAGGGAATTCGTTACTACTGATACCGAACTCAGAGCCATTGCTGCACCGGCGAGAATCGGTGAGAGATACCCCAGGGCTGCGATGGGAATACCCAGCGTGTTATAGGCGAAAGCCCAGAAGAGGTTTTGTTTTATTATGCTCATGGTCTTTCGGCTGAGTCGTATGCAATCAACGACCCCAAGCAGGTCGCCACGCATCAGGGTTATATTGGCCGCCTCCATAGCCACGTCTGTCCCCGTCCCGATGGCTATTCCTATATCTGCGGTAGCAAGGGCAGGAGCATCATTTATGCCGTCGCCTACCATGCCGACGATTCTTCCCCGAGCCTTGAGGTTTTCCACTTCACGGGCCTTGTGCTCGGGCAGGACCTCGGCAAGGACTTGGTCTATACCTACCTTCTTTGCTATAGCCTCCGCCGTCCGCCTGTTATCGCCGGTTATCATGACGACATTGACGCCCATCTGCTTCAATTCCGCGATAGCCTCGGCTGAATGCTCCTTAATGGTATCTGCCAGCCCTATGACCCCTACCGCTTCCCCATCCAATGCCAGGATCATTGCGGTCCTCCCCTGGTCCTCGAGGGAGGCTACCACATCGGAGAGCCTCCTGGTATCCCCGCTTGCTATCTTGTTTTCCATCATAAGCCTCATATTCCCAAGGAGAACGGGCTTCCCTTCGACTCTTGCCCTTATTCCGCGGCCCGGAAGCGCTTCAAATGACTCCGGTTCGCCGAACTCCAACCCGAATTTGGTTACATGTTCCACAATTGCCACACCCAGGGGATGCTCAGAGCCTCTTTCAGCCGCAGCCGCAATACGGAGGATTTCTTCCGGTAAGATCCCCTCTTTCAACGATATCGTGTCGGTCACCTCGGGCGTTCCTTTAGTGATAGTGCCGGTTTTATCGAGGATTATGGTATCGATCTTATGAGCCTTCTCAAGGTATTCACCGCCCTTGATGAGAATACCATGCTCCGCACCCTTACCCGTGCCCACCATGATAGCAGTGGGCGTGGCAAGTCCCAGGGCGCACGGGCAGGCGATGACCAAAACGGCCGTCATATTAATAAGGGCGGAAGCAAAATCACCGGTTGCGAGGTACCATGCCCCGAAGGTAAGGAGGGCTATAACGCCCACCGCCGGTACAAAATGAGCCGAAATGAGGTCGGCAAGCCTCTGAATGGGGGCCTTTGAACCTTGTGCCTCCTCAACGAGCTTGATAATCTGGGCCAGAACCGTGTCCTTCCCCACCTTGGTGGCTTCAAACCTAAATACCCCATATTTGTTTATAGTGGCACCGATAACAGTATCCCCCGGTCCTTTGTCCACAGGGATGCTCTCCCCGGTTATCATGGATTCATCTACTGAAGAGTGGCCTTCCTTTACGATTCCGTCTGTCGGTATTTTTTCTCCGGGTCTTACCAGGATAAGGTCTCCTATCTCCACGTCTCCCACCGGTATTTCGAGCTCACGGCCATCCCGGATCACCCTTGCGGTCTTGGCTTGGAGCCCCATGAGCTTCTTGATTGCTTCCGAAGTCCGTCCCTTTGCGGTCGCCTCAAGGAGTCTGCCAAGGATTATCAGGGTGATGATCACCGAGGATGTCTCATAGTATGTGTCTCCTTCGATGAAGAAGGTAGCAGCTACGCTATAGAAGTAGGCGGCGGAAGTCCCCATGGCTATCAAGACGTCCATGTTGGCGCTTCGGGCCTTAAGGGCGTGATACGAACCCCTATAAAACTGGTAGCCTATTATAAACTGAACGGGCGTAGCAAGGGCAAATTGGAAGAGCTTATTCCGTAAGAACCCGGGCACAGGCAATCCAAAGACATCTCCAAACATGAATGCCACAAGTGGGAGGGAAAGTATCGCTGCAGAGGCGAAAAGGAATCTGAGGACCTTGACTTCACGTTCGCGCCTGGCCTTCTCGGAATCGGAACCATTCTCATCAGTGCTTTCCACCGCATCATACCCGAGGTTAGCTACGGCTTTTGTCATATCGAGAACGGTGACCTTCAACGGATCATATTCCACTGTTGCTTTCTCCGCAGCGAAGTTTACGCTGGCACTTGTGACCCCCGGCAGGGCCTTGAGACTCCTTTCGATCCGGGAAGCACACGATGCGCAACTCATTCCCATGAGCCGTAAATAGGCTTTCTTCAAACGGCTATCGAGGTCTCGTGTTTCCATTTTAAGATCTCCTCCTTCGATTTCCAAACCTCGAACCTTCTCTCGGGGCTTCAGGCCACCCCCACGGGGCCCCTTCTGAATACCCCTAAAGGTTTAGTGGCTGCTCGTGATGACAGCAGACTTACCGCACCACTACAGTCGGAATTCGGGGTATCTAATATACCCTACACCTGTATTGTATCTAAGAAGAATATATACCCACTCTGATGCAATGTCAAGGGGCCCGATAGGATGGAATTTAAAAACCTCTTGACTCTCGCGATGATAAGTTATACATTAAGGGTAAGGATAATAGAATACCCCGGTAATGTATCAATAGTGGAGGTATGAGATATGGGGTTCTTCACCTGGTGGAAGAATTTCTTGAGGAGACTTGAGGAAGCGAATAGAGAGCAATTCGGCGATGGTAAAGGACTGGATTGCTGCAACCTGCCCGGCAAGCGCCCATCTCCAGCCGGGTCCGGGTGCCACGCTCATTCCCTTTATGACACAGCAGCTTGTGGCACAGCCAGCAGTCCGCATCCAGACAATGATTCCTATTAATGAGGTAGAGATGTATTATGAAGCGAAATAAGGAAGACCTCTTGAAGCGACTTCGACGCATCGAGGGGCAGGTCCGTGGCATCCACCGGATGATAGAAGAAGATGAGTATTGCATTGACATCCTGCACCAGATAGCGGCAGCC